>JALZHG010000127.1:0-12500 GCA_030914045.1 Chloroflexota bacterium | reverse complement strand
CTGTTATTCAGTAGGTGCTTTTTGTTGTGTTTTGCTACCTAGTTCTCGATGGTTTGTGCGTTAGCAATTGCATTAGCCGTTTAGCTAAACTGCTACTCGCTTTTGGTATACTTTACTAATAGCTATCTAGTACGGTTCTTCATTGCCTCAGGTGGCTGCATGGGGGAGGTGGAAGTGACTATTACGATTGAGGGGTCTAAGCGGCGGCCTGGTTCTCTGCTGCTTCTGGCTTGCGTTTTTAGTTTGACACTCTTTGTGTGGGGTGCGTTCCTCGTCACAACGTCCGCGAACGCTTTTACTGTTGCGGCGGCACCTGCGCAGCCTGGGTCCGGCGCAGGTCCTTCAGGCAATATGTGTGAAGGTTGGAGCCAGATTGATAGCCCTGATGCTGACCGACCTGAACTGAATAGCGTCTCGGTTGTAAGCGCGACTGATATTTGGGCCGTAGGGACTAGCTATTATAGCGAACAGCCTGTGACTAGGACCGGTATCGCACACTGGAATGGCTCGAAATGGACTTCGGTTCCAAGCCCGAATCCAGGATCCTTGGAAAACCGATTATTGGCGGTAAGCGCCAGGGCCTCAAACGATGTATGGGCTGTCGGTACGTATGCAAACGGACTGGGCGCAGGGCTGGCCTTAGTTTTGCATTGGGACGGCACTTCGTGGAGTCACGTGCCTGGCCCCTCTATCCCCAACTACGCTGTAACACTTGAGGACGTTGCGGCCGTGGCGGCCAATGACGTATGGGTGGTTGGTTACTATGACAACCATCAAGTCGGGTACAAGACGCTTGCAGCCCATTGGGACGGTAGCTCGTGGCAGTTGACCAATACTCCCAATCCTGTCCCCGCGGCCCCTAATAACCGGAATACCTTGCACAAGATCGGTGTTGTTTCATCTAATAACATCTGGGTCTTGGGAATGAGCCACACACAGGACGCGGCCAACCCCCTGCAAGCTCTTGTTTTGCATTGGGATGGTTCTGTATGGAGTACTGTAACTCATCATCCTTATCACTACGCACAAGATATGGCTGTCATTTCTTCAAGTGATATTTGGACGGTGGGCTGGTATGTCAATGACGCTGATCATGGTCAGCCCTTGATTGAGCATTGGGATGGTAGTGAATGGAGTGTGGTACCCGGACCTGAGTTCGGTGAGCGCGTGGTATTAATGGGAATTGCCGCCATTGCTTCGAACGACGTATGGGCTGTGGGGAGATATACAGGCGATAGCGGCTTTGACTTTCAACCGCTGACTATGCACTGGAACGGCACAAAGTGGTCGGTTGTAGGAAGTTACGTCGGCCCTGGTGAGGAAGGCTCTCTTTGGGATGTGGCAGCCATAAGCCCAAAGAACGTATGGGCTGTAGGTACCTACTCTAGTGATACTGAATACTTTAGGCGCTCCCTGTTTATGAACTATGGTGTCCGCCCTTGCCCAACGGTAACGCCTACCATTACTGATACGCCCACAGTTGCGCCAACTCTCACCCCCATTCCTACTGTAGAGGGCTGCGGTCTTGAATTCGCTGATGTGCCGCCCGACTACACCTTTTATCCCTATGCTCGCTGTCTTACCTGCAAGAGAAGCATAAGTGGCTACGGTTGTGGTGGTACCAACCCGGACACGGGTCAAGACGAGCCATGCGACGAGGACAACAAGCCGTACTTCCGGCCCAGCAACCTCGTTACCCGGGGGCAGATAGCCAAGATTGTGTCTCAATCGGCCGGCTTTGATGAGCCTGCGGGCGAGCAGATATACGAGGATGTGCCGCCCGACAGCACCTTCTATGACTTCGTGCAGCGACTTAGCCACCGAGGTGTGATGTCCGGCTATCCATGCGGGCAACAGGGCATGGAACCGTGCGTACCTCCCGCCTACCGGCCTAATTTCCGGCCCTACAACCTGGCAACAAGAGGGCAGATCTCCAAGATCGTATCAAACGCAGCAGGCTTCGATGACACCCCTGCAACTCAGAAGTTCGAGGATGTGCCCGTGGACAACCCCTTCTACGTGTGGATTGAAAGGCTGGGCAGCCGACAGGTAATGGGTGGATATCCTTGCGGCGAGGTGCCTGGGGAACCGTGCGTCGCGCCAGATAATCGGCCCTACTTCAGGTATGGCTTGCAGGTCACCAGGGGCCAAACGTCCAAAATAGTGGCAAATACCTTCTTCCCCAACTGCGACGTCCCGACCCCAACCCCCACCTCCACCACAACCGCCACTCCTACCGCCACTCCTACTCCGATTACCGCTGTAAATGTCCGCTGATCAGCACGTGAGGGGGTTGAGCATATGCCTTGAGTGCAGGTGCTCAGCCCCCTCACGTGCTTCCAGGCCGGGGGCAATTGAGGTGCTTGTCTTGACGTGGCTGCATTTGTTATAATTTAGGTGCTATGGGCCTGTAGCTCAGTTGGGAGAGCATCGCATTTGCATTGCGGGGGTCAGGAGTTCGAGTCTCCTCAGGTCCACTATATATTCCACACCAATAGCTCAGATGTTAACTCGTCTGAGCTATTATGTTTGCTAACAGGTGCCTGGCATGCACAAGTGTTCAGCGTACTCGCCCATTGAATTAGAAGAACAAATGTGCTAATATAGGGCTGGAGTAGTATAGGATGAACAAGCCTAACCATATCTACCACTTCACGCATGTGCGGAATCTAAACTCTATTGTGGAATCGGGTAGATTACTGTGCAAGAACCAGCTGGCTACCACTCCGTACACGGATATTGCCGCCGAAGATATTCAGCGCAAACGTGCCATAAAGAAGGTGCCCTGTGGGCCAAGGGGTACGCTGACTGATTATGTACCATTTTTCTTCGCGGGGCGCTCCCCGATGATGTATTTTATTTCTCGCAATGTGCAGATCTATCCCGAAGGTGTTATTCCGTTAGTATACTTGGTCAGTAGCGCCCAGACAGTACAAGCAGCAGGCTTACCCTTCGTATTCACCGATGGACATCCCATTATGCGGATTACTCGGTTCTATGATGACTTGGCGCATCTGAGTGCGGTTGATTGGGATGTTATGAGCTCTCGCATGTGGAATGATACGCAAGAGTTCCCAGACCGACAGCGCAGACGGGAAGCGGAATTTCTAGTATGGAACTCCTTTCCCTGGGAGCTTGTTGAGGGACTATCTGTAGTTAATAAGCAAATGCAGAGCTATGTACAAGCCACTATATCAGCAAGTGAATACCAGCCTCCGGTAGTTGTTGACCGAAGTCTGTACTACTTATGAAGGTTACGGGAATGATAGAGATTGGTAAGGGTAACCTACTTGAAGCAAATGTCGAGGCCCTAATCAACACAGTCAACTGTGTAGGTGTTATGGGTAAGGGTATTGCACTGCAATTCAAGCAAGCCTTCCCCGATAACTTTCATGCATACAAGAAAGTCTGCGATGCAGGTATGATGAAGCTGGGTGAGGTACTCGTTGTGCACACAGGCCGCCGGGAGAACCCAATCTATATCATCAACTTCCCTACGAAATACCACTGGAAGGGTAAATCATACATTCCTGATATTGAGCTAGGCCTGCAATCGTTAGTAAAGCAGGTCCAGCTACTTGGTATAGAGTCGATTGCAGTCCCTCCATTAGGCTGTGGAAACGGTGGGCTCGATTGGAAGGATGTCCGGCCCTTGATTGAAGCCGCAGTTGCAGAGTTGCCAAATGTGCGGGTTCTGCTCTTTGAGCCTGGAAGCGCACCACAGGCTGATACAATGCCGGTGCGCACCAAACCACCACGTATGAATCGTACTCGGGCACTCGTAGTGAGTCTACTCAGTCGTTATCGCAAAGTAGGGTACAAGTCCTCTTTGCTCGAAGTGCAGAAGTTGCTTTACTTTCTTCAGACAGCAGGTGAGCCACTTAATCTCCAGTATGTAGCAAGCAAATATGGCCCCTACGCGGAGAAGGTCAATTTCATATTGCAGAATATGGAAGGCCATTTCATCAAGGGCTATGGCGATCGTAGCAGCCCATCGGGGATATCTGTGGTGCCGGAAGCAATTGAAGAAGCAAGTGCTCTCCTCGCGAATGCGGCAGATGCGGAAGAACGACTCGAACGTGTTAGCAAGCTAATTGATGGCTTCGAGACTCCATATAGCATGGAGTTGTTGGCAACGGTCCATTGGGTAGCCCAGGAAGACACACAAGCTGCCATCGATGTCAATGCCGCCATTGCAAAGGTACGTGGGTGGAGTCAACGCAAGAACGATTTATTTACTCCTGAGCACATCCGCGAAGCATGGGAATGGTTGCAGGAGGAGCAGTGGTTGCCTGCAGGCACGATATCCTAATTCCCAGAGTCAATTGCTCGGAGTTGCTTAACGCACTGTGTGCCCACCTATGCTAGGTGGCAGTGCCGGCACTTCTTAGACTCACTAATATCCACGAGTAAATAGGTGGGCACACCTGCTAACAGCCGTGGTCACTAGCATATACCTAAACGCAGAAATCGCCACTTAGACAGAGATTCTGTATCTAAATCAGTTGGATTTTGGCACCAGCGAACAGCGCCGCGGCATGCTAGTACCCCTCGCCCGTATCTTCCGCCAGGGGGAGCGCGAAGTAGAAGGTGCTGCCCTGTCCCTGCCGCGACTCCACCCAGATGCGCCCGCCGTGCCGCTCCACTACGCTACGGGCGAGGAACAGCCCCAGGCCCAGGCCGTTGCGGGGGCGCGAACCCGCGTTGGTAGCGCGATAGAACCGCTCGAATACCTTGCTCTGTTGGTCGTGAGGCACACCCACTCCGTAATCGCGCACCGCTGCCACTACCTCGGCCCCACTCGCGCTTATGCTGACCTCCACCGGCTCGTCCTCTGGCGCGTACTTCAGCGCGTTCTCCAGGAGGTTTTGCAGCACCCCTTGCAGTTGGTCGCGATCCCCATTCACCAGCACCGGGCTGGTGGGAGACTCCAGCTTTATCTCCCGTGTGGGAGCGACAAGGCGCATGCTGTAGGCCACTTTGGAGGCCAGGCTGCTCAGGTTGAAAGTCTCCCGGTGCATCGGCAGCACGTCCCGCTCGATGCGAGAGACGTCCACCAGGTCGTTCACCAGCCGCACGAGGTGGTTCACCTGCTGGTGGATTACATCAAGGAAGTGCTTGTTCTTCGGGTTGTTGGTGATGTCGGTATTGCGCAGCAGTAGCTCCGTGTAGCCCTTGATGGAGGTGATGGGCGTGCGCAGCTCGTGGGAGGCCAGGGTAAGAAAGTTGTCCTTCTGCCTCTCAATCTCCATCCTGCCTGTCACGTCTACCACGGCACTGACCATGCCGATGATTTCGCCGGAAGCCTCGGCGCGTACCGGGCGATAATAGACATCGTAGTAGAGCGAGTGGTTCCCCGCCGGGGGCCTGACCTCTATGTTCTTTTCATCTATGCTCTCCCCGGCAAGCACCCGCCGGTGTATGTGCTCGCGCGCTCTTGCCGATTCCCTGAGGTCGTACAACACCCTACCGATGGCGGTAGTGCTGTCCAGGAAACCCCATTGTGCGTAAGTGGAGTTCATGTTCAGGATGCGCATGTCGCAGTCGAAGTAGGCGAGACCTACCGGCGTGGCCTCGATGATGGTCTCCAAGATGGCGTTACTGGCTTCTACGGCCTGCCGCGCGCGTACTTTCTCGGTAACGTCGATGCTTATGCTGCTGGCTCCCGTGACTTTGCCGTCGGCGTCGATTATCGGCAATATCGAGCCGTCCACGTACATGCCCTGCGGGTGGTTGGCGTCACTGTAGTACCACTCGTGGAACAAAACCGGCTCCCCGGTGGCAAGTACCGCGTCCACACTCTTTTGCACGTCGGCTGACACGGGGTAGTCCTCTATCTCATCGAAGCGGCGGCCCAGCACAGCCTCCGCGGGGATGTGGTAGCGCCTCGTCCAGCAGTCGTTGACCAGCGTGAGGTGCCCGCCAGCGTCCAACACGATCATCGACACGTCGATGTTGTCTATCAGGGCGGCCAGGGTGCGCCGTTGCGCCTCTAGCTCCTGCGACTGCTTCGTACAGTCATCGGAAAGGCGTTTGCGTTCCAGGGTGCGACCTATGCAGCGTTCCAGCATATAGCTGCTCGCGTGCTCTTTGACCAGGTAATCTTGTGCACCTTGCTGTATGGCGGAGAACGCCTGGGCCTCGTCGTCGGCGCTGCTAAGTATGACGATGGGCACTTCAGGGGCATGGGATTGCAGCCTGTTGTAAGTGGCGAGGCCCGAACTGTCGTGCAGCGTCAGGTCAAGCAGGACCACCTGCACGCGCTCGCTGGCGAGGCATTGTGTGGCCTCGGCCAGCGTCGTGACGTGGAGCACCTGGTACTCGCCGGGGGCCTGGGCGAGCCGCGACTGTAGCAGGTCCGCCTGCGCCCGGTCGCTCTCGACCAGGAGCACCTTCGTAGCAGAGGTATGCGCCTCTACGGTGCCGTCTGCGGACACGCCTGGGTTTGGGGATGTCTTGGTGGGCAATTCAAGCGGCACTACGGACCTGGAGTTGCCACTGGCCTTACTCATACTACGTTCGCTTCCTGCGGGCTAGTGTTCGCCACTAGCGACGTGGTACGTGTCACCCTAAGCAACGTACCATCTGTGCGCAACATACGGAACCACACCAGCTACATAACAACAGGGGAGCAAATCCCCGGTAAGTAATAAGTAGGCGTAGCTGGTGCGGGCTAGTTTATTCAGTCAAGTGCTTCGGCCATTATAGCACAAGTTAGCTGATATATTCCGCTGAACTTGGAATCTGCAAGGGGCTAGGAGAGGGGCAAGCGTACCGTGAAGGTGGAGCCTTGTCCATCGGTGCTGGACACTTCTATCGTGCCGTTGTGCTGGCTCACTATCTGGTTGGCGCTGGCAAGGCCGATACCCGCCCCGCTTATCCTGCCGGAGTTGTTCTGCGCCCGCCGGAACCACTCGAATATGTGGGGCAGGTCCTGCTCTCGGATGCCTAGGCCCTCGTCCCGCACCGAGAGCACCGCCCATTCCCGCCCGTCGTGCTGCTCCCTCGCCACCCGCACCTTTATCTCGCCACCCTCTGGGCTGTACTTGACCGCGTTCGACAGGAGGTTGCTCAGCACGCGCTCCAACCTGGTGGCGTCCGACCTGACGGGGAGGGATGGCACTTCGGCTTCCAGGGACATGCGGTGCATGTTCGTGCTCTGCTGGTGCTCCTCGACCACCTGGGCGGCAAGCTCTACAAGGTCGTTGGACGCAAGCTGCAAGGTAAGGGGCTGCCCCGCCTGCAACCGCCCGAAGTCAAGCAGTTCGTCCACCAGGTTGAGCATCTTGTTGGCGGCGCGGCTGATGCGGTCCGCCGTCCTGAGCAACTGCACGTTGTCGTCGCCGGGGGAGGTAGCCAGCCTGCGGACTAGCATTTGCGTGTTGCCCAGGATGGCGGCCAGCGGGTTCTTCAGGTCGTGCGACACCACCGAGAGCAGTTCCTCGCGTATGTGCACCGCTTCCTCGGCTTGTTGGCGGGCCTCCTCCAGCCTGCGGTTGGTCTCCTGTAACTCGGCTGTGCGCTCGGCCACTCGACGCTCCAGGTCTTCATTCAGCCGCTGTATCTGCTCCTCGGCCAGCTTGCGCTGCGTGATGTCGCGCACTATGACCTGCACGTTGCCGTTGCTGAGCATGCGGGCGCTGAGTTCCACCGGCAGCCGCGAGCCGTCGGGCCGCACCAGCACCCGCTCGCCTATGACCGGCTCGCCGCTCCTTAGCTGCTCGAAGCGGAGCGGTGTCTTTTGCAGGTCCTCGGGCGCGATCACCTGCATAATGTTTAGCTCCAGCAGCTCCTCTCGCGAGTACCCTATCATCTCGACGGCCCGCGAGTTCACCTCCAGGATGCAGCCGCCCCGGTCGTACACGGCGATACCATCAGAGGCTTGCTCCACCAGGAGCCGGTATTTAGCCTCGCTCTCAAGCAGGGCCTGCCGTGCGCGGCTGCGCTCCACCACCCGCCCCAGCATCGCACCCAGGTTGGTCATCAGCTCCAGCAGCGACTCGTCCGGCTCAAGCACCTGCTCCGAGAAGAACTCAAGCACGCCTACTAGCTCGTCGCCCACGCTGATAGGGGAAGCGAACGCCGCCCGCAGACCAGCCTTGCGAGCGAACGGCGCGCGAGCAAAGTCGGGATCGTCGGTGACGTTGCCGACCCACGCTGGCTTTCCATCGACCAGCACTCGGCCGGGCAGCCCGACGCCCGCCCCGAAGGTCAATTCCTCCGACACCTGCTTGAACTCGTCGAAGCCCGGCTGCACGTCTTCTATGTGCCATATCGTGGTGGGCACAAGCTCGCCGCGCTGGTCCTCGGCGCGGCGTCCGCAGACGTAGAGGTGGCCCACGGGCCAGCCCATGAACGCGCACACGCGGTCCAGGCAGATTTGCGCCGCCTCTTCGATAGTGGTGGCCTGGTCAGCCGCCTCGGCGACAGCTTGCAGAAGTTGTACGAAGGAAGGTGTTGTCAAATACTTATCCGTATGCGTAAAGGCGCAACGCTTCCTTAGTAGGGGAGGCTGCTTGCGAGGTATATATCACAAAGTGTGCCGTATTCGGCTGCATTTTATCATTATAGCGCCCCGTGATACTCGTACCGAGACAAGAAGATCCCTACGGTAAATACATTTGTATGAGGCGAAAGCACGCGCTAAGAAAGTAAGAGTCTTTACGAAATTGTAGCCTGCATACCAGGGTCCTTACGCCAGCATATGGGGAGGTGGCGTGCACCAACCGTTGGGGGTCCTTCGAGTTGAACAAGCATCATTTAAGGACAATTGTAATTTAGTCTTGGTTATATTACTATTGACACAGCGCGAGGACGGTGCTACTATAACGTCCGGCCTTCTTCACCCTTGCTGTCCTTCTCTTTCATCATTATTGTCTACAGTAACGGCTACAGAAATCGGACCTCACCTTCATGGCAGCTTTGCTGTGCGTAGCAGATTAATTGAAGTGAGATCTTCCTCTAGCTAGCATCCTCTAGTTAAGAAGAGTGCTGGGATGTCTCTTCTTGTGGCTCCATGAATTCACGCGGCTTCGGCACGTCCCCGGCGGTAGGCTCTTTGTAGCCGTGAAAGGAAGGCACTTGTGAGTAAGCAGTCAGATCCGTATGACAACCAGGCACCCCAACCCTGGCTGGAAGTCGACTCCTTTGAAGAGTTGATGAACCATGAGAACGAGATAGTCCAGCGTATCAATAGTTTCCCTAATGGTGCGCAACTATTCCTCATCCACCCGTTCAGGCTGCTCGCGGACATCGGGGTGGCTCTATCTGAGCGAGCCGAGCAAGAAATCAGGCTATTTGAGCCTCGGATCACCGGATTGTCCGACCTACCGTACAACGCGCTGAAGAACAACAAAGCGAAGCAGCATGTCCGCTTCACCCTCCGCGGCCTCTTTGAAAGGAGAGCAGGAAAATGACTCTGATGGCTGGGTTCGATCTGGTAACGGAGATCTCGCGCGAAACGCTTTTGAAGCTGCTAAAGAACAACCTGCGGATAGGCGAAGTCCTGGTAAACCCTCCTTTCGAGCTAACTCTGCCGGTGTCCGGTAGCGGCACGGGTGGCAGCGCGCACCTGATTTTCACCGACCTGCAACTCAACTTGAACGCCGACGACACCATCACCCTGACAATGGCATTCAATCGTGCCTCGGTAACGATTTTCTCCCCTGTGGAGGCGACCATTTGCCCGCTGGATGGCAGCATCACCATAAATGCCGCGCTACAATTGGTCAACACCGGTGGCTCCGACCGGCGGGTGGCGATCAATATGGGCGCAGCCGCAGTGGCAATCAACTGGTCGGACCAGGCAAATAACCAGATAAGCCAGGACTTGTCCGGCACTTCAATCAGCCCCACGTCGTTCAAGGCGCTGGCGACCCAGGCGCTGAGCGGCTTGGTGCGTAATCAACCCGCTCCTACCCTTCCTTTTACCTTCACGGTGGTGCCGGGGGCAAACGGTTCGTTCAGGCCCGAGCTTCAGTTTGAGAGCCTGGAAGTTCATTGCATCCCTCATGCCGACCCCAACAAGCAGGCGCTGGGCCTCTTCGGCATCTTGCTGGCGGCCAATCACGGGGAGGGCGATCACCATGAGAAGACGGATACCGCCATTACCGCCGCGCATGATGGCGTGTGCATCAATATCTCACCAAGGGCTTTTCACGAGCTGATCTTCTGCCCCGGTCTTGCCGACGAATTCGATACCACCCCGCCGCACTTACCCGTCTCGTGCGGCCCAGGATTTGGTTTCGAAACGAATGGCGTGACCCTCACCCACATCTTTAACAGCTTCGCCAATGGACATATAGATATCAATGGTGGAATAAGTAAGTCAGGTCCCTGCTACGAGGCTGTCGGCACATTCCACGGCTCCCTCACATTGGATATTAACGGCACTACCCTCACACCCAACCTGAACATGGACGAGCCTGATGTGGACGTGGGCATCCCCTTCTATTGCTGGCTGGCGGCCGGCTATGTATTCGGTGTCGTGGGCCTCGTCATCGCTGGGATAGTAGATATCATCGTTAATGTAGTCGTCACAAGTATGGCGGGCGACAGGCTAAATGCCGCTCTCGGCAACGACATACCTGGTACTGACTTTGAGGGCCTCCCCGGAGCGTCGTTCAGCAGCACTGTGATAACCACCGAAGGCCTTAGCCTCCAGGGTACCGTGCCGATCTTCGTCCCCCATGCCTCAATCGCGCAGGAAATTGACCTGGAAGGTTCTGTTATCACCACCGGCACCACGGCTCTCAGCAGCGGCATCTTTCACACAAAAGTCTGGTGTATGCCGGAACCCAAGGACTACCCCTACACGGAGTTTGCCCAGCAGCAAACCGGCACGTACCACCTGAGCAGCGCGCTGGTTGGCCTGCCGCTCACGCCTCACTTCACCCTCAGTAGGGGCAGCACCGTCGTACCCCTCACCGGCAACAGCGGCACGGTTGCCATCCCCAATGTGGAAACCCATTACCCCATGCCCCTGGCGACCGGGGGTACGGCAATGACCCAGACAGTGCATGTCGGCTACTCCATAACAGACACCAGCATCCAGCTGACCAACACGCCGTCTGAAGGCAATTATAGCTTGCTCCTCAGCGTCACCGTCACCGATTGCGAAGGCAACGTGGTGAGGAATGAGTTCAATCAAATGGAACTCAAAACCTCCATAAGCGTCCAGTTTGAAGGCAACCATGTCGAGATTGGGGGTGGTTACGCCGCCGACGTTCAATATTGTGCTCAGTTGCTGAGGGAGTGGATTAAGAGAGTCTCGTTCCAGTACCAGCCGTACCATGAGGTGGCCGTCTGGGAGCAGGTGAATTATCCAGCGCCGGAGCGTATGATCGAGTACATTCGCGACCTGGTAACCAGCGAGATACCCCAGATGGACGAAATCCTGGTGGCCAGCAAGATAGCTCATGGCAACTCTTTCTACCGGGCCATTTTCTCGGAGGCCGCTCGACAACCAGGGTTAATCAAGTCAAAGAGCAAACTAGCCCGGGACCAGAAGCGGGTCGCTGACATAGCCGTGCAGTTATCCAGGCTGGCCCAAAGCCTGGTTGCGGAGAGTGGCATCGACCAGGACACCGGCGCTTCGGGCCGCACTGCCGGAAAGGATATCAAAGGTTAGTAGGCCGTCCGGAGCATTCTTCCATGGAGGAAATCTTTCTTCCGTAGCGCGGGAGCCGGTGTCAACGTTGACACCGGCTCCTCTACTTCTCTTGACATCCCCCAAATGAAGCCATATACTTTCTGAGCAAGTTCGGAACAGGACAAAATCGGACAAGTTCGTTTGACAACTCGTTACGAATTTCGTATAATTACGAAGCGCCCAGGAAAATTGGAACTGTAAAAAGAGCCGAGGACTGGTGCGAAAACAGCAGCGAAATTGCTCGAAAAAGAAGAGCCAAATCGCTTGACAAAGCAAAACGGGTTTCGTATAATATCCAAGCGCCCAGGACTGGATAAGCAGTTCGCAAGAGGCCGAAGGACACGAATGCATCAGATCGAGGCAATAACCGGATAAGCTAACTCGCTACTCTTCAGCCACATGAAGGCTTGAGGCGAGTGCCCAAGCCTCTTTTGTTGCCCTTTTACAGAACAGATACACAGCCGAACGTACGGACCTCCGCTCCTCGTTCTGAACAAGAACGGCGACTGGCGGTCACAACAGGACCGGCAGACTGCATAAGGCTAACGCTGAGTGTAGGTACCTTAACAAGAGAATAGTTGCAAATGAGTAACTAGCAACAAAGCAAATGGGAATTCAATTTCGCAAGAAAGAAGAATGACCGATTATGCGCTGCAAATGTCTTGTCAAACTCTGCAGTTCCACTCCGAAGCACATGTGTGCAGAGGAGGGGGGCAAGGTAGAGGTGGTGACAAGCGAAGAAGGGCGTATGGTGGATGCCTTGGCAACTAGGGCCGATGAAGGACGTGGCAACGCTGCGAAAAGCCACGGGGAGCCGCTTGCAGGCCGATCCGTGGATCTCCGAATGGGG
>JALZHG010000126.1 GCA_030914045.1 Chloroflexota bacterium | reverse complement strand
AGTAACGCCTTTCTTATAGTCAACCAGTACCATAAGAAAGCAGTAACATCCCGGTAGAGGACGAGATTTCTCACTCCGTTCGAAATGACAAGGGGTAGGGCTGGTGCGAGTGTGCTGTGACTATCTTCCTCACACGCTTGGAAGGTGACTGTATTAGTAACTTCAGGGGATTGTCTGGGACGTAATTACCATGCCAGGTGAGGGTGAGTAACATCAGGCGGCGCATATCCACTTCGGCAGCATGGGTCTTGCTTATACCCTTGCTGCTCTTTCCGCATGCCGCTGAACCAGCGTTGGTGGTGCCTGTCCAGGGGGCGCAACCTACCCCAGTGGCCCGACTCTATTTTGCCCCGACTGGACATAACATCGAAGGTAAGTTTCTCACCTACTGGCAATCGCGTGGTGGCCTGCCTGTGTTTGGCTACCCGCTCACCGAGGCTTTCTACGAGGGTGGCTACCTGGTGCAGTACTTCGAGCGCAGCCGCTTTGAGTTGCACCCGGAGCATGCAGGCTCCCCACATGAGATATTGCTGGGCCAGTTGGGTGCGGAGCGGTTGAAGGCAGAGAAGCGTCAGGTTCCCCGCGACGACTCTCCTCCTGGCCCTGGCGACGTAGCTTTCCGCGAGACCGGCTATAAGGTGGGAGGGGCCTTCCTGGCGTACTGGCGGGGGCACGGAGGTCTGTTGCAGTTCGGCTACCCAATATCGCCGGAGGTGCGAGACGAGGCGAACGGGCTTACGGTGCAGTACTTCGAGCGAGCGCGCTTCGAGTCGCACCCGGAGCACGCCGGCACCGAGTACGAGGTGCTGCTCACCCTGCTGGGTGCCGAGCGCGCGGCCTCGCTCGACCCCATTCTGCGCGACCCCTGGCCCGCCACACCTCCCGCTTCCAACCTGCGCATAAGCAGCGCAGATGGCGAAGTGCCGTTGCTATCGTCCGTGGTCGTCGCTAGCGATCTCGCGGGGGAGGTACGGGTGCTTGGGGGCGACAATCGCTCGTATGCCACATATCCCATCCAGGCCGGGAAGCCCCTTAACGTCACGCTGGCGGGCGTGCCTGGGCGGCAGAGCTTCGCGCTCTACAGTGGCGGGCGGATAGTGGCGGCGCTATGGGGTGCGGTGACAGTTGCGCCGCCCGTGTTGGGTATCGTTGCGGGCGACGTGGTATGGGATGGCCTCTACCCACGAGTGAAGGGCTACCTGGCGCGGGACGTGGTGGAGTACACGTCGCCCGACAACGTGCATGTGGTGCGTGGGTACCGCTCTCCCGATAACTCCGCCATCTGGCTGCGCGATCACGTCCACCAGTTGAAAGGCGCTCGCTACTTCGAGCCTGACATGAAGAGCGCGCTCGAGCACTTCCGGCGCGCTCAGCACCCCGACGGCTCGTTTGACGATTACTACTTCCACACGCCCGCCACGCCCGTGTTCAGCGGCCAGATTGAGATAGAGGCCGACCGGGAGTACCTTTTCGTGGAGGGGGTGTGGCGCGCCTGGCAGGCTACGGGCGACGACGCGTGGCTGCGCGACATGCTGCCCGCTATGGAGCGCGGCCTGGAACACACTTTCACCGACCCGCGCCGCTGGTACGCGCCGTTGGGCCTGGTGAAACGGGCGTTCACGATTGATACCTGGGACTACGAGCAGGGTAGCGACCTGGGCACCGTGCGCCGCTCGATTGACGAGCACACCCGTTGGAGCATCATGCACGGCGACAACACCGGGGCCTACCAATCGTCGCGTCTGCTGGCGGGTATGGAGCGGTACTTCGGCAGGCAGGCCGAGGCGGCCAGATGGGACGCACGTGCAGAAGGGTTGCGGCTCAACCTAAATAACGTAGCCTGGAACGGCCGCTTCTATACGCACCAGGTACACCTTACCCCGGTGGACCCGCATGGCGCGGACGAGAGCGTGCAGTTGAGCCTGTCTAACTCGTACGCGCTCAACCGGGGCACGCTGTCGCACGAGCAGGCGGCGGCGGTGTTGCGCACCTACCAGGCCCGGCGGGTGGCGAACGCGGGCCGCTCGTTCGCGGAGTGGTACAGCATAGACCCGCCCTTCCCGAAGACGTTTGGTCCGCCGGGTGATTACCTGAACGGCGGCATCATGCCCCTGGTGGGTGGGGAGCTTGCGCGTGGGGCGTTCGAGCACGGCTTCGAGGCTTACGGGGCCGACATCCTGCGCCGCTACTGGGACCTGACCGAGCGCACCGGCGGCTCTTACCTCTGGTACCACCCGGAAGGCCAACCGGGCCTGGGCACCCCCGAAACGCTCACCACCGACGGCTGGGGTTCGTCTGCCATGCTCAACGCGCTGACGGAGGGGCTTGCGGGCGTGGTGGACACCGGCAAGCTGTACGAGACGGTGACCCTCTCGCCCCGTTGGGCCGTAACAGGGCAGAAATCGGCGCGGGTGGCCCTCTCGTACGAGGCCAGTGGCGCATATTTCGCCTACGATTGGCAGCTACGGCCCGACGGCAGCATGACACTCGCCTGGGGCGGGAGGCAGACTAGGTCGGTAAAGCTGCATATGCTGCTGCCCGGCGATAAGGCCCCTAGCCAGGTGCTTGTGGGTGGTGCACCTGTGGCTTTCACGGTATCGAGGGTTGAGGGCAGCCTGTACCTCGATGCGGCCTTGCCTGGGGTAGGCTCGTTAGACGCCCGGTATTGATGTAGAGGCTAAAGGGCGGGAAGCTCCTACTGTAATGCGAGGGGCATACAGCACCCTGTTATCCTCCCCGGTTGCAGAGTTGAACTAGAAGGATCGATAGGTGCTAGAATGATGATCTGGTACCTTTCAAAGCTGTAAATTGGAATACCGTTGAATCTTACTTACAGGTATCAGATCTGACGCTCGAGTCAACGCTGCTTCGGCACATTAGTAGAAATAGCCGAAACCACAAGACTGCCTAGCCACAAGGCTACAAGGCCACCCCCTATCAGCCACCACTGACTGGACCGAGCATCTTCCAAGCTCTGCAATGCACGTGCATACGTTACTATTACCACTGCAGCCCAGCCAATCATACCAGGAAACCACACACGCATCGATGTAGTCCCACCACGTAGTTTTGATGATATGGCAACAACGATGATTGGGATCACATATATCACTGGCAGCAATACTTGGGCGGGCAGAAACGTCAAATACCAAGGCATAGGCAAATAAATCCCCACTGCATAGATGATGACAGGGAACCAATTCACAAGTCGCTTCCTCAGTGAAGTAGCCTTGTTGCTTGAATCGGACATTTATCACCTCTTTTGCCGCAGCCGCAAGTGAATAGCACAGTAAATAGCACCCTTTGTTCCACGTGTCCGTGGAAAGGGTCTACACAATCGCGCCTCCCCGCAACTCTCAATGGATCGCCTGTCTAATGAGTTGCCATCTAATTAGCTAACTTTTGACCTCCATAGCCTCGACTTTGGGCGAGTTGTCCAGGCTGCGCCAGAGGTATAGAGAGGCATAGGAGCGATAGGGCCGCCAGCGTTCGGCTATTTCGCGCATGGGCGCGGGCTTCGGGAGGTCGGGCAGGTCGTACAGGCGCTTCATGGCGACGCGCAGGCCGTAGTCGTCCACGGCAAAGACATCCGGGCGGCCCAGGGAGAATATGAGGAACATCTCGGCGGTCCACCTGCCGATGCCCTTCACCGCCACTAGCTCCTTGATGATCTGCTCGTCCTCCATCTGGGACACGTGCACGAGGTCCAACTCTCCCGATACCACCCGCCTTGCCAGGTCTTTTATATAGCTCACCTTGGCCCAGGAGAGGCCCACGTCGCGCAACGTCTGGTCGGGTATGGCGAACATCTGCTCGGCGGTAGGGGTGTCCTCGCCGGGAACGAGGGCGCGTATGCGGCCCACGATGGTAGCGGCGACTTTGCTGGAAAGCTGTTGAGAGGCAATCGCGTCGAGCACCGTGAAGAAGTAGTCGTCCTGGGGCGAGGCGGTAATGCTGAGAGGACCCCACTGCTCTATGAGGCGGGCCATGACCGGGTCGGCGGCTGAGAGGTGGTCGAGGATGGCTTGCAGGTAGGGAGCGCCTTGCGCCGGGTGCGTTGTGCCGGGGCCGTCGCTCGCGGGGCTACTCACCGCCGGCCTCTCCCTGGGTGCCCTCCTCGGCCTGCCCTTCGCCCGCGGCGCCGTCGGGTTGGGCTACCTGCTGGTTGAGGGTGAGAATGTAGCCGTCGGGGTCGGCCATCGAGAACTGGCGCAGGCCGTACCACATCGTCTCTATCGGCTTGACGATGTTCATCAGCAGGCCCGCGTCGCTGACCCTTTCGTGCAGAGTGTCTATGTCGTCCACCTCGACGTAGATAGTTACGCCGTTGCCGCGTGGGTCGCCCTCCACCAGGCCGTGTGCCACGTCGGAGCGTATCAGCCAGAGGGAGGCTTCACCCAGCGCCAGGCTGTACCACTGCGCTCCCTGTTCGTCCACTATGCCCTCGTTGTCCTTGACGAAGCCCAGCGTGGTGTAGAATTGCAGCGATTGTTCCATGTCGGAGACGGCCAGCTCAGGTACTATCTTGCCCATATCAGCATGCTCCTTGTTATGTTTGTAAGCATAGCGCCAATTGACAGCACCCACAGGGTACCATAAAATGACTTGTCCCGCAGCCGCATGCGGGGTATTCCCTCACACAGGAGTGGCCTGGGTCTGCCATCCGCACCTCGCCTATCCCTCACCTCTGGCGTTCGCGCTGCCCTGCTGTCCGCTAGCCGGGGCCGCCACCTCGCCGCGCTTGCCGCAATCGGGTTGGTGGTACTAGGCATGTCCTACCTGGCTTTCAGGGTGTCGGCTGATGAGACGGTGCGCATCGGCACGGAGGCCGACCGCATCTACCTGGCCGCCGGGTTTCACGCCCCCGAACAGAGCGCCGAACAGGGCACCTACCGCTGGACCGAGCCTGCCGCGCAGATGGCGCTGCCGAACTGGGGGCCGGGACGGATACACATCACGGTGCGCGGTGTGGAGGGCGGGGCTACTCCACGCACGGTCACCCTCGCGGTCAGCGGCAGCGAAGTTGCCCTGGTAGAGACGCAGCCGGGCCAGCCCTGGACTTTACAGGCATGGGCGGTGGCCTCCAGCCGCGCCCCAACCGTGACGCTATCCGCCCCGCAGCTTGTAGTGCCTGGCGAGAAGCGCGTACTCGGCGTGCTGGTGAAAGAAGTGGCTGTATACGCACCGGAAGCGCGGGTGCAGGCCTGGGTGGACCTGACGCTGCTGGGCCTTGCTGGTGTGCTGCTGTATGCCTGTATGCTGTTGTGGTTTGGGCGGTACCTGCTCGCGCTGGCGTGCGGAGCGTCCGTGCCCGCCGTGTTCGGCCCCCTGGCGGTCTATCGCGACCCCTGGATGGACGCGATGGCCTGGATAGCCCCACTCGCGCTGGCCGGGCTGCTGTTGCTGGGTGATAGGGTAGGGCCGACTCCCGCGACCGCCCGCAGGCGCACCGTCTACGTAGTGGCGGCGCTCTCCGCCGCGCTGCTCCTGCTGACGATGGGCTTCCTCAACGCCTTCGACTCGGACAGGATGTACCAGGTGGTAGGCGGCTTCGCGGAGTACGGGCGACCCTCACGCTACCCAAGCCTCGACGCTTTCACCAAGTACGGCTTCGGCCTGCCCCTGGTGGCGGTGCCGTTCTACTGGCTGGGCAAACTGGGCACCCTGTTCGGCGCGTCCTACGAGCCGGTCACCCGCTTCGCGGTATCAATGACCAACCTGCCCATACTGGCGGTCACCTGCTGGGCGCTGTACCGCGCAAGTAGACGTTTCGCCTCTGCGGGTGTGGCAATCGCGGTCGCCGGGACTTACCTGCTGGCTACTCCCGCTCTCAACTACGGGCGCACCTTCTTCTCCGAGCCGTTGGGCGCGCTGCTGTTGCTTGGCTCCACCTTGCTACTGGTGCCGCCCGCGGGGCAGCACGCGCCAACATCTAGGAGGGTGCTGTATGTGGGCATGATGCTCGGTGGGATGGTGTGGCTCAAGCCCGCCTTCGCCGTATTCTTGCCCCTGCCCGGACTCATGGTACTGCTCATGGCTGCGTGGAGTGCGCGCTCTGAGGGTGCAACGCGTGGCGAGATGCTCCGGCGGGCGATTGTCGCGGGGGCGCTCTTCTCGGTGGGGCCTCTCATCGCGGCGGTGGGGCAGGTGCTCTACAATTGGCTGCGTTTCGCACCGCTGGCCGACGCCTGGCTGCGCACCGGGTACGAGCGGGAGGCGGGGTTCAGCACGCCGTTGCTGGTGGGCCTGGAGGGCCTTCTGCTCAGCCCCGGCAAGAGCATGTTCCTGTACGCGCCGCCCCTGCTGCTCGCGCCCCTGGGCATGTGGCTCATGTGGCGGCGTGGGTCCTACCCCGGCAGAGTGGCCGTGGCTCTCATCGTAGCGCACACCATCATGGGCCTGATTTTCAACGCCACCTGGTGGGCCTGGACAGGCAACTTCGCCTGGGGGCCGCGCCTCATCATGCCGTTATTTCCGCTGCTGGCGTGGCCCCTCGCTTCCATTGGTGAATTCGCGCTGGCTAAAGCTAGAACGCTGCTGTCGTCCCGGTCTGCCCTGTTAGGCGCGTGGGGTGTGCTGGCTGTGCTCGGCGCTGTGGTGTCCATACCGGGCGCTCTGGTGGACTTCCAGGTGTACTACAGGCTGCACGGCCTCATCTTGGCGGGCGATCCTGGCGAAGAGGTCACCATCTACGACCCTTCTCAGTCGCCGTTGCTGGAGGAGCCGGGCTATTTGCTGGAGGGGTTGACGGCGGCGATACACAGGCCGAGCCTGGTGGATGTGGGGCTTCCTGGGGTGTGGGACGTGCTGGTGCCGGGGGTGCTGGTGCTGGCGGCGGTGGGGTTGTTGTGGCTAGCTAGATATCAGCCAAAGTTGTCTCAAGGTAATACTACTGGTTAGGTGCTACAATCATTACAAATAAAACGAGTAGTATTTGTCTTATTGGTGTATAATGAAGTTGTCTTAGCGAAAGATTCGTGGGGTCTGATGTGGTGCTGAATACCCAAAATAACGATCCTAGAATGTAGGTTCACACTTTCGTTACCAGAACGGTAATGAGTAATATGAGGTGGATTTTTAGATGAATCCTGGTCAGGTTTCTAATCCTAGAGGTGACAAGGGCATCTGGCAGGGTCTAGTAGCTGCAATTATTGCAGGTGTTTTCCTGCTTTGGGCGAATGGGCGGTTCGATAATAAACCAGGAGATCCAACACCTGTGCCTACTATTGCTGTGATACAACCCGACAACACTGTAGTGGGAATTCCAAGCGCAACTGTCCCGAGAGAAGCAGTCAAACCGAATACTCCTAACGAACCCGTGCTCTTGAAACGTATTCACGTGCCAGGTAATTCCTCACGTGGGACTGAGTACAATGTAGAACGATCTGGTAGATATCTGTTTCGATATGTGAGTGGTGCTTACTCAACGAACGCACCTGATGTAAAAGATACCTGGTTAACAGCAGTACTAATCTTCAAGAATAACGGAGTAGAGTGGGATGGTGAGAGAATAAGAGACGAGGTAGCTCTAAAATTCGCAGATCACCAATATCATCCCAGCCAAGAAGAAGCGCAGAATGCTGCAGAGACTAACGTCGAAAGCGACATCCTCGAAGTGGATTACAGTAGTGGTGACAGATTGACGTTTGTGGCAGTTGACAGCCATTCATACTACACGGATAACCCAGGCGAAGTGCTGGTGGAGATATACTTCCGAGATAAATAATCTTCCCTGACACGTATATCGAAGTACAGTTTTGTGGTCACAACGGAATGGTCTTGTGATCCAACAAGGTGGAATTACCTGCCCACCCGCCATACAAGTCCTCGCGTCTGGTGGAGAAGTTCTCCGGCCACTTATCTACTTCGATAACCAGGAATTCTATTGGCTTTTGCTTGCCATTGCCCGTAGCAGGCCCATCGTTGATGGTAATGGTCACTTTATGCTCCCCCGGCTCAATGTCAGGAGGTAAGGTGACTACGCCCTTTCCTTTTTCTGTTACCGTCAGTTCTGCGTCTATACTTCTCATCTTAGTTTTCCTTTGGTATTCCGACCTTACGACTTGCGTGCTCACGAATATTCACAACGAATACAAAGGAGGCGACATCCGGATGATACCAGATGCCGCCTCCGCTGACTAGACTCTATCTCGAACCCCTATCTAAGCCGCGCCCCTCTTGGACTTGTCCGCGCCCGGCAGCACCTTGCGCAGGAACTCGCCCGTGTACGAGCCGGGGGCGTCGGCTACGTCTTCGGGGGTGCCTATCGCCACCACTTCCCCACCCGCGTCGCCGCCTTCGGGGCCGAGGTCTATTATCCAGTCGGCGGTCTTGATAACGTCCAGGTTGTGCTCGATTACCAGCACGGTGTTGCCGCCCTCGGTGAGCCGTTGCAGCAGGTGTAGCAGCTTGTCGATGTCAGCGAAGTGCAGGCCGGTGGTCGGCTCGTCCAGGATGTAGAGCGTCTTGCCTGTGGAGCGTCGCGATAGCTCCGCCGCCAGCTTGATGCGTTGCGCTTCGCCGCCCGAAAGGGTGGTGGCGGGCTGGCCCACGCGAATGTAGCCCAGGCCCACGTCGCACAGCGTCTTGAGCTTGTTCTTGATCGCGGGCACGTTGTCGAAGAAGTCGTTGGCCTCCTCGACCGTCATCTCCAGCACTTCCGCGATGTTCTTGCCCTTGTAGCGTATCTCCAGCGTCTCGCGGTTGTAGCGCGCCCCGTGGCACACCTCGCACGGCACGTACACGTCTGGGAGGAACTGCATCTCTATCTGGATGATGCCGTCGCCCCGGCACGCCTCGCAGCGCCCGCCCTTGACGTTGAACGAGAACCGACCCGAGTCGTAGCCGCGCACTTTGGCTTCGGGCACCTTGGCGAATATCTCCCGGATGGGTGTGAACGCGCCGGTGTAAGTCGCCGGGTTGGAGCGCGGCGTGCGGCCGATAGGCGACTGGTCGATCTCTATCATTTTGTCTATGTGCTCGATGCCGTCCACCTTGCGGTGCGCGCCAGGGCGGTCCTTGGCGTTGTGCAGCGTCTGCGAAATCTTGCGCGACAGCACCTCGTGCACGAGCGTGGACTTGCCGGAGCCCGACACGCCCGTCACGCAAATGAACTTGCCCAGAGGGAACTCCACGGTCACGTCCTTCAGGTTGTTCTCGGTCGCCCCGTGCACGGTGATGCTCTTGCCGTTGCCCTTGCGCCGCTTCTTGGGCAGGGCTATCTCGCGCTCGCCGGTGAGGTACTTGGCGGTAATAGAGTCGGGGTTGCGCAGCACGTCTTCGTAGGTGCCCTCGGCTATGATCTTGCCGCCGTGCTCGCCCGCGCCCGGCCCGATGTCAATGATCCAGTCGGCCACGCGCATCGTCTCTTCGTCGTGCTCCACCACGATCAGCGTGTTACCCAGGTCGCGCAGGCGTACCAGCGTGTTGATGAGGCGCACGTTGTCGCGCTGGTGCAGGCCGATGGAAGGCTCGTCCAGGATGTAGAGCACGCCCATGAGGGACGAGCCTATCTGCGTAGCCAGCCGGATGCGCTGGGCCTCTCCGCCCGCCAGGGTAGCCGCCGTCCGGTTTATAGTGAGGTAGTTCAGGCCCACGTCCATGAGGAAGCCCAGGCGCTCCCGGATCTCCTTCAGGATTTGCCGGGCGATCATCTGCTCCTTCTCGGAGAGGGGCGTAGGCTGGTCCGTGTCGCCCGCCAGTCGCTGGAAGAACTTCGCGGCCTCTCTAACCGAGTAACCGGCCACCACCGCTATGTTCTTGTCGTCCACGGTGACGGACAGGCTCTCCGGCTTGAGACGCTGCCCTCGGCAGGCCTGGCAGGGGCGGTCGCTCATGTACCGCTCAAGCTCGCCCCTTATGGTGTCGGACGTGGTTTCGGCATGCCGGCGCTTGACTATGTTCACCGCGCCTTCGTACTGCACGTCGTACTCGTGCCAGCGGCCCTGATAGTTCTTGTGCCGCACCCGTACCTTCTTCTCGTTGCCGTACAGGAGCACCTTTATCTGCTCCTCATTCAACTCCGACAGAGGGGTCTCCAGGTTGAAATTGTATGCCCGGCCCACAGCCTCCAGGATCTCGGCCATGTAGCTATCGCCCTGCTGGAAGGAGCGCGCCCAGGGTGCCAGTCCGCCCTCGATGATGCTGAGGTTGCGGTCGGGCACGATCAGGTCGGGGTCGGGTTCAACCTGAGTGCCGAGGCCGGTGCATACGGGGCACGCGCCGTGGGGCGAGTTGAACGAGAAGGTGCGCGGCTCAATCGCGCCGAGCGAGATGCCGCAGTTGGGGCAGGCGAAGTGCTCCGAGAAGGTAAGCTCCTCCCCTTCGATGATGGATATAACCACCATCCCCTTGCCCAGCTTGAGCGCCGTTTCTACCGAGTCGGCCAGGCGGGTGCGGTCGGGGTCTACCTCGCCGCCGACTGCTTCAGAGGAGCGCACCACGAGGCGGTCTACCACCGCTTCGATGGTGTGCATCTTGTACTTTTCTAGGTCAATCGGCGTGTCAAGGTCGCGTACTTCGCCGTCCACGCGGGCGCGCACGTAACCGGCCCGGCGCAGGTCCTCTAGCACCTTCTGGTGCTCGCCTTTGCGGTCGCGGATGATGGGTGCCAGCACCAGGATGCGCGAACCCTCCGGCAGCGATTGCACGGCGTCCACGATCTCCTGTGAGCTTTGCTGGTGGATCTCGCGCCCGCAGTTGGGGCAGTGAGGGTGGCCCACCCTGGCGAACAGCAGGCGCATGTAGTCGTATATCTCGGTGATGGTGCCCACCGTGGAGCGTGGGTTGCGGGAGGCGCCCTTCTGGTCTATCGAGATGGCAGGGGATAGGCCCTCAATGAGATCGACGTCCGGCTTCTCCATCAGCCCCAGGAACTGGCGGGCGTAGGCCGAAAGCGACTCCACGTAGCGGCGCTGGCCCTCGGCGTAGATGGTGTCGAAGGCGAGCGACGACTTGCCGGAGCCGGACAGTCCGGTGATCACCACCAGCTTGTCGCGTGGTATGGCTACGTCTATGTTCTTCAGGTTGTGCTCGCGCGCCCCGCGCACAATGATGTGCGTCTGCGCGTGGCCGGGCAAGCGCTGTGCTTCTACTTGCGGCATTATATCTCTGATTTCCTCGAACTTGGAATGGTTGTTATAAGTCCTGAGCATACAATTATCCCCTATTTGGTAGAGTCAGTACAAGATTGCGCCTACGCGCTGTAAGTAACAGCATCCAGGCTCAGCCAGCATCACGGATCGGCTCGGCCCCTGCCTCCTTTACACCTAAAGCAATTAAAGTCGCGCATGCCTGCTCGAATCGCTGTGTGTCTTCGATGACGTAATCCGATACTACGCGTCCCATGCGCAGCCTGATAAACTGAGCGAAGTTATTAGCGTATGGCTTGCCCGCAACCGTGCTGCGAATGACAACCCGAGCCGCCAGGCGAATGTCCCAGGGCCAGCCGCTGATTACCAGTTCCTTTACATCGAAGCGCGGATCCGGCAACAGCCTGTGCAAGCGCTCGAACCAGCGGCGTACCGCTTCTTTGGAGTGCAGGTTAGCGCCCATAGGGGTATTGCTGCTGATAAATATGAAGCGACAGGGATCGGCGAACTGGGACAGCAACGCATCAAGGTCGTGGCGCTCCAGGTCGGCTAAACCTCTAAGATAGCGTCGGCGCGCAATGATTCTGACAATCACACCTGGCTCCGTTAGTGACTTGTGCCCTGAGTTACCTCCTGCAACTGCCCCAGGAAGTAGTGCCAACCTTCCAGGTGCCCCTGCCGCTCCTGCATCTCCTTCGGCACGTGCTCGCGGTAGTAGCCGTGGGTCAGGTGCAGCCTCGTGCCGTTTACGCGCTCTAGGGGCTGGAAATCTAGGGTTATCACGCGGGTGGGAGTGTCCGGCTCGTGGTCCCAGCGCCACGTGAAGACCAGCAGCCTACCGGGGCTGAAGGTGTGGTAAGTGCCGCGCAGGTGCCACTCCATCTTGGGCCACGAAAGATGGTAGCTGCCTCCCTTGGTCGCCTCCACCTCGGCCTCTTTGGGCCACCAGCGCACCAACAACTCCGGCTCGGTCCAGTAGCGGAATAGTTCCGCCGGAGCCACGCCCTCGAACCCGGCTTCTAGCTCGAGGCGGTCGCGGGGCGTGTCCACCTCATGTATCACCGTGCCGACACTGTGCCCGGCGCTCATGCTGGCTGTTCCTCAAACGTGAGCTTCATGATAATCTGCCCCTGGATGGCTTCCCCCGTCTCCTTGAAGCCCAGGCTTTCGTACAGCTTGCGAGCATTCTGGTTCTTTGGCTCAACCGACAGGCCGATGGCCCGGCAGCCCATATCGTCGCGCACGAGCCTGATTATCTCCTCCATAGCTTGCCTGCCGTAGCCGCGCCCCTGGTACCGCTTGTCAATCATTATGCGCACCAGCCAACCGTCGGGGTCGGAGTTGGGGTCGCGCACCCCCCGGTAGAGCACGAAGCCCACAAGCTCGTCCTGTTCGTTGTAGACGGCCTTGGGCATGAGCACGGGTATCGCTTTGGACTGGGCGATAGAGTATAGGTTGGAGCGGACGAAGCCTTGCTGGTCGTCCGCTAGTTCCAGGCCAATCACCAGCTCAAAGTTGTCCCCTGTGATGTCTTTGAAGGTGACGGGCATCGCTAAAGCTTTCATGTGGAGTCGGAGCATCCGCCTGCCATCTTAAGTGAGGGCGGGTGCAGCTAGACATAAGTAGAACGGGTGTTCAACTCCTAGTATAGCATGGATGTTCTGAAGGCTCACCTGCCGTCATGCTGCTAGTTTTCCACATCCTTGCTCGTGGCGTGCCAGTAAGGGGCACATAACCGAGCCTCCACAACCCTGGTTTGGCAACACTGACGGTGGCCGTGTAATGCCTGCCATCCAACCTGTCAGTTATTGCACCCATCGCCCAACAGCGCCATACTAACAGACTATTCCTGACAACTCCTGTCAGTATCTTCTGATATACTGGCGTATATCTGTCCGGCTTGCCAGCTTATCTTCAAACTAGAAGCTATCTTATAAACATTACTGCCAAGTGGAGGCGGCAGAGTCGGCCCATGTCATTTCGAACGCAGTGAGAAATCTCGTCCCTCGCGAACCAAATACCACCTTTCCTTCAGTCACTCTGCACAGCCAGAAAGAGGAAACATCCTGGTGTAGGGCGAGATTTCTCACTGCGTTCGAAATGACAGGGTGGGGCCTGGGTGCTTTTCTCGGGGTGCAGATTTATGAGATAGCTTTTAGACAGCAACCGAGACTCTGCCAGGTACGTCATTACAAATATGCACATAGAGAGCGGTACGCAGATATCCTGAGCACACGAGGAAGCTTGCTATGAACCGTAAAGTTTCGAGGCCGATCCGCCCTGCAAGAATAGGGCTTGCTGTTGTGGGAGCGCTCTGCATCGCGCTCCTTGTGCTGGCCGTGCCGCAGATCAGCCGGGCGCAGACAACACCATTGCAGCCCCCGGTGCCTGTGCCCGGCTCCGGCTCGCAGCTGTTCCCTGAGACAGGCAGGACCGTAAGCGGTATCTTTCTACGCTACTGGGAGCGTTACGGCGGGTTGGCCCAGCAAGGCTACCCCATCTCTGAGCCTATTGGCGAAATATCTCCCCTCAACGGCAACCTTTACACGGTGCAGTATTTCGAGCGCGCGGTCTTCGAGTACCACCCCGAATACGCAGGCACTCCATACGAGGTGCTGCTCGTCCACCTGGGCAGGTTCGAGTACAACAGGCGCTATCCCAACGGCGCGCCCGGCCCGCAGCCGAACAAAGGCCCATCGTCCCTGTACTTCCCGCAAACGGATAAGTGGCTGGGCGGCGAGTTCCTGCGCTACTGGCGTGAGAACGGCGGGTTGGCTCAGCAAGGCTATCCAATCTCTGAAGAGCTAACGGAGCGGTCGGAGCTGAACGGCGAGCTGTACAAAGTGCAGTACTTCGAGAGGTCGGTGATAGAGATACACCCCGAGCTGCGAGCGCCTAACCACATATTGCTGGGGCACCTGGGCCGGTTCCGCTACAACACTCTGTACGGCGGCTCGCCTGTGGTGGTAACTCCCACTACCTCACCAGGCACGCCCACGCCCCTCTCCACCCCGCAGATACTGGCGCGCGACGTTTTCGGTGAAGCCACTGCTAACGACCGCTACACCTTCTGGGTCGCCAACGACCGGCCAACCTACACCCTGTACGCCTTCGACACGCACGAAGTAAAAACGATCACCGTCACCACGCGTCCCGGCATCAAACAGTCGCTGGCTGCCGACGATACGCGCCTGGTGTGGGT
>JALZHG010000125.1 GCA_030914045.1 Chloroflexota bacterium | reverse complement strand
GTCCGCGCCACTCTCGGCGGCAATAAGGGCGTGGCGGGCGTCCATGAGGCCGCAAATCTTCACGACCGGACCCTGGCTGGCCTCTACCTGTATCATCATCGGGCCGCCACCAGTGCGGGCGACATGGTGCCGCACATCCGGCGAGTTGCCGCAGCCAGATCGGACGAGGTGAGCAGGCCCTCCCCGATGAGCAGGGCGTCCACACCCAGGGCTGACATTGTTTCGCGGTCGGAGGTGTCGCGGATGCCGCTCTCGCTCACTGTGACCACGCTGTCCGGTATCAGGGGCAGAAGCCGAATCGTGGTGTCGAGGCTTACCTCGAAGGTGCGCAGGTCGCGGTTGTTGATGCCCACGATGCTCGCTCCGGAGTGGAGCGCGTCGAACAATTCACTTTCGTTGTGCACCTCCACCAGGGCCGCCATGCCGAGGCTTTCGGCTATCTCCCGGAAGTCACGTAGCTGCTCCACGTCCAGCACCGAGGCTAACAGCAGCACGGCGTCCGCCCCTGCCAGCCTTGCCTCGTAGACCTGGTATGCATCCACCAGGAACTCTTTGCACAGCACGGGCAGCGAGGTCCACATGCTCACCACGGCCAGGTCGTCCAGCGAGCCGCCGAAGTAGCGGCTGTCGGCCAGCACCGAGAGAGCGGCGGCCCCGTTGCGCTGGTAAATCGAGGCGACTTGCGCGGGGTCGAGGTCGGGGCGCAGGGCACCTTTGGAGGGGCTGCGGCGCTTGATTTCGGCTATCACCCTGGGGCCTTGCCGCGACGAATCCGACAGCGCGCCGCGAAAGTCGCGTGGGGGCGTGGCCCGGTGCAACTGCGCCATGATGCCCATGAGCGGGCGGGCCAGCTTGCGGAACGCGACTTCTTCCCGTTTGTTGGCGACAATCTCAGCGAGGATGCTCATGCGGCCACCTCCGCGCCTTCCTTGCTCTCGACGTGCAGCTTGGTATTCGCCGTAAGTGCTACTTCCACCTCCAGCGCCACGTCAGGACCGGTCGCATCCTCGATGGGAGGGCCGCCGGTGAGCACGGGGTTCTGGCTGAACCGCGCCAGCCGTTCTAGCGTATCTAAGGCGGCACCGCTGTCGATGGCCTGCGCCGCCAGGTCCACGCCCTCCTGCATGGAGGTGACCACTTCGGCGGCCAGGAGAGCGGCGGCGGCGTTCAACAGCACCACGTCGCGTTGCGGCCCGTGCTCGCCCGACAGCACCGAGCGGATGATGGTGGCGTTGTCCTCGGCGGTGCCGCCCAGGAGCGACTCGCGGGAGGCGCGTGCCAGCCCGACGTCTTCCGGGGCCAGTTCCATGCGCTCGGTGGCATATCCCGCACGCACCCGGTAGAGGACCGAAGGCCCTGTGAGGCTCAGCTCGTCCATGCCGCCGTCACCGTGCACCACCAGGGCGTGTTGCGCCCCCAGCATCTCCAACACGCCCGCCATCTTGGGCGCGAGAGCCGCGTCGGCCACTCCCAGCACTTGCGAGCGAGCGCCCGCCGGGTTGGTCAGGGGGCCAAGGATGTTGAACACGGTGCGGGTGCCTAGCTCGCGGCGAACCGGGGCGGCGTACTTCATGGCAGGGTGGAAGAGGGGCGCGAACATGAAGCCGATGCCCGCGTAGCGCACGCACCGGGCCACTTCCTCGGCGTCCAGGTTGATCTGCACGCCTAACGCTTCCAGCACGTCCGCGCTGCCGCATTTGCTGCTCATGGCGCGGTTGCCGTGCTTGGCTATGGGTACACCGGCGGCGGAAGCCACAATCGCGGCGGCGGTGGAGATGTTGAAGGTGCCCGAGCGGTCGCCGCCCGTGCCGCAGGTATCAATTACCTCGAGGTCGCCCACGTCCACGGGGGTGGCGCGGCTCCGCATCACGCGAGCCAGGCCCGCTATCTCCTCGACCGTCTCGCCTTTCATACGCAGGCCGATTAGCAGAGCCGCTATCTGCGCCGGGGTGGCCGCGCCGTCCATGATCTCGGACATCGCCCCGGAGGCCTCGTCGGTGTCGAGCGACTCGCCCCGCACCAGCTTGTCAATGGCTTCGACTATCATCGCTAGCTCCTATCTGCTAGTTGTTAGTTGTTGGTTGTTAGTTGTTAGAGGTTCTTCACTAACAACTAACAACTAACAACTAACAACTAACGACTTAAACAAAAACTCCCGTCCCCAAATCAATGAAGGGACGAGAGCGAAGCTCTGCGCGGTGCCACCCTACTTCGGCACGAGATGTGCCGCACTCTACAGGTACCTAGTCGCCGGCGTGGCTGCGTGCCACTTGCCATGCGTCTGCCGATACCCGGCTTCCTGATAACGGTGAAGTCTCCGGCGCAGTCTACTCGACGAGCTTTCGGTGCGCAACTCCCAGATCCATTCACCCCACGCGCTGGTGCCGGCTCACACCTACCCCGGCTCTCTGTACCCCGCTCCTGTGGCTACTCGTTCTGTTCGCGGTTGTTGTCATATGCGGTTGAGATGACTATAACACAGTGACATAAGCCGCGTCAAGAGGGAGAGCGGCATTTGACCGCTTATATGCGTTCACTTACGAAGTAAGAACAAAGTGAGCTATTAGCAGCCAAAGCCCCACCCTGTCATCCTGAGCGCAACGAAGGATCTCAAGAAGGTGATGAAGGATGCTGTTTAGAAGCCCTCTCACTAATGTGAATTAGGAGATGAGCACATTACTCCTACCTTGTCATTTCGAACGTAGTGAGAAATCTCGTCCCTCAGCACACAACGGCACTTTTCTTTCAGCATCATAGTACCGTAAGGAAGATGTAACATCCTGGTACAGGACGAGATTTCTCACTGCGTTCGAAATGACAAGGGCGAACCCTGTCGCGAGTACTCGTAGCTATTACTCAGGAGAGGGCTTCGAACATTACGAGTGTGGTGATGTAGGTTCAACACATACGTACGGGTATTATTTGAGATCCTTCGCTACGCTCAGGATGACAGGGGGAGCAGGGTCACTGTTATCGGGGTGGCCTTGGCTGAAAGTGCCAAACTACATCTCTAGCCGGATTGACCGGGCATCAGGCCTCGCGATATACTCCCCACGTGGCCGCATGAGCCATAACGACAGTGAGAAGGTTGTGACAGTGATACGCTTACGCACAAACTAGCGGCAAAGCACCAGCCGCTACATACAGCTTTCGTGCTCCTGTGGCCTCAGTTGGGCTGACAGGCCGCGACTCCGCTTTGCCGCATTCGACCATGACACGCCAGCAGCGATTCTGCTGGAGGTGTTGTGGTTTTTTGTTTGCCAGGCAGACGCGGTCACGCAAGAGAGGAGCGCAGAAGTTGAAGAACACCCGGCGACATCAGAATTACCCGCGCAGAGCTTCCCCAACAAGCTGGGATGCCGTGGCCCACTGGTATGACAACTGGGTGGGAGAGGAGGGCAGCGAGCACCACCGCGAGGTGGTGGTCCCTACCCTGCTGTCCCTGCTCGACCCGCAAGTGGGCGAAAAGGTGCTCGACGTGGGGTGCGGGCAGGGTGTGCTGGCACCATGCGTGGCGAAAGTGGGGGCGCGCTACACGGGTATAGACGCAAGCCCCAGGCTGGTCGAGACGGCCCGGCGCAGGCACGGCAACGAAGGGCGCTTCTTGCTTGGGGATGCCCGCGAGCTACCCGGCGTGCAGGGCCTTCGAGAAGGCAGCTACGACGCGGTGACGTTCCTCCTGAGCATCCAGGACATGGACCCACTCGATTCGGTGCTGGCGTCGGCGGCGTGGGCGCTCAGACCGGGCGGCAGGCTGGTGGCCGTGCTCATTCACCCGGCCTTCCGGGTGCCACGCCAAAGCGGCTGGGGGTGGGACGAGGGCCGTAGGTTGCAGTACCGCCGGGTAGACCGCTACCTGACGCCGCTCCTGGTGCCTATCAAGAGGGTGGATGGCTCGCGGCCCACCAGCAGCTTCCACCGGCCCGTGAGCGCCTACGTGAACGGCCTGGCGGCCTGCGGCCTGGTGGTGGACAACATGCTGGAGGTACCGGCGCACCGAGTGAAGTCGCCACGGGCGGGCGATGACAAGGCGGCGGAACTAGCCAGGAGGGAGATACCGTTGTTCCTGGGGCTGAGGGCCAGGAAGGTTTAGAAGGAAGTTTGAGGCTCCCGTGCCCTCTCCTCCACCCGAAACCCGCCAGCCACCACCCACACGTCATAGATGGCGTCGAAGCCTTCCTCCCAGGTGGGTGGTTGCAGGCGCTTGGCCGTGCCGTAGATGGCACCTACCGGCACGCGAGTCTTACCCGTGCGAAGGTCGTTGCGGGTTCGGGAGCCTTGAACGTCGGACTGGAAATAATAGGCCACCAGTCGGAAGCGGGCGCTCCGGGCGAGTTCAATGTACCGAGCGCGGTCGGCGGCGGTGGGATTGGTGTTGTCCACCACGAACGGCTGCTTCATCGCCAGGCAGGCTTGCAGCAGCAGGCGCTCCCGGTTGCGCGTCCGCAACATGTCGAGGTTGATGCGCACGTGCGTGTCGAAAAATCGCTCCTTGTAGAAGGTCGATTTGCCGGAGGCTTGCAGGCCCGTGAAGATGAGTGCTTCCATGGGGACGATGGACGATGGACGATGGACGATAGACTTGGCTCTTATCATCGTCTATCGTCTATCGTCCATCGTCCTCTCAGGGTAGATGCTTGTCGTAGAAGGCGAGGAGGCGTTGCATGTATTCTTCGGGGGCCTGGTCGTAGATGCCGGTGTGCTTCGCGCCTTCCACCACCCAAAATTCAAGGTTGGGGTTGCCTGCGGCGGCTTTCTGGAGGTCGTAGGCTTGGCTGACGGGCACCAGGGCGTCCTCGGTGCCGTGTATGAGGAACAAGGGGCGGTCGTTCAGCCGGGCGAGGGATTCTATGGGCTTGGTGGAGGTAAGGTCGAGGCCGTAAAGCAGCTTGCCCATGAACAGGATGCCGGGGTTGAAGAAGCCCGGCAGGCCGCTGGCCTTTGGCAGTTCTTTGTCCAAAAGGGCGGGGAGGCTTGCGAAGGAGGAGTCCGACACCAGCGCCTTCATCTGCGGGTGGTCGGGTGCGGCTAGCAGTTCGGTAGCCGCGCCCATCGAGAAGCCCAGGCCGCCCACCTCAGTGACGCCCCGGCCCTCCAGGTACTGCAAGGCCCCAGCCACATCCCGAGTCTCATGAAGGCCGAGGGAGTAGCGCTCGCCGCCCGACTCGCCGTGCGCCCTGAAGTCGAAGGCGAAAGCATCATAGCCCCGGTCGTGGAGGCCCTTCATGATGCTGAGTAGAGCGCCCCCGGCCCGGTTGTTGTTGCGGCCGTGCATCACCAGGATTACCTTGTCGCCGGGCGAGTCGATGTACCAGCCCTTGAGCGGGATGTTATCGACGGTGCTGTTGAACTGCACGTCCTCGTACTGCATGCCCAACTCGGCGGGCGTGCTGGCAACTGCTACCCGCCTAGGGTGCGAGAGCCTATCAGCGACGATGCTCGACACGGCAAAGTAGGAAGCGAGCAAGAGGACTGAGAGCGTAATGGCAAGCACCGCCACCCTGCGGCGGGTTACGAGTCTCCTGCGGGTCGCCACTTGCGGCCGGGCTGGTGTTAGCTCTGTTCCGGTAGTTGTCGCCATAGATTCCCTCGGCTTTGCCTAAAAAGTAGAACATTCGACTGACTTATCGGGGGAAACATCATTCTGCCCAATAAGTGCTAGTAATCAATCGTCTTTTGTGGGAGCAAGAGCTAAGGTTCCGCCAATCACGATAAGCGCGCCTAACACCAGGTACATGACCGTTCTTCCCCAGTCAGGGAAGTCTCTGCGGATATCTGATAAGAAGAATAGCGAGGCGAAAAAAAGCATGAAGGTGAAGGGCGCGAGTCTCTTGTACTTGGTTTTCACCGTAGGACCTCACTCTGGGCTTTTTCTGCTACTCTTTCCAGAACTTAGGTGCCACTTCCAACTAGTACATTGACTGAATAAGCACGTAGCTATTATTACACAGAACCTTGCAAACAGTCTCTTTGGGCAGAACGCACTATTTAGGCAAAGCCGCTTCTCTAGAACGTTCAGATTATACTGGGCTGTAGAGGCAGGCAACAGGCCTGCCTTTACAATCCTCTCCTATCGTTCATCGTCCATCGTTCATCGTCCATCGTTCATCGTCCATCGTCCACCCGTCATGCCCTGATGCACGCCGCCCAATGCCCCGGCGACTTCTCCTGCAAGGGCGGGTCAATCTCGCGGCAGGCGGCGATGGCGAGGGGGCAACGGGTGTGGAAGTGGCAGCCTCTCGGCGGGTTGATGGGCGAGGGCACGTCGCCGGTGAGGATGATGCGCTGCCGCTGCATCTCGGCCATCGGGTCGGGGATGGGCACCGCTGACAGCAGCGCCTCCGTGTAGGGGTGCATCGGGTTGGAATATAGCTCGTTGCGGTCGGCAAGCTCCACTATCTTGCCAAGGTACATCACGGCCACTCGGTCGGAAATGTGGCGCACCACGCTCAGGTCGTGCGCGATGAACAGGTACGTCAGGCCGAACTCCGCCTGCAAGTCCTCCATCAAGTTGATAATCTGGGCGCGAATAGACACGTCGAGGGCGGAAATCGGCTCGTCGGCCACTATGAACTCAGGCTCCACCCCGAGGGCGCGGGCGATACCGATACGCTGCCTCTGGCCGCCGGAGAATTCGTGCGGGTAGCGGTTGGCGTGGTAAGGGTTGAGACCCACGCGGCGCAGCAGCTCCAGCACTCGCTCCTGGAGGTCCTTCCCCTTTGCCAGACCGTGCACCTTTATCGGCTCGCCAATGATGTCGGCCACCGTCTGCCGGGGGTTGAGGGAGGCATAGGGGTCCTGGAAGATCATCTGCATCTGGCGGCGCAAATGTCGCATCTGCTCCCTGGGCAGTTGCACGATGTTCTCGCCTTTGAAGACCACCTTGCCCGCGGTCGGCTTGTATAGCTGCAAGATGGCCCGTCCAGCCGTGCTTTTGCCGCAGCCCGACTCCCCTACCAGGCCGAGCGTCTCGCCCTTCCTGACGAAGAAATCCAGCCCATCGACGGCGCGCACCGCGCCCACCTGCCGCTGGAAGAGCACGCCGCGCATGATGGGGAAGTGCATCCGCAGCCCCGCCACGCGCAACAGCACGTCCTCCGGCGACTCGATGCCGACCTCCTCCATCGTCGCGACCCGCAGCCGCGCCCCTGAAGCATCAGCCGCCGAGTCGACCCCTATGTTTGTCTTGTCCGTAGTTGCCATATCAACCCTTTACGCTTGTTTGACTGCCGAGAACCACCAGTACTCTGTATGATAGTGATTATTCACCGCAGAGACGCAGAGGACGCAGACGATACGCCGAGATAATGATTGTTTAGTTTAGGGGCAAAAGCAAGGTCTTACTGTACGATGCTGCCACAACTCAGAACACCCTCTATTCTTCTCCGCGAACCTCCGCGTCCTCTGCGCCTCTGCGGTGAATAATACTGTTCCTCCTGGCAAAATGCTCGTATCCTGCACTAGGACCCGGCTTTGACCGCTGTTTCGTCTTCGATGGCGTGCGGCTGGGTGGTGCGTACGTCTACCCAGCAAGCTACCTGGTGCCCTTCGTCCACGGTGCGCAGAGGCGGGCGCTCTAGCTCGTTGCGAGGCTCGCGGAAGGTGCAGCGGGCGTAGAAGGGGCAGCCAGGGGCCATGCGAATCAGGTCGGGAGGCAGGCCGGGGATCGGTTCGAGGCGCTCCTTGCGCTCTTCGTCCAGGCGGGGCACCGACTTTAGCAGGCCGAGCGTGTAGGGGTGGCGCGGGTCCTTGTACATCTGCATCGTCGTGCCCTGCTCCATCACCTGCCCGCCGTACATCACCATCACCCGGTCGCACAGGCCCGCCACCACGCCCAGGTCGTGCGTGATGAAGATCACCGCCGTGCCGAACTCGCTCTTGAGCCGCCGGATCAGGTCGAGTATCTGCGCCTGTATCGTCACGTCGAGGGCGGTGGTCGGCTCATCCGCGATGAGCAGCTTGGGGTTGCAGGAGAGAGCCATCGCTATCATCACGCGCTGGCGCATGCCGCCTGAGAACTGGTGCGGGAAGTTGTCCACCCGGTCGGCGGCGGACGGAATGCCCACCAGCTTGAGCAACTCTATCGTGCGCGTGCGGGCCTGGGCCGCCGTCATTTCCATGTGCAGTTGCAACGACTCGCCTATCTGCTTGCTGACCTTCAGCACCGGGTTGAGCGAGGTCATAGGGTCCTGGAAGATCATCGAGATCTCCTTGCCCCGGATATGCCGCATCTCTTCCTTGCCCATGTTGAGCAGGTTCTGCCCGCGATAGAGGATTTCGCCGCCCACCACCTTGCCGGGAGGCGAGGCTATGAGACGCATGATCGTCATGGCCGTGACGCTCTTGCCGGAACCAGACTCGCCCACGATGCCGAGCGTTTCGCCTTCGTCCAGCGTGAACGACACGCCGTCCACCGCCTTCACCACACCCTCCGCAGTGTAGAAGTGAGTTTGCAGGTTGTTAACTTCGAGCAGATGAGGCATTAGAGACCTTTCTGGTGATTTGGGAATTAGGATTTCGGATTTCGGATTTGCTCGGATATCTACTAAATCCGAAATCCTAATTCCCAAATCCCAAATTCCTCCTACCGATTGAGGCGGGGGTCGAGGGCGTCACGCAGACCATCACCGAGCAGGTTGAAGGCCAGCACCGTCAGCATGATTGCGAGGCCGGGGAATATCAGCAGGTGAGGGCCGTTGAATACGCTGTTGCGCTCCACTCCGAGCATCGTGCCCCACTCAGGGTGAGGCGGCTGCTGCCCCAGCCCCAGGAAGCCGAGCGCCGCCGCGTCCAGGATGCCCGACGCGATGCCGAGCGTGCCCTGTACGATGAGTGGTGTCAGCGCGTTAGGCAGGATGGTGCGAAACAGGGTGCGGGAGGCAGGCACGCCCAGCGCCTTGTCAGCCGTGACGTAGTCTAGTTCCTTGATGGAGAGGACGCTTGCCCGCACTATGCGCGCGTAGATAGGGATGCCTACGAAGCCAATTGCGAACAGCGCGGGCAGCAGCGGGTTCAGGCCCTGCACGATCAAGGGCCGCAACACCGCCACCAGCGCGATTGCCAGCAGCAGGCTTGGGAAGGCCAGCAGCACGTCCATGAGCCGCATCAGCACGTTATCCAGCCAGCCGCCGACGTAGCCCGACAGCGCGCCTATGAGCGTGCCCACGATGATAGCGAACGTCACCGTGGCTATACCGATGAAGAGTGACACCCGCGTGGCGTGCACCACACGACTGAAGAGGTCGCGCCCGTTGCCGTCCAGCCCGAATATGTGCTGAGGTTCGCTTGAGGGGCAGCCGAACAGGTGGATGCAGGGCGTGACGCGCACCCGGTTGTTCGGGTCGGTAAAGGTTATCGGGTCGTGGGTGGCTATGATGGGCGCGAATATGGCGACGAGCAGCAGGATGCCGATAATCAGCAGCCCAACCTGCCCGGAGCGGTTCCGCAGCAGGTGTCGCCACGCGTTGCGCCACATGCTGGCCGACCTCGCGGGCCTCAAGATGCCGGGTTCTACCGCTTTCTGACGTAGAAGCATTCGTCCGGCTCCTAACTAAGCCTGATACGCGGGTCAATATACGCGTACGATATGTCCACCAGCAGGTTCATCAGCACGAAAAGGAAGGCCACTATGATGGTAAAGCCCTGCACCACCGGGTAGTCCCTGGCGAAAATCGAATCGACCAGGAACTTGCCCACGCCGGGCAGACCGAACACCGTTTCGGTGAGCACCGCGCCTCCCAACAGCGCGCCGAACTGCAAGCCTACCACCGTCACAAGGGGCAGCAAGGCGTTGCGCATGGCATGGCGGAAAAGCACGAAACGCTCGCCCAGGCCCTTCGAGCGGGCGGTGCGGATGTAGTCAGCGCCCAGCACGTCCAGCAGGTTGGAGCGGGTGAGGCGGGCTATGATCGCCATCGGGATGGTACCCAACGTGACCGACGGTAGGATGAGGTGCTCCAACGCATCGCCCATGACCGCCCATTTGCCCTGCAAGGCCGCGCTGACCGTGAACATGTTCGACAGGAACAGGAAGAAGCCCCTGGGAATACCCTCAAGGTCCGTCAGACCCGAGGCCTTGTCTAAGGGCGGGAGGGTTACGCCGGGCGTGAGGCGGCTGCCGGTGGGCAAGCTGAACGGCGTGTCGTGCAACACCACCCCGAAGAAACCCGCGAGCAGCAGTCCCAGCCAGAAGATCGGCATCGACACCCCGAGGTTAGCTATCACCATCGCCCCGGCATCCATCGGACTCTTGTGCTTGTAAGCCGAGATGATACCCAGGGGTACACCTATCGCTATCGCGAAGAGCATTGAGCCTATGGCAAGCTCCAGCGTCATCGGCAGGCGCTCCAGGAGGATGTCGCCCACGGGGCGGCCAAACTTGATGGAGTTGCCCAGGTCGCCCGTCACCAGGCCAGTGGAATAGCGCCAGAACTGTGTGGGGATGTTGTCGTTCAGGCCGAAGCGCTCCCGGAAGGCGCTACAGGTCTGCTCGGTAGCACGCTCGCCAAGCATGGCAATGCAGGGGTCGCCCGGAATGGAGCGCACCAGGACGAAAGTAACGAATATGATACCTAATATGACGGGTACGATCAGCAGCAAACGCTGAAGTAGGAAGCGTGCCATAGCTTAGTCCAGACTCTAAAGGGAGGGTTACAGCCGCTTGCAAATGAGATACAGCGAATGGGCGAGACGGCTTGCGTCCCGCCCATTTGCGTACCTGCTCGGCCCGGTAAGGGAACCGGGCCAAACAGCGTCCTGAAGGTTACTCCGAGGGCGGAGGGGGGTTCAGGAACGCGGTGAACAGGTAAGTCCAGTAGTCGAAGGTGCCGGAGCGGCCCTTGTGGAGCGGGTGCGCGGCATCCCACTGTACTGCGTAGGTCGCTACCACGTCCTGGGCGGTCACCTGGGTGCCGTCCGAGAACTTGGCGTCGGGGTTGAGCGTGACGGTCCACTCGGTCAGGTCGTCGTTCGACTCGTAGGCAGAGGCCACACCAAGCTCGACCTCGGTACTACCGACCTTGTAGCCGAGCAGCGGCTGGAAGATCTGCTCGCAAGCGCGCAGGGCCTCACCGTCCGTCTCGTCCGCGCAGTAGAGCGAAGGCGGCTCGCCGTTCTGGATCCACACAAATGTGTCGTCACCAGGCTGCGACATGACCGCGAAACTCTCGTTGCCCAGGGGGCTGGAGTGAGCGCCCGCCACGTCTGCTCTGTAAACCGTAGCCGAGCCACCGTGGGCGATCGGGATCATCGGTACGTGCTGCTTGATGGCGGTGTTCGCCTCGGCATAGAGGGCGTTGCGCTCGTCCTGGTCGGAGAGCGAAGCGGCCTCGGCCAGCTTGGAGGTGATATCCGGCCACTTATTGCCGAACGAGTTGTTCGCGCCCGTACCGAAGTGCGAGTCCAGGAAGTTGGTAGCGTCGGGATAGTCCGCGCCCCAGCCGAGGAGGAACATCTCCAGGTTACCGGCGGAGGCGTTGTCCAGGAAGGTAGCCGACTCCTGCTGGTCGATTGTGGCGGTAATGCCGAGCGGAGCTAGCTGTGCCTGGATTTCCTCGGCCACCTTGTCAGGCGAAGGCAGGTAGCCACGCACCACGTTGCGGTAGGCAAGCCTGATGGGGAAGCCATTGGGGAAGCCCGCCTCGGTCAGCATCGTCTTGGCCTGCTCCAGGTTGTACTCGTACCAGGCCTCACCCTCGCAGCCGCCAGGGATGGCGCACGGGGTGAAGTACTGAGCCACGGCGGAACCGGGCGGGTAGAACTTGTCAACGATGGCCTGGCGGTTGAGGGCCATAGCAATCGCCTGGCGCACCTTCTCGTTGTCCAGCGGGGGCTTGGTATTGTTCATACCGACGTAGAAGACGTTCAGCGCCACACGCGGGAAGAGCTTGAGGTTGGTATCGCCAGCGATGGTCTCGAAGTCGTTCGGGTCGGGGTTGTCGATACCGTCAGCTTCAGCCGCGCGCAGGCTGCTGAGGCGGGCGGTCGCCGACTCGTTCCAGCGGAAGATGAGGGTCTTGAACGCGGGAGCGTCACCGGCATAGTGCGGGTTCGGCACGAGCGTCAGGTGATCGCCGCGCACCCATTCCGACACCATGTAGGGGCCGGAGCCGAGAGGGTTGTCGAGCGGAGCGCCGCCGGTCTCCTCAAGGTGGGCAGCCGACTGGATGCCGAGGGAGCTAAACGCGATCTTGGACGGGAAGGCCGGGTCTGAGGCGCACAGGGTGAACTTCACGGTGGTGTCGTCCACAGCCTCGATGGACTTCATGATACCGCCGTAGCTGCAATCACCCACGGCATACATGTCTTCCGTGGCGGTGATGTCCGCTGCGCCGCCGGTCGGAGACGCCACTGCACCAGCTTCGGTGGGGGTCTCTTCAGGCGCGGTGGTGTTGGTCGCACGGGCGGGGGCCGTGGTGTCAGTCGGTGCGACAGCGGGAGCCGACGTCGCCGTAGGGGCAATGGTCGTGGGCGTGGGCGCTGCTTCAGGGCCGCAGGCCGCGAGCACGGGCAGCAATATGAGGACTGCCGCCAATACCCCTGCGAATTTCTTCTTTAAGAACATGCTTACTTTCCTCCTATAATTTCCTGGCTCATTTCTGGTACCAGGTACGGAATGCTCGGACAATTGCACCAAGCGAGCACTCAGTACGACAATACGTGATGGGTTATAACCACGCATCACCCCCTTCGCAGGATAAGGTAACCCACAATGCAGGTAATTTGCATTATAAGTTATAACACCAACATGTCAAGTGCCCGGTTCAGATAAGGCCGCTTGCTGGAGGTTAAAAAGGCGTGTGCAAGGACCTCGACATTATCAACCCGCACCGGAATAGACACCCTAAAGAGTTGTTGCAATGCTGCTAGTCGCACTCAGAGGCATGCCCGGCAGCGGCAAGAGCACGCTGGGCAGGGCCGTAAGCAAGCGGCTCGGTTGGCCTATCATCGACAAGGACGACGTGAAGGACCTCATCGACGAGCACTGCGACGATTCGGGCACGCTCGCCTACACGGTGATGTTCAACATCGCCCGCCGCCAACTTCAGCAGGGCCTCAACGTCATCTGCGACAGCCCCTTGACCTACGCGTCCCTGTACGAGCAGGCACAACATGTTGCGGACGATACGGGTGCAAAGCTGGTCGTGTTGGAATGCGTCTGCTCGGACGAGGAAGAGTGGCAGCGGAGGGTAGACGCGCGGCAGGAGATGGGCCTGCCTGGGCACCACATGACGAACTGGGAGAAGTTGCAGAGGTACAGGCTGATGGTGGCGGGGAAGGTGGAGTACTCGGTTGGGGTGGATAGGTTGGTGCTGGACACGGTGAGGCCGCTTGGGGAGCTTGTGGAGGAGGCGGTGGGGTGGCTCCGGGGTAGGGTGAGGTAATGCATGTGAAATTCGCCGGGTGCAAAGGAGTACGCCCGTCGATTGAAATCGAGGGCTACACTTTGCAAAGTCTGCCCTGCGGCAGACTGGTTCATCTACAGGAACCTGATGAAACCGTGTAAGGTGTCGTAGTCCGCGAAGGGGACTTTGCAAGGTGTAGCCCTCGACTTTAGTCGACGGGCGTCCCCTTGCGACGGCGTAGCAGCGTTGCGAACAATAACGACCTCCATGTCCGCAGTGCAGCAAACACAAAGAGTCATAGCCCCACCCCATCGGTGAAGCTATGACTCTCTTGCTAACCAAAGGCTATGCAGCCGCCAGCACCCAGCATCGCCAATCGCAACGACCGGCAACGAAGCACTGGCAACCGAAATTACCGCTTCGTGTACTGAGGTGCCTTGCGTGCGCGCTTGAGGCCCGCCTTCTTGCGTTCCTTCTGGCGCGGGTCGCGGGCGAGCAGTCCGGCCTTCTTCAGCACGGGGCGCAGCGCGGCGTCGGCCTGCACGAGGGCGCGGGCCATACCGTGGCGCACGGCACCGGCCTGGCCTGTGACACCACCACCCAGCACCTTCACCGTCACGTTGAACTTGCCCGCCTGCTCGGTAAGAGCCAGGGGCGAGGCCACCATCTGCTGGTACAGGGTGCGAGCGCCGAAGTACTCCTCAACAGGCTTGCTGTTGATGATAATCTGCCCGTTGCCCGGATACAGGCGCACGCGAGCCACCGCGGTCTTGCGGCGTCCCGTACCGTAGTAGTACGCCGGCCTGTCGGTTGTCTTTGTCTGGTCCATAGTTCTCCCTCTTCGGAAGTTCCGAGTTCCGAGTTCTGAGTTCCGAGTAGTTCTTAGCTCACTCGGCGCTCGGTACTCTCTACTCGGTACTCGTTACGCCATGCCTTCGATAGCTTCGGTTTCGGGGTTGATGCGGACTAGCTTGGGCTGCTGGGCCGTGTGCGGGTGCGTGCCACCGGCGTACACCTTGAGC
>JALZHG010000316.1 GCA_030914045.1 Chloroflexota bacterium | reverse complement strand
GCCGGAGACCACGCCCACTATCAGGGCCAGGGCGAGGCCGAAGAGGGCCCGTTTGGGGTCTCCGAGCAAGGCGAACCCGATTATGTAGCCGAAGCTGGTGATGAAGGCTAGGAAGGCGGCTATGAGCAGCAGGCTGTTGCGCCTGTTACGGGCGATGCGCTCCCTGAAGGTGCCCTGGTCCCTCTGGTCCATAGTCCTAGTCGTAGGAGACCGTCACGGACTCCCGCTCGGGCCCCTGGGCCTCGAAGTATTCCTTCTCGGTGAAGCCCATGGGACGGGCGAAAATGACCGCCGGGAAGCTCTGTATCTTCGTATTGTAGGACTGGACCGAGTCGTTGTAGTGCTGCCTCGAGAAGGAGATCTTGTTCTCCGTCGATGAGAGCTCCTCCTGGAAGTCGATCAAAACTGTGTTGGAGCGGAGATCCGGATAGTTCTCGGCAACCGCGAACAGGTTCCCTATGGCCCCTGAAAGACGGGCCTCGGACTGGGCCTGCTGTCCAGGGGACTGGGGTTGCATAGCCTGGGAGCGGGCCTGAGTGATTTGCGTGAGCACATCCTGCTCCTGGCGGAAGTACTTCTTCACGCCTTCGAGGAGGTTCGGGATCAAGTCGTACCGCCGCTTGAGTTGGACGTCTATCTGCCTGTAAGACTCCTCGACCTCATTACGTCGCCGCACGAGCCCGTTGTAGGTGGCGATGGCGTAGATCACGAGTATGACCGCGATCACGACGATGACTATCAACAAAACAATACCCATCCAAAACCTCCGCGACTCGGTAGGACGCCACGGCTATTATATCCGCATCACAGACGCTGAATAGCAAAGGATTCGTGATGGCTACGAACTCACCAACTCCCTTACCTTCAATGATCGTACACGCTGACTGGGGTTCCAACCCGGGCCAGAGGTGGATGGCGAAGTCTACGTTGCGAAACGGACGGTATCTGGTCCATGCGCCGGAACCCGTAGGTAACTCTTCTACACTGACCCAGAGGACACACGCCGATGCTGGAGAGGCTGCGGCACTGATCGGCTTTGACTTTCCTATAGGTCTGCCCGTTGGCTACGCTGAGCAGGCGGGTGTGCAAGATTTCCTCGCACTACTACCTCGACTGGGCCATGGAGAATGGAGCAATTTCTACGACGTGGCTGATAGACTAGATCAGATCGGTTTTCACAGACCCTTCTACCCCAATAGCCCTTTTCCTAAAGGCAGCAAGAAGCATCGGCACCTTCTCGACAGCCTTCACGCCGCTTCGATAGACGACCTGCGTCGCCGATGCGATAAGGCACGCGCGGATAGGCAAGCAGCAGAGACAATTTTCTGGACGCTAGGTCCAAAAGCGGTGGGCAAAGCCGCCAACCTTGGCTGGAAGGAAGTCTTGACTCCAGCGCTCGCCAACACCGCAAACGTAAAAGCATGGCCTTTCGACGGCATGTTACGCGATCTTATTCAACTCGGAAACGCAGTGATCATTGAGACGTACCCCGCAGAGTTCTATCGTCAGTTAGGTATCGTTCTGAAGCCAGGCAAACGCTCCCAAGAAGCTCGTCAGCAGAACGCTGACACTCTTTTTCAATGGGCACATGCGTGTGACGTCGAACTCGATCCAAAGCTCGACGTAATCATCGAAAACGGCTTCGGTCCATCACCAGACGGCGAGGATCCCTTCGACGCAACCATCGGGCTCTTCGGAATGCTCAACGTGTTGCTCGGAAATCAACAGCTCTATGAGCCTACCGACGTCGTCACCCGCAAAATAGAAGGCTGGATGTTCGGTCAAAGTGCGAACTCTGATGAAACAAATAATGGATCTGAACGAAAAGCATACGCATATACGCCTCCAATCGAAGACGACCCACCATCAGAGTATCGGCCTCTGGCTGACCTCTACGACCTCGAGTACACCCACGACTACGATCTGCCGTTCTGGCTCTCCCTCGCCGAACGCGAAGCCAGACCTGTGGTCGAGTGGGGTGCCGGCACAGGCCGAATCTCCGTCCCACTTGCCGCAGCGGGCCACGACGTTACCGCCGTCGAGATCTCCGGCCGGATGGTCGAACGGGGTAAGGAGAAAGGCGGAACCGTCGAGTGGATCGTAGGCGACATGCGCAGTGTGGATGCAGGGCGACGCTACGGCCTCGCCATCTGCGCCTTCAACTCGTTCCTATGCCTGAAGAGCGTGGACGACGCGTCGGCATTCCTGCGCAACGCACACGAACACCTCATGCCAGGCGGCCTGCTTGGCATAGAGGTCTCGGCGTTCTTACCGGAAGAACTGGTGGACCCGCCCGGCGGCCCGGCGCTGCGCCACGACTTCACCCGCGTACTGCCAGACGGCCGGCTCGACCGCTTCTCCGTCTCCCACTACGACGCGGCCACACAGCTCATGCAGATGCGGCTGTTCTACGAACGCTACGACGCTTCGGGGACGCTCGAGAGCCGGAGGGCCCACGACCTCACCATCCGCATCGTCGGCCGCAGTGAATTGGAGTTGATATTGCAGCTCACGGGCTTCGAGGTAGAGGCGGTCTACGGCAGCTTCGAGGGCGAGCCGTTCACCTCGACGAGCGATCACCTCATTGTGCTCGCCAGAAAATAGAGACAAGAGCGATTCGCAGGTGCACCAACCAACCGCGAATCGCACATCCACCTACGAGCGAGCGGCAAAGAGCGAAAACAAAAAGCTGAAATGCTGACTTGCTGAAATGCCTGAAACCTTCTATCCACCACTTGACACAAGTCCAATCTGAGTATATAGTCGATCTCGACTAATTCATATCGACTAGAGGAGCTTCGGTGGCGTCGAAGAGGAAGGTATCCAACCCGTTGGCTCTTGCGGTGATGGCGCTCCTCTACGAGCGGCCGATGCATCCTTATGAGATGGTCACGTTGATGCGCAAGCGGGGCAAGCACGAGTCGGTGCGGCTCAGGTACAGCTCTCTTTACTCGGTGGTTGGGGCGTTGGAGCGGGAGGGGCTCATCGTGCCGAGGGAAACGGTACGCGAGGGGCGGCGTCCTGAGCGGACGGTCTACGGGATAACAGGCGCGGGACGCGAGGAGTTCCTTGCCTGGCTGCGTGAGCTCTTGAGGAAGCCGGTCAAGGAGTACACGCAGTTTGCGGCCGGGCTCTCGTTCTTGGCCGGGCTTCCTCCCGAGGAGGCTGTTGCGCTTCTGAAGGAGCGGGTGCGGCGTCTGGAAAGTGAGAATGAGGAGATGAGATCCCGCCTAGACACCGCCATGGAGCAGTTGAACCTGCCCCGCCTTTTCCTCGTAGAGTCGGAGCATGAGTTGATGTTGCGAGAGGCCGAACTGGGATGGGTGCGCAGGCTCGTAGAGAAGATCGAGACCGGAAAGCTGGGCAGTCTGTCGGAGTGGCGCTCCCTCCATTCAGGCAGGACCCGATGAGCACCAGCGGGGGTAGAGAGGAGGCTGGGCCGTGATCTGAATATAGAAGACCCCCGGTGGGTGCTGCAACACCTCATGCCGGGGGTCGGAATCCCCGAGTATTAGGCCCGCGCAGGGCGAGACCTGTTACCCGAGAC
>JALZHG010000315.1 GCA_030914045.1 Chloroflexota bacterium | reverse complement strand
ACCTATTCCTCCGATTGCCGCCTTAAAAAGGTCGTCCGGTGGCCGGCACTCGTGTATTTGCCCTCTACCGTCTATCAGCTTGAGACTTACGACTGACTCGCTGACGAAGCCCCAGGTTTCTTCCTCTGTCCCATATACTTTTCCCGTACCGTGTACGTCGGTAGAGAGAACACCCGCGATGCTCTGGGCATCATGAGACGGTAGGGCCTCGAAGGCGAGTCCCTCGTCAAAGAGCAGGTCTACGACATCCCGTACACGTGTGCCACCCCTCACGGCTATCTGGTTTTTGTCTGGGTACTTACAGATCAGGCCGCTGTAATCGTCCAGAGATACGAGAGTCTCGTCTGAGACAACTCCGTTATTGAAAGAGTGTCCCGAGCCAAACACCCTCAAGCTCCGCGAGCTCTTCACCAGCTCGACGATCTCTTCCTCAGTAGTGGGCCGGACGATTCTTTGAGGTCTGTAGCGAAAGCGTCTGGCCCAATTCTTGAAAACGCCGCCACGCACTCTCCCCTCGAGCCATACGTACCGTCCCAATGTCGCGGCGTTGAGAATTATGTTCAAGGTGGTAGCTAACGCGACCTTTAAGTAGCTTGGTAGCCAGACGTAGCGTCTACGTGTAACTGCATAGAGAACTATGGGCAATGCGAGAGTCAGTGCGGCTCTTAAGTAGTTTGGAAGCTTCATTCTTCCTCCCTGTATCGATCACCCAGGCAGAGATCTTGAATCGGTTCGTGCGGCTCGTCCGTGACCTCGACCTCTGGCGACATTTTCTGGTCGAGTCTGTCCTTGGGGAGACCCTTTCTCATAAGCTTTCCTCCTTTACCGCTGTCTTGGTAGAAGGTTTGGCCCCGAGTGAGCTCCAGCCTTCTCGGGCCTCCCTAACGCTACCCTTAAGGCAGGTATCCTGGCTTCGCCAGTACCTCTCTAAGTTGCCTGTGTGCTCCGCCACGAGACTTATTTTTCTCTTACAGTTCGGGTGTGACCCTCAACTCCGGGCCGGGCTCAGCCTCGGAGACGGGGAAGAAGAACTGGCTTTTACCATCGGGGTCGGCTGCTTGCCATCTCTCTACGAGGTCAGAGAGTTCCCTTATGCGCCTTTGTGCCTCTTCGCGCCATTCAGAGGTGCGGGCGTAGGGGAAATCTGTGCCTTGCTCGTCGTCAAGAAGGGCTGCGAGGGTTGCGGAGTCCAACACCTGTTCCGCTTCCTCCAGGTGGGTTTCCAGCAAGTTCATCAACACCCGGAAGCGCACCCAAAGGTGCTGGTCGAAGTTGAACTTGAGAAGTTCGGACGCGGCTCTTTCCCCTTTCGTCTCGATTTCTCGGATGGTCGCGTCGGGCATGTGTAGGTTCAGCCCGCCCTCATCCTCATCCAAGCGGACCTGCACCACCCTCTCCCGGTAGCTCGGCAGCCGCGACTGGGTGTTGTCGCGGTAGTTTTGCGCGCTGGAGAAAATAGCCCTCGCGAATCCTCCTAAACCTTGAAAGGCGGTGAACTCGACATTCTCCCACCCCTCAGGCGGTGGAAGCCAGACGTCATCGCCACTAACCGGATCGCTTCCGCCCTTGCCGACGTTGTATACGCTGAAGGCAACCCTTTCTTGGCCTTCAGGCTTCGACGGTATCAGGTTGATACCGAAGGTAGGACGCTTGGGCAGCCAGGCGTCGAAGAAGTGAATCGGGAAGTTACTGCAGATCCCGCCGTCGCTGAACAAGTTCCTTTGCAAGTCATCTTCGTGAAGTTCTTGTGGCCTGTTCTTGTCATATTGAGTCCACGACTCTGGCTTTATCGTGTACAAGGGGATAGTGCTTAGCAAGACCGGGAAAGCGAGGCTCATGCGCACGGCCACGATTACCGGCAGCTCGTTTCCCTGGGGCAAGAAGTGGTACCCATCGGGCAGCCTCACGTCCTTATGAGATCGATGCTCTCGCATGTAGGCTACGACTTCCTTGGGGAGGAACCTGAGTAGCTCCTGCTCTTTGAAGATGAAGGTGGTTTCTTTGTTGGGGAATACGTAGGGTTGTCCGTGGTTGAGGTTGGTGGTCACCATCCTGAGGGAGATGCCGGCCAACTCTTGCTTCCCGTCGTCGACGCGGACCTTTTTGCTGGCGAGATCACCAAAGGTGAGTGGCTGGTCGACTTTTTTATTTGCAAGGAAGTTCATCTTGGCGTACAGCCAGTCGGTAAGCACTGTTTCGTCCATAGAATCGAGGTCCTCGCCGCGGCCCGTGCACATGCCGTAGAGATTATTTTGCACCACTTCTTTGCTTAGGATACGGTAAAGGTCATACGTTCCGTAGAGTAAACCTCCGATGGTGCCGAACGGCACGGCGAAGAATAACAAGGCGACAACGAAACCCAGGCCGCTCAACGAGCCGCCCGTAGATAGAGCCGCTAGCAAGAACAGAAGAACGCTCACAACGACCCCAAGCGCTACGCCGAGCCAGAAGGCCGTGGGATGCTTGCGCACCAGCGCGAAACACAGGTCGAAAACGAGTCCTGCGGTGCCTTTGCGCTTCCTACCGCGCAGTTCAAGCAGTGTGTCCATAAGCGGGCGTGCTCTCTTAGAAGGTCGGAAGAGGCTGAACAAGAACTCGCCCGAACGGACCTGCTCCTGCGTGTTCTCAAACCTGTCGAAGCCGCCGTCCTCGCGTCTGTACTCTGCAGCCGCCGTCAGGGCCGCAGCGATGGCGCCTGCCGACGACCCACCGATCGAACGGAAGCGGTACTTGTTCCGGAGTCTGAGGACTGCTGGAGGGTAGACTACGCCGCTCGTGATGCCGCCCTTCATCACCAGGTCGCATTCATCCGTGGGAGAGTTGTGAGGTGCCATTGTCATTCGCGATGTCCCCCTAGCCTAAGGTCGGTGTAGCCAACAAATGGGTCCGTCCTCCAAATGATCCGATACCTGCGGGTTTCCGTCAGGAGGGCTTTACTGTCTTTCGTTGCCTCACCTGATCCTTCGATCGCTCCAGACGCGACTCATCTCGGCCAATAGTGGCCCGGGTTGACTTCGCATGCCGAGCTCTCGCCCTGCTATAACTGACGTTGTCAGCCATTATGTATCACCACCTCTAGCTTGGGCTTCTCATGGCAACCCGAGCGAGTAGGCATTGCCCGCCGTTACCTTAGTGGGCGGCGATGAATTCTGAATGAATCCGCAGAAAACGTTTGGAAATCACAATTGATCGGGAGTGACCTTATGTAGCCCGTCCTCTATCTGCGGCAGTGCGTTAGATGCACCTGTTGTGCTTCGTCGGATAGCAAGGCGCGAAAGCGCAGTTCAGGCGGCGTAGTAAGCTGGAAACGGCATAACCGTGTCCTTGAGCCCGACGGCGTTCGGGCATTCTTCGGCTATCTGTGCGATCAGGGAGGGCGAGAGGTCGATGCCTGTGAGCATCGGGAGGTTGTAGATGACTACCGGGACGTCTACGGACTCGGCCACGGTCGCGAAGTGCTTGAAGAGGGCCTCCTCTCCCACCTTCCAGTAGAAAGGCGAGACGACGAGCACCGCGTCCGCGCCCGCGCTCTCGGCGTGGCGGGCGAGC
>JALZHG010000124.1 GCA_030914045.1 Chloroflexota bacterium | reverse complement strand
CTGTAGGGGCGTGGACTCCACGAGCGCGGTAAGCGGGGTGGGGAAGCGCCGCCTCGACGGCTGCATGCTGCCGTCCGGGTTGAGCAGTCGAGGGCCAACGATGCCGCTTGTTTCGTGGGCCTCCATGTACTCCGCGAGCGTTGTAATCGAACCGGGGCGGGCTACAGTGTCCGGGTTGAGCAGCAGCACGTACTTACCTTGCGCGGCCCTGATGCCCGCGTTGTTGCCGCCGGAGAAGCCGAGGTTGCGGGGAAGGGCTACCAGCCGCGCGCCAGGGAAATCGCGCCGTACCATCTCCGTGCTGCCGTCGGCGGAGGCGTTGTCCACCACCAGCACTTCGGTGTGCTCCCACCAGTCGCCCGCCGCGGCGGGTAGCGAACGCAGGCAAGTCGCGAGCAATTCCCTCACGTTCCAGCTAAGTATGACGATGCTGAGGTCCGGCCCCATGCTGCCCCCAATGAAGGTCAATTGCCCCTTACCAAGCGTCACGATAACACACCCGCTTTGCCTTGACAACCATCTTACACGCGCATACAATCCGGTAGAACAGGCAGGAGCTACCCACGGATGAACGTACAGCAAAGTCCGACAACCGAGCCTGATGCTCTGGCGGACGGCCCCGAACATCCCCAGGTCAACGACGGACTCCAGGGCTTAGAGGAGTTGGATTTCCCCTGGCTCGCCCACTATGAGCCGCAGGTGCCTCCCACTATTGAGGTGCCGGAGATTACTCTGAATGAGTTCTTCGAGCGCACGGCCAGCGAGCACCCTAACAGTGTCGCCGCCATCTTCTTCGGCCGCCGCCTGACGTACGCCCAGCTTGACGAGCAGGCCAATCGTTTCGCGGCGGGTCTGCAGTCGCTGGGTGTCACGCGTGGCGACCGGGTGGCTATCCTGCTCCCCAATTGCCCGCAGTTCCTCGTAGCCCTGTTCGGGGTGCTGAAGGCAGGCGCGACGGCGATACCCCTCAATCCCCAGTACGTGTCGCGCGAGCTGCGCCAGGTCTTCAACGATGCGGGCGTGCAAACGGTAGTAGCCCTCAACCTGCTGGTGCCCCGACTGCAAGAGATCATGCCGGAAACGTCCTTGCAACGTATAATCACAACCTCGATGCAGGACTACCTGTCGCCCCTGATGTCGCTGATGCTCACCGTGCAGGAGCGGCGTGATGGCATCGCGGTGACTGCGCAGGGGGAGGGCCTCTATCTCTATGCAGACCTGCTTCGCAACAGCCCCACCGAGTACACCCGCGCCGAAACCAGCCCCGACGACACGGCGCTCCTCCTTTACACCGGCGGCACCACAGGCACCCCGAAGGGCGCGATGTTGAGCCACCGGAACGTGGTCGCCAACGCCCTGCAAATGAGCGCCTGGGTGTGGGACGCCCGCCAGGAGCGCAAGGAAGTGTTCCTCGGCGTGATACCGTTCTTCCACAGCTACGGCCTGACGGTGGTAATGAACCTGGCGGTTTCGGTGGCCGCGTCTATCGTCCTGCTGCCGCGCTTCACCATGAAGGACGTGCTGCGGTCCATAGCGCGGTTCCGCCCCACCATATTCCCCGGCGTCCCAACCATGTACAACGCCATCGCGCACCACCCGCTAGCTACCCGCTTCGACCTGCGTTCGATCCGGGTGTGCATTAGCGGCGCGGCCCCCCTGCCCATCGCCGTGGCCCAGGCTTTCGAGAGCGTCACCGGGGCGCGGCTGGTGGAGGGCTACGGGCTGACAGAGGCCTCACCCGTCACCCACTGCAACCCTATACACGGCGAGCGTCGCGGGGGTAGCATCGGCCTCCCGCTCCCCAACACCGAGGCCCTCATCGTTGACCCCGAGACGCACGAGCCGCTACCACCAGGCGAGGTGGGAGAGCTTGCGGTGCGCGGCCCCCAGGTGATGCAGGGCTATTGGGGGCATGAGGAGGAGACCGCCGCCGTTTTGCAGGACGGCTGGCTCTACACCGGCGACATGGCGCGCATGGACGAGCAGGGTTATTTCTACGTGGTCGATCGCAAGAAAGACCTCGTACTGGTGGGCGGCTACAGCGTCTATCCCCGCGAGGTTGAGGAGGCGCTGTACGAGAGCGAGAAGGTGCAAGAGGTCGTGGTGGTGGGCGTGCCCGACCTCAAGCGGGGCGAAGGGGAGATCGTCAAGGCCTACGTGGTGCTCAAGGGCGACGTGGAGGCCACCGAGCGCGAGTTGGTCAAGTTCGCCGCCGAGCGCCTGGCCCCGTACAAAGTGCCCTCGAAGATAGAGTTTCGGGAAAGCCTGCCTAAGAGCGGCGTAGGCAAGTACCTGCGGCGTGAGCTAGTGGCCGAGGAGTTGGCGCGAGTCACTTCTTAGGAGACGGAACCGCATCACGCCAAGGACGCCAAGAACCCGCCAAGAGGATGATGGTATGGAAGCATTTGAGCTAGCAGAGTTGCTAAATGAGCGCACGCGGTCTGAGCGCCCTTACCTGGAGTTCCTGCGTAAGTCGTCTGTGAGCGCGGGGATTTACGTGCTGCCCGCAGGTGGCGTGGACGGCCAGAAGTCGCACACGGAGGACGAGGTTTACTACGTGTTGAGCGGGAGGGCTACCATTACGGTAGGCAGGGAGGAGCGTCCGGTGCGGGCGGGTAGCGCGGTGTTCGTGGCGGCTAACGTGGAGCACCGCTTCCACTCGATTGAGGAGGAGTTGGTGCTGCTGGTATTTTTCGCGCCCGCAGAGTACTCACAGGGTAAGGCCGCGAATTAGCTACTGCAACAGCTACTTGCCTGGTCTATTACTATATTCGTTTGCCTGAAACATAGCGAGGAGGTAAGGGTTACCCTTACCTCCTCAACATGCTAAGACCAAGCGCGGTCGGCTCAGAGTACCATGCGGGCATCGCTCCCAGGCATCCCTCTTCGTGCCCAGGATTGACTTGTTATACGAACGCTCCTATCTCAGCTACTATCCCTGACCTGCCCCGGTTAGACTCCCCATCAGCCAACAGAGTGGAACCAGTAGAGGCTCACGTAGCAGTCGTTGAAGTCTTTGTCACCGGCGTCCTCAGAAATGTACGTGTAGCATTGCAGATAGATGGTGTTGCCCATGACTAACGCGTCATGGTTCCAGAGCACAGTGGCCCCCTTAGCTGAACCTTCTGTGCCGATGCTGAGGGTATAGTTTTCGCTGGGGTCCTCTGCCTGGAAAGAGCCATCCCCGATGGAGACGGCTTTGAAGGGATCCTTTGGACTCATCCCCTCCAGTGTAAAGATGACCTTCCCTGTGCTGTCCTTAAGCTGTACGAACGCCTTACGCCATGTCTCAACCATGGTGGAATAGAAGACACGCGAGCCCTTCGGGATGATGAGTGGTGGGAGTTGATTGCCGGGCGTGGGACCGTTAGACATGATTATACCTCACCTTTCATAGCTAAGTGATTGCTTTGACGGCGCTTGGCCCCAATATTACTCTCGGTTCAGAGACGGCGAGTAGTGCAACTATGATACGACGGAGAATAACAATAGTAGCTAGCACGCAAACCCGGCCACAAGTATAGGGCTAAGTGTGCCAAAATACTTGTACCCGCCAGATTTCCGCCCTAGTTTATAAGCATTAAACTTTTTTGTACATAGTACTTTAGTACTATACCCGATGATGACGTTAGCCAGCTCCCAAGCTGCCCTATACTAACAAGGGCGTGAGCGGTTGACTCCAGGGCTTTAGGCTAGCACTCCAACACGGTGCAGCCCGCCCATCACGACGGCTGCCCCTTCTTGACCTATGTGTCACCTCCTGGCTCAACGCCGCCATAGCTGCCATGGTCGTCTAGACCGCAACCTCTTCCCGCACCTCGAAGCAGGGTATCCGCCCCCGTACCTCGTCCACAAGCCCCATATCCAATTCGGCTATGACTACGCACTCCTGCTCATCGGCTTCGGCCAGGATGTTGCCCCAGGGGTCGATTATCATCGAATGCCCGGCCCAGCGGTTGTTGTCGCCCTCGCCCGTGCGGTTGGCCGCGACCACGAATAGCTGGTTCTCTATCGCCCGCGCCCGGAGCAGCGTCCGCCAGTGCTCCAACCTCACCACCGGCCACTCGGCGGGCACCCACAGCACCTGCGTGCCACCGTATGCAAGCTGCCGGGAGCTTTCGGGAAAGCGGATGTCGAAGCAGATGAGCGTGCTCCATGCTCCGTGCGCCGTGCGTGTCACCTTGCCTGGGATGCCTGGGCGCAAATACTCCGGCTCCCTCAGCAGCGGGAAGAGGTGCTCCTTGCTGTAGGTGCCCAGCACTTGGCCGTCCGGCCCTATCAAGTAGCTGGCGTTGTAGACGCCGTCATCCCGGCGCTCTGCAAACGAACCTCCCGCGATAGTGATGTTCAGTCGACGTGCCGTGCCTTGCAGGAACTCCAACGTCTCAGCGCCATAGCGCGTGGCAAGCTCCTCCCAGCGGTCCTGGGTGTAGCCTGTGGTCCACAACTCCGGCAGGAGCACGGCCTGGGCACCGTTGCGCGCCGCCTCGTTCAGCATCGGCTCGACCCGCACCATGTTCTCCTTCGGCTCGCCCGACACCACCTGCATCTGTATCGCCGCTACTTTGATCCTGTTTGCCTCAGCCATCTCTTCGCCCCTCTCGTGGAGTTAGTCGCCAAAATTATAGCATAAGTGCTTTGTGCATCTGGTAAAGAGACGAAAACGCAAAGACGCAAAGAGCGCAAAGGACGCGCAAAGAGGAAGATGGTGTGCGGTGAGTAGGGGAACTTTGCACAGAATCCTGGTGGCTAGTCTTTCTGTGTGTAGCCCAGGATTCAAGTGGCCTTGTCATCCTGAGCGTAGCGAAGGATCTCAGATGTTGATTGTCTCTACAAGTGGAACTCTTATCACCATGTTCGCAGTATTCAACATGGTACCTACTCACCTTCTTGAGATCCTTCGCTACGCTCAGGATGACAGAAGGGGCAGGGTTCTAGATAACCGGATAAAGGAGCCAGCCGCTTCTTCCTCCACAACCTCTACTATCCTCTGCGTGCCCTCTGCGCCCTCTGCGTCTCTGCGGTGCAATACTTCATTCGATATTAATGTATATAGCGTTGATTTTCGTGCCTCCAAGTTGGTATGCTTACTGTGTATGTCTCAATTGGCGGTATTGTAGAGCATGGCGGCGCTTTCGGCGGCGAAAGTGGTGCGCAGGCGGCCTGCTGTCATGGCGGCCCGGCGGTTTGTGGTTGCCCGCAAGCTGGTGCAGACGCTGTCCGTGGGACTGCTGATTGGCATGCCGCTGCTCGACGTCTTCCGGGTGGACGCCGAGGGGCGTTACGTGGTGCTCTTCTGGCAGCACCTGCCGCTGGTTTCGCTCGCCTTTATACTCCCTGCGCTCACCATCCTGCCGCTCGGCACCTTCTTCCTGCTGTCGCTCAAGTACGGGCGACTTTTCTGTTCCTGGGCCTGCCCGCAGGGGGCGCTCAACGAGGCCGCCACCAAGAGCCACCTGGCGCTGTGGGGCAGGCGCAATCTTCGCCACACCCGCTGGGAGAGGCGCAACCCCAAGTACAACCTGCGCAGCAAAGTCTGGTGGAAACGCCAGGGCCGTGAATGGAACCTCTCCCTCGCTCGTTATATTGTTAGGGCCGCGTTCATACCTCCACTCGCCGCCTTCGCGGTGGTAAGCTACGTGGTCGCACCCTCCCAACTATGGGAGATGCTTGCCGGGGTGCAGTGGCAAGAGGCGGCGGTGCTAACATTCTTAGGTCTGTCTGGCATGTTTTATGCTGACTTGCTCTTCCTGCGGGACAAGACCTGCCGCGTTTGCTTCTTCGGCTACTTGCAGAGTGTCGCCTCGTACTCCCGGCCGACGGGGGTGGTGCGCAACGCGGAGTTGAAGAGCGCCTGCCACGGTTGCAGCGCCTGCCGCGACTCCTGCTTCGTGGGTGTGGACCCCCGCAAGAGGGTCTTTGAGTGGGCAGGTAACCAGTTGACCTTTGACGATTGCATCTCGTGTGGCGATTGCCTGGTGGCCTGTGACGACATCACCTCGCGCCGGGGAGTGCCCTTGATAATGGAGCTTCTACCGGCGGTAAAGAGTCAGGGTGGGGCTGTGGTCCCGAAGAGTTAGGACTTAAGGAGTATTTCTAATCCGACATTAAGCTGCAGCTATTGACTTACTCTGTGATTTCTGATACAAATATAGTTTAGAGGCGAAATACCATTGAGCGAAAAATCGGGTTAATTTGGGTTGAAAGTAAGCGCGCGGACCCAGGCACTGGGAGCCGCGCCTTATAGTCTTTAGGGGAGTTACCCCTTGTCCCAGGACCAGGTGTGTTGCTGCTCGAATGTGTAGCCAAGCTCTGCGCTGTGAAACTTAACGTGACGCAGAAGCGTTAAATATATATAGGTAGGTTCGTACGCCGTCCCTACCCTGCACAGCCGGTGCGGTTGACAATTACTAATTACGAATTACGAGTTATTTTGATTGGCCCGATCATACTAAATATGGGCTTTGGCGGCTTTCCGCGTGCGTAACTCGCAATTTAGACCTGACAATTACTTGGAAGCACTTGCTTGGAGGTAGTGTAGAACTTTGGAGATAACGGTGCAAACTATACGATCTTCCTCGAAAGAGAAAGAGAAAGGATGGCAACTAAATAACCGTGATATATGGCGTCACCTCCACGGAGATAGTGAGTTGCACGGTGATGCCCAGCATAATGGCGAGTCCGAACATGAGCATGTCGATCTTGAGCTGCTTGGGTTTGGAGAGCTAGAGCTTGATATTCGCGATTTCGACGGCGACGAACCTGAAATGGCGGAAATAGGTTTAGCTGTAGAGGGGAGCGATATTATGAACTTAGATACAGGCCAGTCGGCCATCATCGGCGGGGTTGAAGAGGACGATTTGCTGCACTACGAAGGTGCGGCGGGCGTCGAGCACAAGAGCGCGGAAGACTCGGTGGGTATGTACCTGCACGAGATCGGGCGCGTGTCCTTGCTGTCGGCCACCGAAGAGATTGCGCTGGCAATAAGCATGCAAAAGGGTAAGAGGGCACAGGAGCGCCTTGACGGCGACGACCCGCTCACTTACGAAGAGATCAGCAAGCTGAGGTCGGAAGACGCTCGCGGTCGCGCGAGCCGCCGCCGCCTGATTGAGGCCAACCTCCGTCTGGTGGTGAGCGTGGCCCGCAAGTACGCGGGGCGCGGTATCTCGTTGCTCGACCTGATACAGGAGGGCAACTTCGGTCTGCTGCGCGCGGTGGACCGCTTCGACTATCGCAAGGGGCACAGGTTCTCGACCTATGCAACTTGGTGGATCAGGCAGGCTATCACCCGCGCCATCGCGGACCAGAGCCGCACGATCCGCCTGCCGGTGCACATGGTGGAGGCGGTGGGCCGTCTGACCCAGGTGTCGCACAGGCTGCAACAGCGGCTTGGGCGCGAGCCCCTGGCGGACGAGATAGCCGCCGAGATGAACATCACCCCCGACAAGGTGCGCCAGATCGTGGGTGCCGCCCAGCAGACGGTGTCGCTGGAGATGCCCATCGGTGAGGAGGAAGACGCCTCGCTCGGTGACATCATCGAGGACCGCAATACGCTTGCGCCCTCGGAGGCGGCGTCGCAGCAGTTGCTCAAGGAGGAGGTCATCAACATGCTTGAAGGCCTTACCCCCCGCGAGCGCCGCGTGATCGAGTTGCGCTACGGCCTGGAGGACGGGTACAACCGCACCCTTGCCGAGCTAGGCGACGAACTTGGCGTAAGCCGGGAGCGCGTCCGCCAGATCGAAGCGGAGGCCCTCACCAAGCTTCGCGGGTCGCAGGACACCAAGAAGCTGAAAGAGTACCTGGATTAAACCAACCAGTAAGCGACCAAAAGAAAGCACCCCATCCTTAGGAGGATGGGGTGCTTTCTTTTGGCTAACCCTGTATCTGTCTGTGAGTTGGCGGAAGGATCTAATTTACAAGCTTACCGTCGCGCAGTTCAACGATACGCTGCGCAAACCCTGCCATCTTTTGGTCGTGTGTCACCATCACAATAGTGACGCCCTGTTGCTCGTGGAGCCTTACGAATAGCTCCATTAAAGCTTCTCCTGCCTTGCTGTCCAGATTGCCGGTAGGTTCGTCAGCAAGCAGTATCACCGGGCGATTGATGAGGGCTCGTGCGACGGCCACTCTCTGTTGCTCGCCACCGGAGAGTTGGCTGGGCAGATGCCGGGCACGTCCGCTAAGCCCTACCTGGTTTAGCAACTCGGTGGCGCGCGTGTCGAGGTTGAAGCCTTTTGGCGGGTATGGAATTAGCGGTAACTTGACATTCTCCGCGGCTGAAAGTATAGGCACCAGGTTAAACATTTGAAATATGCGCCCTACTGTTTCGCGGCGGAAGTCGGCCAGCTTATCTCCGTGCAGTCTGCTAATGTCCTGTCCGTTCACCACGACGCGCCCCAGTGTCGGCTTGTCAATGGCCCCGATCAGGTTGAGCAGCGTACTCTTCCCGGAGCCAGATGGACCTGTGACGGCTACAAACTCACCTCGGGCAATAGTTAGACTTATGCCCTCCAGGGCGGCAACCTGCCCAGCATCGCCGCTATCATATACTTTGCTCACGCGATCGGCAACTATTATTCCCTGTTGCATGGTGTCAGCCACGTTAGCAGGGCTGCTTGTGGTCGTCGTGATCGCCGGGCTAGTGTTGGGCATTATTGGTAATTCTCCATTCGTTTATTGTTGCACAGCGTTAATCAAGTCAGGACGGCGGCTGAGTAACATCGCGTGAATACTGGTTAGGCCGCATAACAGGAGCATAACGACAAACACTAATGGCACTACCCACCAGGCCATCATGAACGAATCGCCCTGGCTTGCCAACCCTACTGCTAGGGCGAATATTGCTCCGGCGCCCGCACCAACCGTGCCTATCAATATACCTTCCAATAGAATAGTGAGTCGCACCGTCCCCTGACGCCAACCGACCGCTTGCAACAGGGCCAATTCGTGTCTGCGCTCCAATACACCTACAGCCAGGTGATCGGCTACGGTCAATATGCTGACCGCGAGCGCACTGCCCACCATGATGAAGTGATAAGACTGCACCTGCAAGCCAACGAACTGCCCAAGGAGCGTGACGTTGAGAGTGCCATTAAGTGCGGCTATGGCGGCGGCAAGCAGCATCATCAAGGTAGTGGCTATAAATACGTTCCCCACCGCCAGCAACGCTCGCACGCGCCTGCGGGCGAGATTGCGCCCCGCGAAAGTGAGTAGGCCCCCCATGCCGTTCAGCCCCCCCGCTTTCGTGTTGCCATGTCTGCCTGCGACCAGCCTGCGAAGGTTTAACTGTAGTCGAGGCCACCTGCCCTGGCTGCGTGCGAGGTCTTTGCCTGTGGGCAGGACTACTTCTCCACGTTGCAGCCACTCAATGGTAGGTTGCCTCACTATCCAGAGAGCAGGGCCAAGAGAGGCCAACAGGTACAGGAGGAAGACCGCCAACCCAACCAGGGCGGCTTGAGTGGGAGGGGCCGACAAGCCGAGGCTCTGAGCCACCAGGAAGGCCAGTAGGACCGCGCACAGCCCGCCTAGCAATCCCAGGACCGCGGCTTCTCCTACTATCAAAGCTCCCACGTGCCTGTTCCTCCAGCCGATGGCTTGTAGGAGTGCTAGCTCTCGCCTGCGCGATAGCATGGAGAGGAGAGACTGGCTGATGAGGTACAGCAGCCCTGACAGCCCGGTGGCCCCCAGCATCAGCATGCTAGCGCGGTCTATGCCGGAGGTGATAGCGGCGGCGGCACCCAGGGTAGTCCACTGCTCCTCCACGTATCCTAGCGGCGGTACCGTGCCGTCCGCGGAACCTGGGATGTAGACCAACACCTTCTGGGGGCTGCTCCCCGCCACGATGTCTACGTGCAGCCCTGTAGCTTTGATGATTTGCTCGGCCACCTGCTCCACTTTGCGCAGGTTTTCGGGAGTGTAGCGATCGATGCCGGCCACTCGCACCCTGATGGCATCGATGCAGTTGTCACCTCGAAAGAATCGAGCGGCTGCGATGTTAGTGAGGGCGAGGGGAGGGCCGGGTATAAACGAAGCAGGGTTGAGGGTGGGACGCAAGGTGATGGGACCTTGAGGGAGGGGGTTGCCCTGCGCATCCCTCACCAATGTGACGAGGGGAGGTTGATAAATGCCCAAGGGCACGTAAGTCAGGGGGTCGGGATTTCTTATCTCCTCCGGTAGCTTATCGAGGTCATATGAACCCACCTCTTTGAAAGAAAAAGGACTCCAAAGGCGGTTTGCGTACTCTTCCCTCCGCTCGGGAGCCATAGCAGCAGGAGCAGAAGGCAAGGACCGGAAGGCTGTTTCCTTTGTCATAGTGATTATGGCCTGGGCTTCGGGCTTCGGTACGGCTGACAAGGAAAGCAGCCCACCGGTGTCGAAAGCAGGCTGGCGCGCTTCGTAGGTTATTGCTCCGGGCCTGTACATTTTGTCGAAGCCGCCATCGAATGTTATTCCGAAGGAGTTATCGGCTCCAATAGGTGACAGCCCTTGTACTACCTGGATGGCCGGTTGTGGCCTTCTAAGATCAATGTTGAGTGCGTGAAATGAAAGTGGCTGGATTATCTCTCCATAGTCCAGGGGAAACTCGGCCAGGCGTTGAACGAGTGGCTGGTTGAGGGCGTCCATGTATTGCCGCAACGCTTCTTGCAGTTCCTCAGGAGTCGTTCCTGGGCCGTACTCCACACCGCGGGCTTGCAGCGCCTGTTGGATGCCCACCTCGTCCAGCGACTCGAGCCTGTCAACCTCAATCACAGTGGGCAGGCTCATGTAGGTGCTGGCCGCAAAAATAATAGGTATGTTTGGCCCGTCGGGGTTTACTACCCGGTTTATCACCGTCTCGCGATGCATGCCGGATTGCTGTTGCGCGAAATCTTCCGGGCTGCCCCGCTCTGGCACCTTTTCAGTGGTGAAGCCATCGTTGTCCTCCAGATAGCCACCCCGGACGATAGCCTGGTCCAGGCCAGCGAGGCGGCGTTCTGCGGCAGGGTCCACTCCTGCCACCAGCGTCCACATTATGGGAGGACTGAGAACCGGGGCATCCAGCGACCCTGGGATGTCTCCCTCCGCAAAGCTTGGAGATGTGGTAAACACCATGTTACCCAGGCCATCGCCCGGCTTGAGCTGATAGTACTGGTTCTGGCTGACTAAGGTCTCCGATTGATAGCCGTTGGTGGAACTTACTTCGACGCTAATGCGCAATAATTCGGGTTCCGCCGGAGGAGGGATGCTTACGCCCATGTTCCCCGCGATACTGCGTAGATATCCTATCGTGGACACCGGGGCCGCTATCTCTACGCCGGGAAGCCCCTCGATTTGCTTCCACTGCTGAACGCTTATACCTGTTTGCCCAACGCTAAGGTAGTTGCTTTCAACAAGTCCGTAGGCGCGTTCCGTTTGTTGTGTGGCATTGGCAGGCCTGATGAGCAAGTCATAAGCGCCACGCCAGTGCTGATCAACGGTGCTTGTGACCCTGACGCGCGCGTTCTGGTTAGCCGACACGTATGTTGAGAGGCCTGAACTAAGCGCAAGCAGCCCGACGAGCAGCACTACATTGCGCGTGCCACGTTTCACCAGGGATCGAATAACATACCCAATGAACGACATATGACCCTCTAAGGCAAAAACGTAATGTACCAATGAATAGGAGAATGCGACAGGAAACAGGAGCTGTGGGGTGTGATCTATCCGTTTGGTCACCGTCTTGTTAACGGTCTCCGCTCCCCACGCTTAGCCCACGCGGCTTGTGCCTGGAGAGAAGCTGCTTGATCGATATCAGAAGGGGCACCCTGACCAGTAGCCGGACCTCACCTCGCCACTGGCGTTTGCGTAGTCATTGTGACTGTCTATCACTTCGAGAAGAGTGTCGAACGTTCCCTCGCTATAGGCAGCCGAGAAACTGCGACTCGTACTGGTGGTGCTGGCATTGTAATACCCAGCAGGTGATCCGCCACCACTATCATATAGTACTTCATAGGGTGAATAGTTCCCCCATGAACCGGAGAAACTCGCATTGCTTCCAACACATACCGTGCGTATGCCTGGGGTAAGGCTGGCGCTCGCGGCAGCACCATTGCCACTGCTCACTCCGCCTAGTGTCAGCAACAAGCCGAATATTACCAGGATCCGCACTTTATTGCCAACCAACCTGAGCTTTGGGTTTGTATCCATCACCGCAACTCCTTTTCATAAAGGATTAGATCACGCGCCTAGATTCTACTTCCTGTCGCAGTCTTACTATAGCATACTAAAGTGTTGATGAGAATAGGTACATAATATGAATACTAAGAAGTCAAGAGAAGTACAGAGACCGGAAAGTGATGAATAGTACTGCCCCGGAGATCATAGTATGATAACTGGTCAATCCGGCACGAGACATCACAATTGTGTTTGACGCTTACCCGCAAATCCCGTATAATAACAGGCAGGCTTTCCGCCGGTACCTTGCTAAAGATGGGCTTTTGTAACACTGCCCCAATTTGCACGCACAAACAGAGGAGTCATACAGACAGATGCTCAAGATCAGGCTGCGCCGCATGGGCGCTATCAGGCAACCGCATTACCGCATCGTAGTGGCCGATGCTCGCGCCCCGCGCGATGGTGCCTTCATCGACACGCTCGGTAGCTACAATCCACTCACCAACCCCGCTACTATCAATGTAGACGTTGCACGCTACGAGGAGTGGCGGCAGAAGGGCGCGCAGCCTACCGAAGCCGTGGTCAGCCTCGTGAGGCAGTACAACCGGGCCGTCCGCCAGGGCACCCAGGCCCCTACTCCCCTCACCAAGAAGGCCCAGCGCGCCCAGGCATTTGCCGCCTCCCAGCAGGCGTCCCTCGGCAGCGCCGACGAGATGGCGGCCCAGTCGCCCGGCGGCGGTGACGAGCAGATCGAGGCGGGTGCGGGCGGCGTGACCGGCATAGGTGCCAGCGTGGCGCCGGCGGGTGTAGAGGGTGAGGATATCAGCCTTGCCGAAGCCATGGCCCCCAGCATACCTGGCGAGCCTACCTCTGACCCCATGATTACGGGCACAGGCCCCGGCGGGCAGACCGGTGACACGGCCAGCAACACCACCCATACGAGCTAATTAGTAACACGTAACACGAAACACGTAACGCGTAAAGTCGAATTGCTTTCCTTACGAGTTACGTGTTACGTGTTCCAAAGAGAAGTGCCATGAAGACCCTGGTAGAGTACATCGCCCGGAACCTGGTAGATAACCCCGACGAGGTGGAGGTGCGCGAGCACAAGGGGCAATACATCGTGCGCGTGCAACTGCACGTGAGCGACGAGGACAAGGGCAAGGTCATCGGCCGCGAAGGTAAGATCGCTCGCGCTTTGCGCACCGTAGTCAACGCAGCCGCCTCCCGAGAGGGTAAGCGCGGCGTGCTCGAAATAGAGTAACTCCCACTCACGGGCTACTATGAGCGTCGATCCCTCCGGCGAGCAATCTGTCGCGCGTAAAGGCAAGGCTGCTGAGGCGGGCGAAGCTGACTCTGCCGGTGCTTCCGTTACCTCAGATGCTTCCCCGCCCGCGTCCCAGGTCCCAGCCCCGCAAGTGCCCGAACACCTCATCGTCGGCCAGGTGGTCGCTCCGTTCGGCGTGCGGGGGGAGATGAAGGTCAACATCCTGACCCAGTTCCCCGAACGCCTGGCGAAGATGGCTGAGGTAATCCTTGCCCCCTATGAGTACGAAGATTTGGGCGACCCCACAAGTCGCCGTCCGGTATTGCGCCCCCGCACCCGCACTCCACAGGGCCTCGTAGCCCCCAGGAAGCCCACTCCGTTCCAGGTAGAGACTACTCGCGTCCATAAGGGCCAGTTGCTCCTCAAAGTGCAGGGAGTTGACACCCCTGAGGCGGTGGAGGTGCTTAAGAACTACTGGGTGCTGGTGCCTATAGAAAAGGCAAAGAAGCTACCCAAAGGCTCGTACTATCTCTACCAGATTGTCGGCCTGGAGGTGTACGACACCACCCGCCGCTATATCGGCAAGATAGAGGACGTGCTGACCCTCACCGCCAACGACGTGTACGTGGTGCGAGGCCCCGGCGTAACGGACGTGACGGGCGAACTGCTGGTCCCAGCAATAAAGGCAGTGGTTAAACGCTTCGAGATGAAGCGCGGCAGGATCGTAATCGCCCCAATCGAAGAATGGACGTGAACGGGAATTGGGAATTGGGATTTCGGAATTCGGATTTAGTACAAGTCCGAGCAAATCCAAAATCCGAAATCCTAATTCCCAAATCCGAATGAGGTGCTAACTTGGTCACTATTATTTCCATGCTGCTGTTTATCCTGGTGCTGGGCTACCTAGATTCGCGCCTGCGCTGGCCGAAGCCTAACGACAAGACGCCAAAGTACGTCAGCATAGCCGAGCGTAGCAAGACGCTACGACGAGACTGATAGAGTTGTGAGTTATGAGTTATGAGTGTTGAGTTTTGAGT
>JALZHG010000123.1 GCA_030914045.1 Chloroflexota bacterium | reverse complement strand
TCCAGGAGCCGCCTTCGTGTTACTAGTTACGTGTTACGTGTCACTGTCCCAGGAGGGCGTGAGGGTGCTCCGGGGCGGGTAGGTACTCGGTGACATCCACTATGATCACAGTGATATTGTCGTGTCCACCGTTGTTGTTGGCAAGGTCTATGAGCCTCCGGCAGGCGGTGTGCGGATCAGGCTCGTTGGCTAGTATCTGCTCTATATCCTCGTCCTCGACCATGCTGTTGAGGCCGTCAGAGCAGAGCATCAGGCGGTCGCCGGGGTGCAGGGTGCGCACGAAAGTATCCACGTCGATGGGGGGCGGGCCGCCGAGCGAGCGATAGATGAAGTTGCGGTGCGGGTGCACCTTGGCTTCCTCCGGTTCTAGCTGCCCCAACTCCACCAGCCTGTGCACCAGCGAATGGTCTATAGATACCTGGCTCAGAGCGAACGAGCCATTTTCGCCATGTTCGCCGTCGCGACTCTCCAACGCCTCCTCCAGCGCGTCCATCGCCTCCTCTTTCGAGCGCAGGGGGGCGGTGCCGGAGAGTGGAGAAGTCCCCTTGAGGAGAGGCCGGGTCGCGTCCTTCATCTGAGGGTCCATGCCCGCTCGGCTGCGGGCGTAGAGATAGATGCGGCTGTCGCCTACGTTGACGACGTATGCCTTACCCCCGGCAACGACAGCGGCGACCAGGGTGGTGCCCATGTCGTTGCGGCGGTTGTCGCGGGCCTTGTAAATGCGCTCGTTAGCAAGCTGTACCGCCCTGGTCATTGCCTGCAATATCGCTTCGTTGCTGGGGGTCGAACGGTCGCCGTTTGAGGAGGCTATAGGAGCTATGATGCGCGACACCACCTCTCCCGTGAACGCCTGCACCGCCAGGGCGGATGCGATTTCGCCGCCCTTGTGCCCTCCAAGCCCGTCGGCCACCATGTAGAAACCTATCCGCATAGGCCGCTCGGCGCTCGCCTGGACGAACTCTGACATACCGAACGAGTCCTGGTTCTGCTCGCGCAGCCGCCCCACATCGGTCAGCCCGGCGGACACGAAGTCCACAGGCTTGGCTGGGCGCTCTAGCTCGTCAATCGTCTCCATCGCGGACGCGAGCAAGGCGCGCCACTGGGCTGCCGTAATCACGCGGCCCCCACCCTGCACCGGCTCAATGGCCGCGCGGAAGGCCGCACCCACAGGCTCCGGGGTGCCTGCCGGCATCGCCAGCGTGCCGTCGGGACCCATCGAGACCTGGTTCCCCGTGTACGCCTCGTAGATGGTGCTGGCGAGCCGCGCCAGGTCCATCGCTTGCATATCGGAGGGGTCGGTGTTGGGGTCGGCAGCACGCGCGTTTTGCAGGCTCGCCAGCGAGGCCCGGTCGCCCTGCACCAGTATGTCGTCCGCCTCGGCCCCCGCACCTACGACGCCTTGGCTGTGGAGGTAATCAAGAGCATCGGCTAGCTGCATTGCCCAGTTGAGTACCTGCAAGCCCGAACGTGGCAGGCTGAGTTGGCTGAGACGCACGCCCTGGCGTGGCTCGGCCACCGCGTAGAAGCGCTGACGGCCGTGGGGCGTATCGCTGAAGAAGTCTATAACCGGCACCAGGTTGGGGTGGTACAGGCTGAGTTGCATCAGGTCGGGGTCTTGCAGTAGCGACTCGGGCCTGTAGCTTTCTGCCATCAGGTAGAAGTCGGCGGGTGCCTGGTTCGCCAGGGGCGAGTTACAGGTGCCGCATGCCTCCTGGTCCAATGGAGACAGGCGTCCGCAGGTGAGGCAGCGCTGCTGGTTGTGCGCCCCTACCCGGTAGAGGTTGCGGTCCGTAGCGTGGTGCAAGACGTTCTGCACCTTATACCTGTTCGCGATGAGGCCGCCGACCGGCACAGGCTCCAGGGTCTCAGGCTCCATACCCTTGGCGAGGGGTGCCGTCTGGTCCTTCACCATCGCGTTGGGCTGGGTCGGAGTCTCGTCAGACGCCACACCTGTTACATCCCCTGCAACCGCGCTGGTGAGCGCTCCGACATCACCCGCGCCACCCTCGCCACCCAAAGTAGCATCAGGATAAGTGGGGTCCGGCGGTGCCGTCTCGACCAAGTCCATGTGCGAATGCAGCCCCATAGACTCGGTATCCAGCACAGGCGCTCCACCTGCGTCAGAATGGGCCGCTTCGGAGGTGTAGTCGGAGGACGACTCGCGGTAGAAGCTGGCCTCCCCGGCGTCCGTCACAACGTCCCGCGGGCTGCCGTTGGTCGCCTCTGCGCTCGATGACTGGGACTCCTCTTCAACCGGCGTATCGGCTTCAGGAACTTCGGCGTTAGTGTTATTCTGCCCGACGCGGCGAAGTCTATTCATATCTTCTCCATGGACCTAATGCTAGAGCCTCTACGGACGCTACGGACGCGCCGGGGCGCGATACACAAACTGCACGTCGCCAACGCGTATCTGGTCGTTGTCCTTCAGGGCGGCCTCAGCAACTCTCTCGCCGTTCACGTACACGCCCGTCTCCGAGCCACGGTCCGCGAGAACGAACCCCTCGCCCTCACGCCTCAACTCCGCGTGCACTCCGCTCACGGTAGCCGAGCCGTTGAAGCCGGCATCTACCACAATATCGTTGCCGGGCGCGTTGCCCACCGTGACGCGGGCACGCGAAAGCACATATTCCAGTTGCTCGTCTACGCGGTTCAGCGTTTCCAGGTACGGCGTGTACTCGTCTACCACGTCGACCGCCGGGGCGGATGTCGCCGCCCGCGCCGCCCGCAAGTCCTGCCCGCAGTCGTGGCAGAAGTTCTCGTTCAGGTCGTTGGCCGCCCCGCAGTTGGGGCACACAACCTGGCTAGCTACGCCTGCCGCTCCCATCGCTCCCACTGTACCCATAGCGGCTATAGGTGCTGTAGCGGAAGTCGTGGTTGTAGTCGTGCTGGTGCTCGTCGTTGTGCCGGTATAAGGCCTCTGGCTGGGTGGAGTGACAGGGGCGGCCGTGGTGACTTCCACCGCCTGACGCCTCCGCAACATTAGCACCGCCAACAATGCCAGACCCAGCAAGACGGGTACCAACACCCACCACGGGAACCCACCGCCACCTTGAGCGCCCGCCGTCGCACCCTGGTCGCCCTGCCCGCCCTGGTTGCCGTTCGTAGGCCCAACCGAGGCCACGGCTGGCGGCACGACCTGTCCCGTCTGCACCGGTGCGGCTACATTCGTCTCGACAGCGGCGGGAGGCGTCTCCTGCGCGGCCGCGATACCTTGACCGCCCGACATGCGCACCGGCTGCCGCCCGTTCGTGGCAGAGGCGCTGCTAGTAAATATCACCAGTGCCGCAGCAAGGACCGTCAGACAAAGAACCAGGCACAGGGCCGCGTAACCCCTGGCATTTGCATGGCGCTGCTTTCCATGCATGGCGCGTTCCGTGCCGTTTGTAAGTTGCTCCAAAAGAGATACTTCCCCCAGTCGCTTTATTAGGCAAGCCTCGCAAGCCCGGAGGACATTATACCACTTTGGATTTGGGAATGCGGATTTTGGATTTCGGATTTGGTCGATGTCCTGCTAAATCCGAAATCCTAATTCCCGAATCCTAATTTCCTAAGATGAAGTTGAGTAGCACCTTGCCTATGCGTACTTTGTCGCCGTTGCGCAGGCGCGTAGGGACGCCCGCGGGAAGGCGGCGGTCGTTGAGGAAGGTGCCGTTGGCGCTGCCCAGGTCCTCCACGAAGTAGCCCCCCGCGTCCGAGACGATACGCGCGTGCTGGCGCGACACGTAGGCCGCCGGGTCGTTATAGGTCAGGTCCAGGTGCGGGAAAATCTGGCGCGACAGGCTGCGGCGGCCGATGTTGAACGGGTTCTCAAGTATGCGGCGCTCCCACAGCACCCCGTTGGGGCCGAGCACCTGCAACCTGCCCGGCGGCCGCCCCGCTAGCGAAGCCCCACACCGCCCGCAGAAATGCGCCTTTGTCTGATTGGTGGCCCCGCACACCATGCAAACCCGCGTATCGGGTTCGGCAGGCTGGGGCGTGCCCACGTTGTGCCCCGCCCCCGGCATGGAACTTGGCGTGCGGTCGCCCGCGTGCCCGGACGGCACGTGCCCGCCCGGCATAGCCCCGGCTGCGGCTACTGGCTGTTGCTGTTGCTGTTGCCAGTTGGACGACATCGGCGGGATAAGCTGTGGCGGTATAGGCTCGTCCAAACCGGGTGCCGTGTAGGGCACGCCCAGGCATCGCCTCAGCTCGGCTTCCAGTATAGGGGAGGTCTGCGGCCGCGCGTTCATATCGCGGGACATCGCCTTGATGATAAGCTGCTCGGTCTGGAGGCTCACCTTCGGGTTGAAATCGCGCAGGCTGCCGGGCGTTGTCGCTGGGGTCGGCGGCCTGCCCGTTAGCAGGTGGTAGAGGGTCGCCGCCAGAGAATAGATGTCGGAACGGGCGTCGGTCTGCCCCTTGCCGAACTGCTCGAACGGCGCGTAGGCTGCCGTCCCCATCGACATGGTATCCCGGCGCTTGCCTTCCTTGTAGGTGCGGGCGATGCCGAAGTCGATCAGCTTGATCTGCGCGTTCGGCATGATCATGATGTTGGCGGGCTTCACGTCGCGGAAGATAATGGGCGGGTCCTGCGTGTGCAAGAAGGTGAGCACCTCGCATACCTGGATGCCATATTTGAGCGCCTCAGCTTCGTCCATAGGCTGCCCGTGCAGGCGGTCCAACCGCTTCTCAAGCGACTCGCCCGGTATGAGCTCCATTACCAGGTACGGGCGGCCGCCCTCGGTGAAGAAGTCGGTCACGCGGGGCAAGTTGCGGTGCTCCAGGTCGCTGAGTATCTGGGCCTCGCGCCGGAACGCCTCCAGCAGTTGCCGCCTCTCCTCACGCTCGCGCGCGCGGTCGTCCTCCCCACCGGGGCCGGTATTGACCGACGGCTGGGACTCCAGGTCGGTGCGCATCTCTTTTATCGCGACATGGGCGCTGTTGTACTTAATGTCCTCAGCCTTGTAGACGGCACCCATGCCGCCACCGCCGATGACCCTTAAAACCCGATAGCGACCGCGCAGCATGTAGCCGATCGGAAGGAACTCGTACATGCCCACATTATAGGTGGCGGCATTGGGCGTGTCAACGGCTCGGCATAGGAAAGGAGTCCTACTACAAGAGTGTACAGGGGTCCGGTTGGGGGGTAATTACGAATTACGAATTACGAATTACGAATTACGAATTACGAATTACGAATTACTGGTTGCCGCTTAAGGGTAGCTCACCTCGTAGGGAGGTCCGGAGATTACAGCGGTTGCGCCGCTTCCGAGAGACACCACTGCCTTTAGGGGTACTAGGTCGGCTGCCGTTCCTGTGTCAGGGAACCAGATACGTCCGCGTCTCACTACGATGAGTAGTCCGTGCTCATCGCCTACCGCCGAGAAAGTGTCGCTCCCCGCCCCGTCATAGACGGGCATACCCGCGCCCTGCAACTGTTGCACGGTAGCAATCACATCATCGCTTGCGAGGCCAATCTCACTAATGGACAGGATGCCTCGTTCATCGAAAGGCATACTGGAGGCATTAGGAAGCGCGTGGCGGGCGATGAATTCCAGGATGTTACCTGCGGCATCGCGAAAATAGCAGGAGTGCGCGTTCCAATTGTTGAAGTCGAAACTATCCTCTCCTGAACTGTTCGCGACTAGAGGCGTGCGTTCGGCTATCCAGGCCTTTGCTCCTTCAAAGCGATTTTCCGGTATGTTGAAGGCAAAGTGATAGGCGTGGTTCGGATTGCCCGTTGACTGTCTGAATGTAAGTTCGGAGCTACCCACCTGTATGTGCAGGCCCTCGGAGTCTGCAACAGTAGGCAGGTGGAGGACATTCATGTAGAAGTGGCGCTGTGATAATAGGTCGTTCGTTTGTAGTTCCAATTTATCTATCTTCATTACTATCTCCCAGCGGAAGCACTGAAGAAGCTGAACGCCATGCTCCTGGTGTTGCACTCACAGGGCGTTCCGTCCGCTCACGCATTATAGTGCTATCCCGAATTAGAGGACCACTGCCAAAACAGACACGAATAGGGTACCCAAACGCTCCTTTTGTCATTCTGAACGCAGTGAAGAATCAGGTGGGTAGGGATGCTGTTGAACTACGGTGACCAACTCCCGCCTTTGTCATTCTGAACGCAGTGAAGAATCTCGTCCAACAGCACTCAAGTTGCACCTTTCTACACCGCTTACCCAGCTCCGCTAAAGCGTAACATCCTGGTAGAGGACGAGATTCTTCACTGCGTTCAGAATGACAAAGGCCGGCTCTGCCGCTCACATTCGCTGCTACTAGCCTTGAGGTAGCTCCCAACAACCCGCAACCCGCAACCCGCAACCCGCAACACGTAATTCGTAATTCGTGATTCGTGATTCGTGATTCGTGATTCGTGATTCGTGATTACCCTGCGACCCTATGCCGCACCCTCGCGTATCTCTATTGAATGGCGCGGCCCCATCGCGGTAAGCGGATTGCGGTTGGGGCCTGCGCTGTTGCCCGTGTTGTCTCTAGTGCCGCTTGGTAATATACTGTAGGCGAGGAGGCATTAGCCGCCTCTTGTTATGCTTATCGCGAGTCTATGCTCGACTGGAAAGTACCCGAATGAGTATCCCGAACATCAACCGCACCCGCGAACGCACCGAACGCGAGCCGGTCGCACCCGCCCCTCGGCGCGGTATGTCACGCCTCGCCTGGATTTTGGGTGGCGTGCTGCTCGCCCTTATCATCATCCCCTCGATACTGGCCGAGATGATCACCGACTGGATGTGGTTCGGCAGCCAGGGGCTGTCGGAGGTCTACACTACCCGCCTGTGGCTGGCCCTGGGCGTGCTTGCGGCGAGCACTGCAATCTCCGCGTTGGTGCTGTGGTTCAACTGGAGCATAGCGGCGCGGATTATCAGGCCCTCTGTGGTCTATACGGGACAGCGCGACCCGGTGCCGTGGGGCCTGGTACGCGCGGGCATCGTCGCCGGGGCCATCGTGGTAGGTTTCTTCATGGGGCTGTCGGCGGCGGGCGAGTGGCCCACCATCTTGCTCTACTTCAACGGCAGCGCGTTCGGGCAGACCGACCCGCTGTTCAACAATGACATTAGCTTCTACATGTTCGGCCTCCCCTTCTTCGCCTTCCTGCGCGGCTGGGTGCTCGCCTTGCTGGTGCTGTCCGCGATTGGGGCCGCACTAATATACCTGGTCGGCACGGTGCCCCAGATAAGCCGCCAATCGGCGGAGATACTGGCGAGCAACCGCAATAGGGCCGACGCGCCGCGCATGAGCCTCACACTCGACCCGAAGGCGGGGCTACACCTGAGCGTGCTGGGTGCGCTGTTTCTGCTCACGATAGCCGTGGGCTACTGGCTGGGCCAGTACGACCTGCTTTACTCGTCGCGAGCCGTGGCGTACGGCGCGGGCTATACCGATGTGACCGCCAAGCTGCCCTCGCTGTACATCATGATGGGCGTGGCGGTGCTCATGGCGGTGCTCCTGCTGGTCAACCTGCGGGTGCGCACCTGGCGGCTGCTAGTGGGCGCGGTCGGCATCTGGCTCGCGGCCCTGGTGCTGGTCAGTGGCGTCTACCCCGCTATTGTCCAGCAGTTCGTGGTCAGGCCGAGTGAGTTGGACAAGGAGCGGCCATACATCCAGAACAACATCACGGCTACCCGGCAGGCGTTCGGGCTGGACAAGTTCAACGAGCGCGAGGTACCGGCAGTCGAGACGGTCACCCAGGCTGAAGTGGCCGCCAACCGCGCCACGGTGGAGAACATCCGCCTGTGGGACTACCGCCCGCTGCTCGACACGTATGGCAATCTGCAGGAGATCCGCTCCTATTACTCGTTCTTAGGGGTGGACATAGACCGCTACACCATCGACGGCAGGCAGCGCCAGGTGATGATCTCGGCCCGCGAATTGAACTCAGACGAGCTTGGCGCGCAGGTGCGTACCTGGCAGAACCAACGGCTCGTGTATACGCATGGCTACGGCGCGGTAGTATCTCCCGTAAATGAGATTGTGGGCGAGGGGCTGCCGAACCTGCTCGTGAAAGACATCCCGCCGCAAACGAACGTGCCGGAGCTAACCATCACCCGCCCCGAGATCTACTACGGGGAGCAGACGGACGAGTACGTCTTCGTGAACAGCGCCGCCGAGGAGTTTGACTACCCATCGGGCAACGAGAACAAGTACACCGAGTACGGGGGCAAGGGCGGCGTGGTGATGGACAACTTCCTCACCAAGATGCTGTTCAGCGTGCGCTTCGGTGACGGCAACGTGATGCTCAGCGAATACATCACCCCCGAGACCCGCGTGCTGTTTCACCGCAACATCCATGATGCCGTGCGCCAGCTCGCGCCGTTCCTATTGTACGACCACGACCCTTACCTGGTGATTGCCGACGGCAAGCTCTACTGGATGCAGGACGCGTACACCTACAGCGACCGGTATCCCTATTCCACTCCGCTGTACCCCGATGAGCATCCAGCGGGCTTCAACTACATCCGCAACTCGGTGAAGGTGGTCATCGACGCCTACGATGGTACCGCTACCTTCTACGTGGCCGACGCCTCCGACCCGCTGGTGCAGGCCTATCGCCGCATCTTCCCACAGCTATTCAAGGACATCTCGGAGATGCCCGCTAGCGTGCGCAGCCACGTGCGCTACCCCGAAGACCTGATGAACTTCCAGGCACAGATGTACGCTACCTTCCACATGACCGACACCCAGGTGTTCTACACCAAGGAGGACGTGTGGAACATTCCCTTCGGCACCCAGGCCGAGACTTCCGCGCCCCTTGAAGCTTATTATGTCAATATGCAGTTGCCGGGGGATGACAAGCAGGGCTTCATGCTCATTCTGCCGTTCACCCCCGCCACCAAGGACAACATGATAGCCTGGATGGCCGCCAAGAGCGACGGGGAGGACTACGGACAGGTAGAGGTGATCCGCTATCCCAAGCAGCAACTGGTGTACGGACCCAAGCAGATTGAAGCCCGCATCGACCAGGACCCGCTCATATCGCAGCAACTGACGCTCTGGAACGCCAGCGGCTCGGACGTGATAAGGGGCAACCTGCTCACCATCCCCATCGGCAACTCGGTGCTGTACGTGGAGCCGCTGTTCTTGAGGGCCACGGCGGGCAACTTCCCCGAGTTGAAGCGCGTAATCGCCGCCACCGGCAACCGCGTCGGCATCGGGGCCAACCTGAACGAGGCGCTGCAAGTCGCCTTCAACCTGGCACCGGGCACCATCATAGGGGCCGACGGCAACGGAGGTCCGCAACCCACACCGCTACCCGGCCAGACACCCCAACCAGGAGCCACCCCCGGTGCCCGCACTCCCGCCCAACTCACCCAGTCGGCCCGCGAGCATTACGACCGCGCCCAGGAAGCCCTACGCAACGGCGACTGGACGACCTACGGCGAGGAAATAGACGCCATGAAGGCCGACCTGGACCAGCTCGCGGAACTGCTAGGCGTGCCGGACGACGCCCCAACGCCTGGCACCACACCCGGCGCGACACCGGAGACGACACCCACGCCTTCTACCACGTAGGCAAGTCGCCACGTCGCATAGAAGGTCTAAGTAGGAGGGACGGTCATTTCACCGCCCCTCCTCTCTTATATTGGTAGTTCCATTTCGTTAGCCGTATAAAACATCGGCACGGTGATAGTGGTCATATATCTGAACCAAAGTCCCCTCTTGTCATTCTGAGCGTTGCGAAGAATCAGGTGGGTAGTTAGACCGCTGAATATCAGGACGAAGTCGCCCTTTGTCATTCTGAACGCAGTGAAGAATCTCGTCCTTCACCGGGATGTTACCTCTTTCTTATGTGACTCTACTGCTGTAGGAAAGGGGCGACTTGGGTGCTGTTGGACGAGATTCTTCGCTACGCTCAGAATGACAAAGGCGGAAGTGGGTCACAGCAATTCAACAGTACCTATAGCCACCTGATTCTTCACTGCGTTCAGAATGACAAAGCGGAGTGGCGTACCGATTTTCAGCTTGATCTCAGTTCGCGGCCTGAATGCTTCGCCCCTTCCAATTCTGCTCCTATTGTGATATAATTCACATAAGGACAACTGGTGCGGGTTTTGCGCATGAGAACTGTAACATGGACGAATTCGTAGCCGATGAAATACTAGCCAAGCTGGACCGCATAGCCGACCGCCGCATCCAGGAAGGGATCGACGCGGGGGCGTTCAGCAACCTCGAAGGCGAGGGCAAACCCATCCATATCGAGGACAACCCCTTCGTGCCCAAAGACCTGCGCGCGGCGTTCAAGGTGCTGGAAAACAGCGGCTACGCTCCCGACTGGATGACCGTCGCCCAGGAGATAGACGCCGACCTTGCCACGATCAGACGGCGGGCCGACGAGCATTTCGCACATTTGAGAAACCGGCTGGCCCAGATAGGCACCGACCCCTACGCGGTCAAGCGCCTGCGCGTCGAGGTGGATCGGCTCAAGGCCCAGCACCGCCGGGCGGCGGCGCAGCACTCTACGGCCATAGTTGAGCTAAACAAGAAGATCGCGGTCTTCAACCAGATGGTGCCTATCGCTTCCCTCTTACGGGTGCCTCTCTCCCTCGAAATCGAGATGGAGCGGTATGAGGCACGAGTGCCTGCCTACCTCACCTACACGAGCTAGATAAGCATCAGCTTCTCGTTCACCTCCAAAGCCATCGCCTCCTGTTTTAGCTCGTGCTTCATCCTGTCTACGAAGTCGAGAACCCGCTCCAGATGGCGGTCGAGGTCCGACTGCGTCACATAGCTGGTGACTATATAAACAGTTTCCCCCACCAAGCCTGCATTCTGGCTCTGCCACACACCCTCCGCCCTGCCGCTGGTAGCCCCTCCGAAGAGGTTCCCAAGTAGCTCAAGCGCCTCACTGACGTATCCGCTGGTGTCAAGCTGCTGGTCTACGTCAACAGTCGTCGGTATGTAGACCCGTACCCGGTTGGTGCGCTTCAGACGGTCAGCGAGCGTCGCCACAACCCCAGATAGTGCGGCAGGTAGTTCGCCGCCCCCTAGCTTGTCAGGCGCGGGCAGGTCTAGCATATAGGGGATGTCAAAGTCGGTGTAAGGCGGTGACGGAACGGAGTTGTATGCTTCGTGCGGGCGATTGCAGACTACGTAAAGGCTGGTCCCGTCGGCGCGATGCAGTTGCTTCAGCCAGGGTGTGAGAGCCCACATAGGTCCAGCAGCAGAGGGTGCGGGAGAGGTTACGAGTACAATCTGGTCCGTGCGATCCTGCAAGTAGTGGAGCGAGTCGTTGGCGTCGCCTGCGATCCCAAGCACCAGGTTAGAGTAAGAAAGGAGTAGTTGATCGAAGAAGATGGACGAGTCCAGCGGCGATTTTTTGGCTTCATTAGAGTTTGGAAGAGCCAAATCGAAGCCACCGGGGTGCCTGACGACCTGCGACCCCGAAGCGAAGTTGAACAGCCCGGCCAGCCGGGAGCCGTCCGGGTACTCAATGTAGACGGTTGGGTTCCGCGTGGAGGCAGCCAGTAATTGGGACATAGCCATGCCCACAGTCGTCACTCCCACTCCGCGCTCGTCGCCAAATATAACGCAAACCCTGTTCGCCTTGCCGTCGTCAGTGCCAAGTCGCTCGGTTGTAGCCCGCAGCCGTTTTGCCAGTTTTCGGGATAGGTCAAGCATAACAGCATTTTCCCTACGCAACAGTTCCAGGAAATCTGTGCTCCGCATCTCCAGTAGTTCGACATGAGTGACAGCGGCCGCACTAGCGGTCATAAGGCTGTGCGGCCCCTCCAACGCCTCTAGCTCACCCAGCAGGTCGCCTGGCTTGAGGTAGGCGAGGTTGTGGGTCTCGCCCGTTACGGGGGAGGTGCGGGTTACAGATAGCATGCCGCTCGCCACGATAAAGACGCTCTCCGCAGGGCTGCCCTGTCGCACCACTTTCTCGTTGCGGGAGTAATGTCGCCTTTTCGCGCGTGAGGAGAACTCTTTTACCTGGTTCTCGAAGAGTTCCCAGAACAAGGATGCCTCCCGCAAGAAATCAGAGTTATCAGGTTGCATCTCAGCACTTCCCCCGCTCGGCTTGCTCTCAACTTCTCTTAAGTACCCAGGTGTGGCACCATAGACTGGAGCCGCTCCCACGCCCCCGGATAGCGCGTGATGCGGATGGGGCGGCCGTCTTTGCCCATGAAGGTGTGCAGGCTGGTGCCCTCAGTGAGGAGCTTGCCGTCTTCGGGGCGGTCTATGCGATAGGCCAGCAGCAGCCGCACCCGGCTCAATTCCTCGACCCAGGTGCTGATTACAAGCTCGTCGTCGTAGTAGGCGGGTGTGTGGTAGCGCACCTTCACTTCTAGCACGGGTAGCAGCACCCCGGTCAGTTCCAACTGGCGGTAGGTGAAGCCGAAATGCCGCATGAACTCGGTGCGCCCCATCTCCATCCAGGCCAGGTAGCTGCTGTGGTGCACGATGCCCATAGCGTCCGTCTCGATGTAGCGCACCCGGAAGATGTGTTTGACGATGGGGCGCGCATCGCCGGGCGCGGGTGCGGTGTCCGGCATCCTAGACCACCCCCGCCACGGGTGGCGCGGCCAGCTTGATGTACCGCTGCACGCTCTTGCGGTTGCGGCTGTCGGGGGCTAGTCCCAGTATGAGCAGCAGCTTCTTCTCGTCCGCGCCCGCCTTGGCCTGCTCCACCGCGAAGGTATCACGGAGCGACTGGGGCGTAACGCGCTTGCTGATGCCCGCCTCCTCAGCCACCCGGTCCACCATCTTGTTCACCGACTGCGGCAGCAGGTTGAACAGCCGCGATATCGGCTCGAACTCGGCGACGTAAGCCTGGAACGCCTGGGTGAACTCCAGGTTAGCGCCCAGCTTGCGCTCCTTCTTCTGCGAGCGTATGTCCTCATAGTAAATATAGACCACCGGCTGCTCAGGGTCTCCTACATCGACGTGGTCCACCTTCAGCGCCAGCAGTTCGGTGCGCGTCAGACCCAGCTTCAACAGCAGGTAAACTATGAGCATGGTGCGGGAGTTCTCGGCGCGTGCGGCTTCGAGGATGGCTTCCTGCTCGGTGGGAAAGAGCACCTGCGGGGTCTTGAGCGGGATGTAGTCGGGGAAGAAGCTGTCGGCCAGGTTCTTCTCCAGCACCTTCTCCTTGTTCACCAGGTAACGGTAAAGCCCCTGTAGCGAGGTCAGCCGACGCTTGCGGGTTGACTTGTTGTTGGCCTGCCCCAGGAAGTTGGCGAGGTCCGTCTTTTCTATCCTGTCGAGCGTCTTGTTGCCCAGCGCGGATTGGAACAGCGCAAGGTCGTACATATACGAGTCGATGGTGTTGATGGGCCGCTTCTGCTGCTCCAGGTGCCGTTTGAACCACCACCGGGCCACGTCAAGGCTGGAAGTCGGCCCCAGCGCCGGTATGTCGGCCACCGGCTGCATCAGTTCCCCCCTGGCGCTTATCGTAAATAGCTCCGCCTGCACGGGCCGCCCCGCGACCGCCTCTGCTTTGGTCCTCTCCTCGTCTTCCTCGTGACCGCGCGTCACCTGCCCGCGAGCACCTTGCTTGTTCATAGTCGCCTCCTACTTTTCCACAATCCGCCTGCTACGGCCCTGATTATATGTCAAGTTCCACCCCATTGCAAGCGATATGTCCCCTGTGGATTTGGGAATTAGGATTTCGGATTTCGGATTGCTTGGCTATATACCAAATCCGAAATCCGAAATCCTAATTCCCAAATGGGGCTATAATGTCTCGTGAGTTTTATTGCCGCCAACGAGGCTGTGCCCCTGCGCAGGCAGCTATGGGCCGACGGGTTGCTGGCTGTGGTGACCCTCATCTGGGGGTCTACCTTCGTGCTGGTGAAGGACGTCGTTGAGCAGGTGCCCGTGCTGCCTTTCCTCGCCACGCGGTTCGCGATTGGAGCCGGGGTGCTGTTCGTCGCGGTGCTGCTGCTGAACGGGTGGCGCGGGCTTACGATGCGGGAGGTGTTGTGGGGCACGATTACCGGCGTGGCGCTGGGTGTGGGCTACGCCCTACAGACCCTCGGCCTGCAAGACGAGAGTACCAGCGCCAGCAAGGCAGGCTTCATAACGGGCCTGTCGGTGGTAATCGTGCCGGTGCTCAGCTTCCTGGTGCTGCGGCAGCGCCTCGGTAAGTTGACCGTGGCGGGCGTGGTCCTGGCTACGGCCGGCCTGGCACTACTCAGCCTCCGCCTCGATGAAGGCACGCAGGTCACGGGCGGCGACCTGCTGGTGCTCGGTTGCGCTTTCGCGTTCGCTATTCACATACTGCTGGTGGCGCATGCCTCCGCCTGGGCTAATCCTCTCCGCATAACCGCAGTGCAGGTAACGGTAGCGGGCCTGCTTTGCGCGCTGGGTGCGGCGGGCATGGGACACAGGCTGCCCAACATGAGCGAGGGGGTACTGGCAAGCGCCGCCTTCCTGGGCGTGGCCGCCACCGCGCTGGCGTTCCTGGTACAGGTGAGCGTGCAGCGTTTCACCACCGCCGCCCACACCGCGCTCATCTTCACCCTCGAACCCGTCTTCGCCGCCATCTTCGGCATCTGGCTCCACAACGACGTGCTCGGCGTCAACGGCTGGATAGGGGCGGGGCTAATCCTCACAGGCATGCTGGTCACCGAGCTACTACCTTACCTGGCAAGGAGGCACGCCGGAACGTAGTTCCATTACAGCCTGCCCCTTACTTGAAGTCATCTCAGCAATGTAGATGTAGGATACGAGCACCCGAAGCCCCAACCTTGTCATTTCGAACGGAGTGAGAAATCTCGTCCCCAGCACCCAAGTCTCACCTTTCCTAGAGCAATAGGGT
>JALZHG010000314.1 GCA_030914045.1 Chloroflexota bacterium | reverse complement strand
GCTGTAAGGAGCAGCGAGGAGTGGGCGCTCAGACGCTACCTCACGATGAACGCCCTCCAAGGAGCAGAGAGAAACCAAACCCACAACTTTCGAGACATTGACGCGAAATTGGTGCAGTCATGGGAAACAATTTTGAAACGTATGTCTGCTCTACCTTCTCTACCGCTTAAGCACCGCAAGTCGGGCTCGCGATCAATATCAGTTCGTCGCCCTTCTACAGCAATGGCATAGTCGCCACTGACAGAACTGAAAGGTGATACGGTGCTTAAGTAAAGAGAGGGGTGATGGAAAAAGACGGCGGGACGGTTGCGGGGAACTGAGTAAACCCGCTCCGTTCGCCCTCTTTTTTGCAACGCCGCCAGCCTAGGCTAGCGGTAGAAAGGAGGCAGGCGCCAGCCGTCCCTGGAAGTCCGGTAGCCGTAAGGGCCAGAATTCTGGCACTTGCTAGACCGGATCGGAAGTTGTCTGTTTGGCGCCCTTCCTGCCCTTCTCTCTAGGGTTCGTCGGGGCCTTCTTGTTCTTGGCCCAGGTCTCGGCACCAACTTCTCGCATGAGGAGGTCTACCTTCTCTTCCAGCGCTTCGATGCGCCGTTGCTGAGCGCCGCATAGCTGCACCAACCCAGCCGCGGTAATAGCCTGGCCGTGCGCAAGGCGAACCTGGCTGTCGTGGCTGGCGGCCTCAAGCAAGCTCGCCACGCTCCCCGGTAGGCCAGGGTTGTTGTACCTCTCTGCGAACGGTTGCATGGCGACCGGCACGTCCTCGATCAGGGACGCGAGCAGCATAAACGCTTCCTCGGAACCCACCGCGACGGGGTGTCGAACATCCTCGGATCCGCCATCAGATCGCCGCCCTTATGTCGGCGGCATAGGCGGCGCGGGCGTGCTCGTCGCTCCTAGCGGCGGCCTCTGCGGCCTGTTGCGCCCTGAAAGCCTTATAGGCCTCCGCCGCGCCGGACGCGCTGCCGCCAGCTGCGATGTAGCGCTGCTTGTAGGTCTCGAAGCGCTCCTTTTCTTCCCGCTGCGCCCTAGCCGCCGCTATCTCCTGATCGCGGTGCTGGCGGTACTCTCGGACGCCCTCTGCGCCGAGACGCTCGATGTCGTGGGACGTAAGCTCTATGAGGATCCCGCGCTCATCCCTGAGGTTGGTGTACTCGACGACCTCTCCGGCTAGCATCTTCTTGATCCGGGTTGCGTGCTGTTTATTCGTCATTGCTTCACCTCCTGTCATCTCGCCCTTCGTACCAGAAGCTCGCCCCATCTGCGAAGACCTTCGGCAGGGTCGTGGAAGCGGGCTACGAACGCCTCCCGCTTCCCGCGCATGATGTGGTTGTAGTGCGCTCGGCCTCTACGGCGGCGAAGCCGTCCGGGTCCTCTTCGCGTTCGGCCTGCGTCCACTTGCTCGGGTTGCTGCCATCCTTGGTCATCGTGTGTGCATCCTCTTTGACTCTAGGGAACCTTGCCGTAGGTCTTCCAACGCCTCTATGCGGGTGAGCAGCTCGTCTTGCTCGCGGATCTTGCGCTCTAGCTCTATCGCCCTGAGCTTGATGTTGAGTAGCTGCCCCGCGATCGAGGCGGCCGCCTTGTCGATCTGGCCCGCGATCACCTGATCTGTCAGCTCTTGGAGCTGCCCCTTGATGCTTATCACGTCTTTCGATGGCTTCGCACGTCCGGCCTTGGAAGCGTTGCGCGAACGCTCGCGTTCGCGGGCAGGATCGTGGCTGTAGCAATAGCGCTGCGATGCGCCTACGATGCGCTCGCACTGCTCACCATCCGGCTTTACTGCGCTACATCTGGGCATCAGCGATGGCCCCCTCCCCCCCAGCTCTCGGGCGCATGGTCCGGAAGGGGTGAGTCTTTCAACGCCTGCTCTTCTTCGAACTCGGCCTCGTATTTCTCCCAAGGGCGCTCGTAGAAGAACTTCGCTTCTTCTTCGGCTCGGTTTTTGCCCGGGGGCGGCTCGGGCCAGACGGTGACCGTTTCCCTTACTTGCCCGCACCTCGGGCATCGCTTCTCGGGTTCGGGTTCCCTGTATCGAGGGGGCAACTCTTCGACGGGCATCCCGCGCTCGTACCATTCGGCGAGTTGGCGAATCTCCGCCTCGGTGTACTCGTCCTCCCACTCCACCCTGTACTCAATCTCGGAGCCGGGGGTGAGTCCGCACTCGGGGCAGGGCTTGTACAATCCCTGTTCGGCTTCCAGTTTCCGTAACCTGCGAGCGGCCTCGCTCATCCTAGGCCACCCAAAAGGCGCGCGGCTTTCTCTTTGTGCTCCTCACAAAGGCGCCCGTGAAGGTCGCTTAAGCGCAGGTGATGCTCGTACCACGCCAGCCGCAGCTCCTCTTCCGCGCGTTGGCGGTGTAGGCGTAGCGAGAGTATGGGGTCTGGCTCGTAACCGTGCGCCGAAGACGAGGTGGCCCTTCGCTCGATTAGCGCATCGATCTGCTTCTCGCCGACTTCCGCGCGATCCTCTTCCGTCATCTCCTCGACACGCGGCCTTCCCCGTCCCCGCTTGGGTTCCCCAACTGGTTGCGGAGGCTCGGCAACTGGTTGCCTAACCACGTACTCCCCCAGCGGCTCCTCTAGGCGGTCAGACACTAATCCCCTTCCCCTCCCTGCCCATAGGACCTCTGCAGGAAAAGGTCCGGGCCTACGTCTAGCAATCTCCAAGTACTCATACGCACTAGTCGATGCGAATGCTAGCCCAGCAACTGCGGGATTTCCAGGGGTTTTTTCGCGGACGCTCAAGCGCTCTCGTCGCCCGCTCGGGGCCTGAGGGGTATCACGTTCCCCGTAGTAGCCACCCGCGACTCATCTTGCAATACGGCTTCGCGCTGCGGGTAGGATGCGAAAGTACCGTCGTGAATACGAGCGATCATGTGGCTCGCGTGGCGCTGGGTAACGCCGAGGTTGGCGCATATGCCGTACCAGTCGGCGCGGGTGAGTGCGTCCATGCCCACCAGATGCCCGATGTGCGCCAGCGTCTTGTAGGTGGCACCCCGAAACTCGTCGGCACGCCCCCTCGGGTAGCAATCGGCGAGCAACCCGTAGAGCCGTCCTACCGACTCCAGATGCGATCGCGCCTCCTCACTGGCCAGCCGCTCGGACATCAGCAACAGATCGGCGGTGATCTGCTCAAACACCCACTCGGCGTATTCCTGAGGGGGCCACGGGATGCTAGACGCTCCGTAGTCGCTCACCCTAAGGTAGCCTCCTGGCTAGGATCCTCCGCAGGTAGTCCTCTCCCCCAAGCTCCTCTACCGCGGCAATGGACTCCTGCGGCGTGGTCCTCGGGGTGCTGTTGCACCCACCGCTCAAGAGCTCTTCTCCATAGACTCTAGCGCCCTCCGAAACAGTGAAGGAAGTAATACCAATAATACGTCGAACACCTAAGCGACTATCCTAAGCGACTATTTTTGCCCACTCTGGGACCAACTGGGCGCAGAAAGCCACCCGGACTAAGGAAGCACAGACGAGAAGGAAAAGGCGAAGCATTCCCCCGGCCCAAAACGCAACGACCTCAAAAAGCAGCCGAGGGAGACCCAAAGTATTATGCACACGATTTGTCGTTACTCGAAGAAC
>JALZHG010000011.1 GCA_030914045.1 Chloroflexota bacterium | reverse complement strand
CTCCTGGTCTATCTAGCGGCTGCTAGTTCTACTTCTTCGTAGGGTTCTTTACGGGTACAGTCTGCTTATAAGTCGTGGCGGGCTTGTTCTTCACATCCTCGTTGCTCACGAATTCGCCCGTCTTGGCCGACTTATTCACCTGCTTGGTAGCCATAGTGAATTGTCCTTTCGCGGAGTTACAGATATTGTCTCCTAACTACCGATTTTGGTAATTGACGCGGTGAGATTTCCACTGTATACTCCGAGTTGCAAAAGCCAGCCCGCGTGCTGGTGACACTCTTGGTGGCGGGTGGCGGGGCCGTGCCTGTGGAGAGGGATCGGGTGTTGCTGCCTGCCGCCTTCATGATAGCACACTAGCAACTGTGCAATATGGTTTTGCACACCTTCGTGCACCCTTTTGCACGGATCTCTCAGACTGAACCTACCCCCTATATGCTGCTACACATTATGAAGGAGCCCGCCGCGATGCTGGCCCTTTTTGGTTCTCCCCTGTGGCTACTCACCAACAGAGCTAGGGGTTACGCCCGCTAGTTTCGCCTTGCGGTCCCGCCTCTCATCATGGCAGTGCAACCCTCTCCCACCTCGCCCGTTATTGAGTAGGACTGCTATTGCAAAGGACACCTCTTGTACCCCCTTGGAGTAGTAGCGTCTCCATGACAAACCTTGTTGCGAAGGGGTTAGCGCATGCAAACGCTGAAAGCACCGCTGAGGGTGCTGTGGGTGGCTTTGGGCCTGGGGTGGGCTAGCGACCTGCTGTTCTACGGGCAGAATATCGGCATCTCCGTCCTGTTGTTCGTGCTCCTGCTCCTTGGCTCCATATTCGCCCTGAGCCGCATGGAAGGGGTTTCGTTGGCGAGGCGCAACCTGTGGCTCCTGGAGCCGCTGCTGTTCTTTGCGGGCATGCTCTTCGTCCGCGCCAACTCTTCCCTCACCTGGATGAACATGGTGGCCGTGGTGCTGCTCCTGGGCTTGCTGCTGTACTTCCTGGCCGCCGACCAGGTTGAGCGTCTAGGCATCCTGGGCTATCCGGCGGTGCTCTTTACGAGCCTCGCGCGCAGCATGGCCGATCCCATCCCATCGGTGGTGAAGGTAGCCTCCACGGCCAATGCTCACCGCGAGAGGGTGCGGCTGCTGGTGCCCATGCTGCGCGGGCTGCTGCTGGCTCTCCCTGTGCTGATCGTGTTCAGCCTGCTGCTTTCGTCCGCCGACATCTTCTTCGCGGACTACCTGCGCGACCTGTTCAACATGAGGTTCGCGCAGGACTTCCCGGAGATGATGCAGCACCTCACGGTGATCCTGACTGTGGCCTGGCTCTGCGCCGGGGCAATCTACTTCACCCTCAGCCGCAAGCGCGACGCCGAAGACGTGAAAGAACTGTACGCGCTCCCCGGCGATTTCAAACCATTCCGACGCATCGGCTTCGGGGAGAGCGTCACCGTGCTGGGCCTCGTGGCGGTGCTCTTCGGGATGTTCGCCTGGATACAGTTCGCATACCTGTTCAGCGGGCACGCCCAACGTACCATGAACTACGCCGCGTACCGCGAGTACGTGCGCCAGGGCTTCGGCGAGTTGCTGTTTGTGTCGCTGCTCACGATGGCTCTGATACTCGGCCTGCGCTGGGCGGCGCGGCTCGTCACGGATAGGCAGGTACGCACTTACAACCTGCTCTCCTCCGGGCTGGTGGCGCTCACTATGGTGATGCTAGTCTCGGCCTTCTGGCGCATGCTCGTTTGGGAGAACATCGAGTTCTACATCAACACGCCCCTGCGCATCTTCGTTAGAGTGTTTATCGTCTTCCTGGGCCTGGCGTTCCTGTGGCTCATGGGAACGATGTGGGTCAAGCCGGAGCGGTTCGCGATTGGCGCGTTCGTGGGGCTGTTGGTCTTCTTGATGACGATCAACATCATGAACCCCGACGCGGAGGTGGCCGCCTACAACCTCGCGCACCGGGGCGACGACCTTGCCACCCGCTACCTCCACGTGCTCTCCAACGACGCGGTGCCGGTGCTGGCCGATGGGCTGCGTGAGGCGCAGGGGCAGGCCAGGAAGGATATTATCCGTGACCTGGAACGGCGGCTCGACCGAATGGAGACGGACAGGCTGTGGCAGAACTGGCAGGCGTTTCACCTCTCCAACTGGGATGCCTATTCTCGGCTGAAGGACCTGCAACGTACCGGCGTACTATGTTGTGTCGCTAACGCTAAGGCACGCCAACAATTGCTGAGTCCCCAGTTGGCGTTGCTGTCAAGATGATATTGAAAAGACTTTTGGAAACCGTAGAACCGTTGTGCCCGCGGCGTTGTGTTAACGCATAAGGACCGGAGTGCAACCTGGCCGACAAGTGGTGAGGCGCTTACATTTCTGATTTGCTTGTGATATACTTGCGAAAATCGGATGGCATGAGCAATTCCTCTCTATTTGTTCCGCAGTCGCGAATGACTCGCTACTTTGGTTCATGCAGGCCGAGTCGCCAATGAAGCGAGCTGGATAGTGAAGGTATCGTAATGGAAGTCAATTTCCAGCTAATCGCCCGGCGACTCGAGCGTCATTTGCAAGAGGTCGAGGGCGAAGCCCTGCCCGTCGACGACGTTGCCGACGAATACGCGGCCCAGATAGAGGTGATACATTTGGAAGCAAACCTGGGAGCCCCCGCCGCCGTACACGAAGACACCGGGATGGTCCGGCGCATCCAGTGGGGGGATATGGCTGCCTTCGAGGCGCTTTTCAACAAGTACCAGGGCCAGATTTACCGCACTGCTTACGCCATCACCCGAGATGCCGGGGCCGCCGAGGAGGTCTTGCAGGACTGCTTCTACAAGACGTACCTCAACATCATGAACATCACCGGAGAAGGCTCCCTTTCACCCTGGTTGCATCGCGTGGCTGTGAACCTCAGCTGTAACGCGATCAAGCGGCGAAAGATGCACCTCGAACCGATTGATGGAGTGGCCGAGGGTGTGTTCGCTGCCGAGCCACACCACTCGCCCGAGGCGATGGCCGAGCAATCGGAGCTACGAGTCAAGATGCGCGATGCCATCAACTCGTTGCCGTTGAAGCACCGTCTAGTGGTGACGTTGCACTACCTTCAAGACTTTTCACTACCTGAGATTGCCTACATCCTCGACCTGCCTGTGGGGACCGTGAAGTCCCGCCTGCACCACGCTCGCAAGTCGTTGCGAGAACGGCTAGAGTCTCAGAACCAGCTGCAAATGGGGGCAGCCTATGATCCGGCGTACTAAACTTGTACAACCACCCTCTCGCTATATAAGTGACATGCTATCTACGTTGCGCGAGCGAATTGAGGAGGCAAGCGCGCCCGAAGCGGATGAGTCGTTGGACCTGCTCGTCAAGCACGCCCTGAAGACGAACGCGCCGCAGGCGCCCGCGCCCAACAGCAACAACGTCTGGAGCAAGCTCAGCAGCCGTGTGAGAGGTCCGTTTGGTAAGATGGCGGTGGAAGGGCCTGCGGGCGCCGGCTCGGAGATGTCCGTGCTAGGAGCGAAGGGTGCGCCATTTTCGGTGGGTGATGAAACGCGGTCGTCACTCCCCTCCGGCAGCTCGCAGGAGGTGAGTGATCCGCACACCGCGCTATTTCCAACTGCCAAGGAACCTATCCAGCTTACGTAGTGTAATTAACATAGCACACTAGGGACGGCTTAGACCGTCCCTTTTTGCTTCCATCTCGGCGTCCCGGCACGGTCCGGCGAAAGTTGATATAATTCATGTATTGCCCTTGTTCGTTCGAACGTTATCAATAGCAGGTATATAAGAGAGGAATAAATGTCCAGCATGGGAAATCAGTATTCAAGCTCCGGCGGTACCGTTGAGCCTCAGGGTGACGGCCGGGGGAATGGAGCGAGCGCGGAGCAGGTCCAGTCAATTGACGTGCGCGGCCTTGCGGTGCGCCTCAGCGAAAACGTTGAGAAAGTAATCATCGGCAAGCACCAGGAAGTGCAGATGACCCTCATCGCCCTCCTGTGCCAGGGCCACGTGCTTGTGGAGGACGTACCGGGCGTCGGTAAGACGATGCTGGCGAAAGCCATAGCCCGCTCGGTCGGCTGCACGTTCAAGCGGGTGCAGTTCACCCCGGACCTGCTGCCGAGCGACGTTACGGGCGTTTCAGTGTACAACCAGAAGAGCGGCGACTTTGAGTACCGCCCTGGCCCTGTACTCGCCCAAATCCTCCTCGCGGACGAAATCAACCGCGCCACCCCCAAAACCCAATCGGCGCTCCTGGAAGCGATGGAGGAGCGACAGGTGTCGGTGGACGGGGTAACATATCCCCTGCCCCGCCCGTTCATCGTACTGGCCACCCAGAACCCTATTGAGTACGAAGGCACCTTCCCTCTGCCGGAAGCCCAGCTAGACCGCTTCCTCATCAGGCTCTCGCTTGGCTACCCCGGCAGGTCGGAGGAAATCGAGGTGCTGACCCGCCAGCAGGAGCTTCACCCACTCCAGAGCCTGACTCAGGTGGTGGACGCCTCTGAGCTAGTGACGGCCCAGAGGGCAATCCGCACGGTGCACGTCGATATGCTCATCAAGGAGTACATCGTCAGCCTGGTGAGCGCCACGCGCAGGCACGAGGACGTGTACCTGGGTGCCAGCCCACGCGGGTCCCTGGCTCTGCAACTAACAGCGCAGGCGAGGGCTGCCATCAGCGGGCGTGACTACGTGATCCCCGACGACGTGAAGTCTATGGCCGAAGCGACATTGGCGCACCGCCTGATCCTCAGTCCCTCGGCGCGCATTCGCAACGCTGACAGCCGCTCGGTGATCGCTGAGATACTGCGCAACACCCCCGTACCCGGCGCGGTGCCGTCAGCGCCGAGACGCTAGGGGCTAGGCTGTAATGCGAGGACTCTCGGAGAGCGCCAACGCAGTCAAGCTGGCGGTCCTGACCGTTGTCATTTACGGGGCCGCAGCCACTTTTGGCATGCGCCTGGTCTACTACCTGGCGTACGTCCTGGCGGCGGTCCTGGTAGCCTCCTGGGTGTGGACGAGGTTGAACCGGCGCGGCCTTGAAGTGCGGCGCGAGGTGACCCCCACCCAGGCGCAGGTCGGGCAGGTTATCCGCGAGACCATAGAGCTGCGCAACCTCTCGTGGCTGCGCAAGCTCTGGATCGAGGTGCGCGACCAGTCCTCCCTGCCAGGCCACCACGTAGGCGCGGTCGTGACGCTGCCGGGTGGCAAGGCTAAACGCTGGCAGGTGCGCACGCGTTGCATCCATCGGGGCCTGTACCGGCTCGGCCCCACCGTGGTCGTCACCGGCGACCCGTTCGGCCTGTTCCAGTCGAGACAGGTGTTGGAGGGCAGGGGTGAGGTGCTGGTCTTCCCGCCCACAGTGCCCCTGACCCAGTTCGGCCTTCCCAGCGGGGAGCTACCGGGCGGCCTCCGCACCGAACGGCGCGCCTTCCACTCGACGCCCAATGCCGTGAGCATACGCGAGTACACGCCAGGTGATCCGGTCAACCGCATACATTGGCCCGCGAGCGCGCGCAACCAGAAGCTGATGGTGAAGGAGTTCGAGCTAGACCCCACCTCCGACCTGTGGCTCGTGCTCGACCTGCATGAAGATGTGCACGTATCTGCCGTGGGAGACGATGCCGATGCCGCTGAGTACGCACGGCAGGCGTACAACCGCAAACGCACATTGGAGAGACCCGACGGACTGTCTGCGGACGGTGGGGGCGCAAACGAGCCTCTAGCGTTGGACCCCAGCACGGAGGAATACGCTGTCACCATAGTGGCTTCGCTTGCCGCCTTCTTTCTCAGCGAAGGGCGGTCGGTGGGCCTCATTGCGTGGGGGCAGCACCATGTGACCATTCCCGCCGACCGGGGCGGCAGGCAGCTTTTGAAGATACTCAGGGCGCTCGCCGTGCTACGGGCCGAGGGCACCACCCCGCTTACAGGGCTGCTGGCTACCGAAGGGCACCTGTTCGGCAAGCAGGACACGGTGGTGGTGGTTACCCCTTCGGTGGACGAGCAGTGGGTGGATGCGCTCAGGGTGCAGAAACTGCGCATAGCGAATGCCGCCGCCGTGATTGTCGAGCCTAGCACCTTCGGTGGCAAGGATAACGCCCTCATGCTGGTGTCCAGTCTCACGGCCATCAACGTGCCGTCGTACCTCGTCAAACGCGACGACGCGATCAACGCTGCCCTCGCGCAGGAGTATGGCGGCGTGGCGGTGCGGAACCTTCGGTGAGGTTCCGGGGTTATACAGAGTAGAGAATGTGTGTTGCGTTCTCGGGCGGCGTCTCGCCCCATAGTGCCGCTTTCTCTGTAGAGGGTCAATCCGGTATAATTAGCATGCAAGCCCACCGCGCGTCCCGTTCCTACTTCACGTCCACAGTTCCCAAGAAGCAATTATGAGCAAGTATTTTCGATTCCAAGAGGGCTGGCTGACCGTCGGTCTGCTGGCTCTGTTACTCTTCAGCGTCACATTATCCATACAGCAGGCCCAGTGGTCCGATGGCCTGTCGATCCTCACCCCGATTACCCTCATTGGCCTCGTCACGGGCATCGTCATGGCGAAAGTCCGGGGCGTGCCCAGGTTCCTGCTGGACGTGCTCGGGCTTGAGATCGGCACCATCACGGTGCTGGTGGCGGTAGCCAGCGTCATGCAGGGGCCGGGGCTGGTCACGATCCACGACAAGGTGCAGAACCTGATCGAGAGGACTGCCGCCTGGGTCAGCGTGGCTATGCGCCAGGACGTGAGCGACGACCTCGTGGTGTTTGTGCTGTCGCTGGCGGTGGTGGCCTGGGTGCTGGCTTATAGCTCGGCCTACTTCGTCTTCCGGTCCCGGCAGCTCTGGTGGGCGCTGGTGCCCAACGGGGTCGCGCTGCTCATCAATCTCTCCTACACGCCTATCAACCTGAACGGCTACATTGTGGTGTTCATGTTCAGCGCGCTGTTGCTCATGATCCGCTTCAACCTGCTGATGAAGGAAGAACGCTGGCAGCGGGAGCGGGTGAACTATTCCCCGACGCTCACGTGGGCGTTCCTGTGGGCCGGTAGCGCGGTCTCGGTGTTCCTGGCGCTCGCGATGTGGTTTGTGCCCGCGAGCGCGCCGAACAGCACGCTGTACGGGGTGTGGGAGCGCGTCAACAAGCCCTGGGTCGATTTCCAGAACACCATGAGCAAGCTCTGGTCAACCGTGCCGGGGAACCAGAGCTTCGGTGGCTATGCCTCCTTCAACAAGCAGTTCACGATGGGCGGTGCGCTCAACCTTTCAGACGCGATTGCCTTAAGAGTGAAGGCGGAGGAGCGTCTCTACTGGCGAGCTACAACGTACGACCAGTACACCGGCTCCGGCTGGAACAACACGGCCAAAGCTACCTTCAAGATAAGCGACCTTAGCTCCTTCCTTGCGTTGGAGGCCAACCAGTCGCTCGGGTCTGACGACGCCAGGCGCCGGGCGATTAGCTACACTGTCGAAGTAGCTAGCCCCAAGGAAGACCTTCTCTACGCCGCGCTACGCCCCGCCAGCTTCTCCTCCGACAGCCGTCTTGAGGTTTCCTGGCGCGACCTGGATGAGGTGTACAACGTCGATGCCTTCTACGCCGGAAGCAACCCACGCAGCCATACCGAACTGCCCCTGGAGTTGCGCACTCTGGTAAGCGAACTCAACACGATACAGATCGAGTTGCGTAAGTCGGCCCCGCCCGAAGGCACGTTTGAAGATGTTGATGCCAGGTTGGAAGTAGTGGCGCGGAACAACAATATTGACCTGGATGCCAGGCGTCGGGAACTAGCGGGGCGGGGTATCCGCGTTCAGATAGACGTGTCGCCTGGCCCCGACTACACCATCGACCTGCGAGCGACCGGGCAGGTGCCGGTATACGACGATATCAGCTCTGTGCACGCGGCGGGGGACCTGTCGCGGGGCGACAGCTACACGGCGATGTCGCTGGTGTCGGAGGCCACCGACGATGAGCTACGTACCGCGATGGGCGACTACCCAGACTGGGTGAGTGCGCGGTACCTTGCGCTGCCTGTGACTCTGGACCCGGCGATCAGGGAACTGGCGCTGAACGTGGTGCGCAACGCGGGGGCCAATAACCCGCTGGACGCCGCGCGCGCTATCGAGGCCCACCTGCGCGAGAACTACGAGTACAGCACGTCCATCGGCCAGCCCCCGCAAGGCATGGATAGGGTGGCCTGGTTCCTGTTCGAGAACAAAAAGGGCTACTGCGAGTATTATGCCTCCGCGATGATAGTGATGCTGCGCAGCCTCGACATCCCCGCCCGGTTTGCCGCCGGTTATGCGCCCGGCACCTACGATGCGGCCACCGGAGAGTTCGTGGTACGTGAGACGGCGGCACACGCCTGGCCCGAGGTGTACTTCCCAGGCTACGGCTGGATACAGTTCGAGCCCACGCCGTCGCAGCCCGCCGCCAGCCGCGAAATCGAGCTTGCGGAGGCTCCGACTCCTTTCGCGGAGGCTGCCCCCGAGCCAAGCATCACCGCGGTGCTCCCCGATCCCGAGCGCGGTCTGGGTGAGGACGAGATCCAGCCAGCCCCTGAGGAGGGTGGTGGCTCCTTCTTCGGCTTTGGCGGCACGGGGGGTGGGTGGTTGTGGCTGGGCGTGGCCGGGGTGGCCGCGGGCCTGGCGGCGGTGTTCTTCGTGCGCCGCAAGCCGACTGTGGCAGCTAACCCGGGCTTCTATTACTCGAGAATGGTCTCGATGTCCAGGCTACTGAGGCTTGGCCCGTCGTCACACCAGACTCCCTACGAGTTCAGCGAAACGTTGGGCCGCGAGTTCCCTGGTACGTCGGGCCTCGCCCGGACAATCTCCCGTGCCTACGTGCGCGAGAGGTTCAGCCCGCGCGCCGCGGACCCAGGCGAGAGGCAGGCTGCCCAGCGCGCCTGGGACGCTCTACGCGCACGATTGGTGCGCAGCTTCCCGGCTCGACAGCTACGTGGCGTCACCAAGCGCCGCAAGCGTTAGTCTGTTCCTGGGGGAGCCGGGGAATTCGCCCGGCTTCTCCTTCTTGTACGTGTATATCCCATCCTGGTGCGACCGTATCTTTAAGGCAATATTCATGCGGCGTTGCTTGACGGGGTATATACCCGGTGGTAATATCAGACTGGAGTGCCGTTCTTCGGTCTCTTCGCCTCATGCCTTATAGACTCTGCGCTCCGGTCATTCACCTGCGTTCACTATGTCGAACCGTGTAACCACCATACCTAACAAGGGAGTCACACCGCGCAAGCCTCCAGCTGCCCAGGGCAGTGGTGGAGGTGTGGCCGACGCCAGGGGTGGGCAGCGGAGCGACTTCGTTGAGACGGTGTGGGCGCTCTGCTGCTCCGTGCGATTCGCGGTCTTGCTGAACGTGGCCCTGGCGCTGGCCGCCATGCTCGGCACGTTGATACCGCAGATGCCGCCCGGCATCCAGAATTTCGACCAGGAACTAAAGATATTCCTCGACAACGCCCAGTCCAGGTACGGTGACCTCTCCGGCCTTCTACACTGGGCGGGATTCTACGACCTGTACTACTCCCTCTGGTTCAGGTTGCTCGTCGTCACCGTGGTGTTCAGCATCATCATGTGCACGCTGAACCGCTGGCAGCCGATCATGCGCCAGATACGCACGCCGAACCTGAGATTCTCCGACAGCTTCATCAGCGGCCTTTCGGAGAAGGCGGAGTTCCGCAGCGTGCCGGTGGACCTCTCTACCGCCGAACGCGCGCTTAGAAGGGCGTTGCGCAAGGGGCGGTATCGTACCGTAGCCCAGGCTTCGGAGGATGGCAAGGCCCTGTACGTGTACGCCGACCGCGACCGCTGGTCCAAGCTGGTCACGTTCGTGAGCCACGGGGCGCTGGTGATGCTGATACTGGTGTGGGCGGGGATGGCGAACTTCGGCTGGCGCGAGCAGTCGGTCTACTTCTATCCCGGTGACGAAGTGAACGTCGGGCATGACACCAACTTCTCGGTGCGTAACGACAAGTTCTGGATAGAATATTACGAAGACGGCAAGACGATCAAGGAGTACAAGCACACCCTGGCGGTGGTCGAAAACGGCCAGGAGGTGCTGACCAAGACCATTGTGGTGAACGACCCACTGAGGTACCAGGACATCAACTTCTTCCTGGTTAGCTACCAACCGGTGGTCTTCGTGAAAGCGACTGATGCTTCCGGCAAGGAGCTTGAAGCGCGTAAGATGACCGTCAGCGGTCCTGTTACGGCGACCACAGGCACGGCGGGGGCGTTGGTCGAGTTCAGCCAGATCAGCGGCGACAACCTGCCGCAAGACTTCGTGCAGTTCCCCGTTGGCGAGCGTTTCCTTACGCTGGCCTTGACCTACTACCAGGATGTGACCCGGCTCGAAAACGAGAACCCGCCGGTCTACGTGCAGGCGTTCGTGGATAGGAACTTTGAGACGCCCATCTACGACGGCTTTCTCCCGCGCACCGGCTCGCTACAACTGCCCGGCTACGAGCAGATCAGCTTTGCTTTCACGCGGGACACCGCCACCATACTGGAAGTAGCCAAGGACCCCGGCCTGGGGGTTGTAGGTTTCTTCTTCGCCGTGATGACGTTCGGATTCACACTGTCGCTCTATACCAGCTTTACCCGCTGCTGGGCGCGTATCGCCGTTGACGAGACGCGGCCGGGCACCGTCAGCTTGCTTGTAGGGGGCATGGCGGAAAAGAACAAGGTCAGCTTCGAGCGCGACTTCGAGCGACTCGCGCTTAGGATCAAGGAAAACCTGGGCACGGCGACGCGCCAGGCGGTGACGGCACGCGCTCCAGATACGCCGGTGTCCGCGACCGAAGCAGTAGAAGTATAATATAGCCTGGACGCGACTTTCCGGCCCGCTTAGGAGGAGATATGGGTTTCGACGCACCAACATTCGGGTTCAACGAGCCGACGCTGACCATAGTAGCATACCTGTCGTACCTGGTGGCGTTTCTGTTCTTCTGCGCCCACCTGATGACTCGTTCGGGACGTGCTTTGCTGGCACCCCGGAGCCAGGCGACGCTGGCCGGCGCGGGTGCCGGTGCAGGGGCGGCTGGTAGCATGGACGTCACCCTGGACGGCTCGGCTGAAGGCGCTCGGGGTGGTGTGTCTTATTCGCCCTTGCTAGGCCACATTGCTACCAGCCTGGTGGTGCTTGCGTGGCTTTCGCTGGGCACCGGGCTGGGCATGCGCTGGGTGCATGCAGGACACCCGCCCTATGTGACCCTCTACGAGATAGCTACGGTGCTCGTGTTCGGCATCACCACGGTCTACCTTGTGCTCTTTGAAGGCGTGCTCAGGACGAAGGCCCTGGGCGCTTTCGTGGTGCTGCTGATATTTTGCCTCCACAGCTACGCCGTCTGGTTCATACCTGCCGACCTCAAGCGCACAATCGAACTGGTGCCGGCGCTCAGGTCCAACTGGCTGGTCATCCACGTTTCGATGGCGATTATCTCCTACAGCGCCTTCGCTGCCGCGGCGGGTGCTGGCCTCACGTTCCTGGCTAAACACCACCTCAAGGGCCGTATCCCTGCGGCGCTTCCCTCGGGGGCGGCAATCGAGGAGTTCATGTTCAGGGCCGTGGCGGTAGGCTTCCCGTTCGTCACGCTGGTGCTGATTACGGGCGCTATATGGGCGCAAGAAGCGTGGACGAAAGCCTGGTCCTGGGACCCTAAAGAGGTGTGGGCGCTCATCACGTGGCTCACTTACGCCGCCTACCTCCACGTGAGGGTGCAGCGCGGGGTGCGCAACGTCACGATGGCGTGGCTGTCGTTGATAGGGTTCGCGGTGGTGCTCTTCACCTTTATGGGCGTGAACTACCTCGTGGAGTGGTTCGGGCTGCAATCGATGCACACCTACAGCATCGACAGCGGCAGGCCGCCGGGCCTAAGCGTGGCAAGCATCGGCACAGTAGTCATATTTGTGGTGCTGCTGTTGCTGGCCTTCGTAAGCTGGCTGCGTGTGAAGTTCCCCTCGAAGCGCGCGCCCGGAAAGTAACCGGCACTTGACGCAAGCTGTTCAGGCAAATAGGGAAGCACTACGGCCGCACTTCTGGGTCGGCATCGCGCTTCTTATCATTGGGCACGTGCTGATTTTCGCCCGGACGTCGACCGGCGACTTTCTGCGCCCTCCCTCGGATTACTGGTTCGCGGCGGTGTGGTTCGGCTACATCTTTGCGCTGGACGCGCTTGTGTACCGCCGGGACGGCCGCTCGCTGTTCGTCTCGCACCGCAAGGTCTTCCTTTGGATGCTGCCGCTGTCCGCGTTTGTGTGGCTCGGCTTCGAGGGCGTCAACTGGTTCGTGCAAAACTGGCACTACCTGCGGCCTTTCGACATCCCCGAGTGGTGGGCGCAATTCTGGTCGATGATATTCTTCAGCACCGTGATTCCGGCAGTGTGGGAGACGGCGCAGTGGGTCGGTGGCTGGGGCTTTATACAGCGACTGGGCCGCACTCGTAGCTTTAAGGTATCGAACAGCCTACTGGTGGCACTCGTCATCGCGGGCGTGCTATTCTTCGTGCTTCCTGCTCTGTTCCCGCTCTACTTCTTTCCGCTGATATGGGGCTTTGCCGCCCTCATCCTTGACCCGCTCAACTACTGGCGCGGCTATCCCTCGATACTAGGGTACTGGTCGCGCGGAGATTGGAGGGTGCCCCTGGCACTCTTCATAGGCGGCACGATTTGCGGCTTCCTGTGGGAGTTCTGGAACTTCTGGGCGTTCCCCAAATGGTACTACACAATCCCTTTTGTAGGATTCGGCAAGATCTTCGAGATGCCGGTGCTGGGCTACCTGGGCTACGGGCCGTTCTCGTGGGAGCTATTCGCCCTGTTCTGGTTCTTCGCGGGCTGGCTGTTGCGGAAGGACTCAAAGGAAGTTGGTGAGCTTGAGTCGCTCATCGTAGAGGACGTGGTCGCGCAAAAGTAGCTAGAAGTAGAGGGTTAACGGCAGAGGGGAACTGCAACTGCGGCAGTTCCCCTCTGCCTGTAGTAAACCCCGGCTAGGGCGGGGTCGCCAGTTGATCGCTCAAGAGCGGAACAGGTTCATCTTCGGCTTGCGCTTGATGTCCCGTAGCGCCTTCTTGTTGCGATACACCGTAATGACCGTGGTGCCGTCGCCGGACACAATCATCACGAGGTCGTGCAGCTTGGCAAGTCTCGGCTCGACTTCGCGGTATCGCTCCACTTCCTTGCGCCTCAGGACATAGAACCTGGCCCCTGTACGATACTCTAGGACACCGTACCGGCGAACTAGTTCCATATCACTCGCACACAGGTTGGTTTGCGCACCTCTCTGCCGAGCGTGGTCGCTCAACGCCGCATGTGCACCACTGGCTGCCCTATCCATGATGCGCCGTCCCGTCCCATGCTAATGGCATGGAGTAGCCGTCACACTAGCCGGTCCCGCCGCCATGCGGCAGGTGAGGGCCATGATAGAGCAGGTGCGGGGTGCTGTCAAACTGTGGAAAGTTGGTGGAAAGCGGGTCAGGCGAGTGTGTTCTGCAAGCGGTAGAGATGCCAGTAGGTGAGTAACCGGTAGGCAGACATGGCTAGCGAGAGCTCGAAGCCGAGCAGTCCATCCTTGTACCCACGGTACTGGAAAAACCTGCGCTTGAACTCCCGGCCGGGCTGGCCGATGAAGCTACGCAGGTGCGCCCTATGCCCCGCCGCATAGAGGGCGCGCGCTTCAAGAGGAGCATATGACCTTTGCTTCGCTACGAACTGCCGCCAGGTGGCGTAGTTGAAGTGAATCAGCGGGTTCTTTAGCGTGCCAATGCCGCCATCTACAAGCGGCACCTCGTGCACCGCCTGCGTCTCATCGTAGCTGCACCTGTCCGTGCGCAGAAGCCTTACCTGATAGTCGGGCGACCAGCCAGTGTAACGCACTTCTTTGCCGAAGAGGAAGTTGCGCCTGGGCACGCAGTAGGCCGCAGCCTCACCAGCCGCTATAACCTCTACCAGTTCCATAGCTAGGCGCATGGTCATACGCTCGTCGGGATCGATGAAGAATACCCAATCGGTTGAAACCGCGTCGAGAGCAAAGTTACGCTGGCGGGAAAAGTTCTCGAAGGGGTGGATAAGTACTTTGTCCGCCACGAGGTGTGCGATATCCGCCGTTGCCACGTCCGCGCTCGCATCGAGCACTACCAGGGTGCGAGCATTGGTAAGCTCACGCAGCAGGCGCAAACTCGCGAAACACTTCGTCAGGTGCTCACCCTCACGCCAGGCGAGGGCTGCCACAGTTAGCCTGGGTGCGCCGGGGCCGCTCATCTGGAAAGCGCCACCTGTATGAGTGCATGCGCCAGGCGCCGGCGGCGGGCGGCCTCGTCCGGTGTGAGCCTGCCCGCCAAGCGCTTGAACGTCACCGCAAGGAGGCTCACAAACTGGGCGGTTACGAGCAGGACGGCAAGCGCCATGCTCGCCAGCCGTGACCTGTGCTTACGGTACAAGTAGAGCCTGGACCGCCAGAGTTCGCGTTGCATCGCCACCGGCACCTGGCTGGTGCTCCTGCCTCCCAGGTGTACCACGCGTGCCTGAGGCACCTGCCAGCACTCCCAGCCCGCGTTTGCGTAGCGCAGTGCCAGGTCTATCTCCTCGGAGTACATGAATATGCGTGGATCGAACCCGCCACACTCCCTGTAGGCTTCACGCCTGAGCATCATGCACGCGCCGAGTGGATGATCGATCATATATGGCTTATTAGCTATTTGCTCAATACCATATCGACCGTTCAACGCACTGTGAGTTACGGAAGCCCTAATGCGACCTGGTACCCAAAGCGGAAGTGGGAAGAGGTCCATGGCGGCCATTGCCAACGAAGGAAATCGAAAAGCGGCTTCCTGGATGGTCCCATCCTGGTTCAATAAGCGAGGCGAGACGATGCCTACGCCCTGTTTGCGGTCCGCAAACTCTTTCATCTGCTTGAGGCAACCGGGCAGCAAGATCGTATCGGCATTCAGGATAAGGATATACCTGCCGCTGGCCTTCTCCAGGCCAATGTTGTTTGCGCGACCATAACCAAAGTTGCGCCTTAGCGGCAGTATTCTGACACCGGCAATTGCTTTAGCTGCCTCCGCACTGCCGTCCTTTGAGGCGTTATCCACCACAATCATCTCCAGGCGCAGGTCTTCCTTGACGGCGGGGTCCTGGATCGAACGGAGGCACTGCAAAAGCAAATCGCGCGTGTTCCAGCTTACGATAACGATGCTGATGTCGGGGGCATCCTGGCTACCCGCGACTTCTTGAAGCGGCCCCGACCATGTGTTAGACTTAGTCACCGGCCCAGTTTAGCATGCGCTGTAAAGTCGGCACAACTGCGGGCTGCAACCGCCCGCTCCCCTGCGGACAGCACCGCAGCATAGGGCCATAGGAGAACCTGCAAACAGATGAACGTTTTCACCCACGCGAGCACAGACCTGCAAACCCGATTACGGCGCGCGCGCATCATGCAGTACAGCGGCTTCTTTTCCCTCGTTGCTTCGATATTCTGTTCGATCTACTTCTACGTCAATCCGATACTGGTCTTCTTTGCCTATCCGCTGCTAATTGTAGGATTCCCCCTCTGGACGATCGGGCGCAACCGGCAGAAGCAGATCAAGAACGTGCCCCGCGTCAACGACATGCTGACCAACGAGTTGAAGGGCCTCAGCGATAAGTACAGCCTGCACCACGGCGCAACAATCGAGGGCCGCAAGGTAGAACACCTGCTCATCACTCCCTCGGGCGTCCTTGTGCTAGCTGCTAACGAGGCGCTTGGCCCTGTGTACTGCACCGCGGGGCGCACCGGCGACCGCTGGCAGACCCGGCTGACGATGCTCGACCGCTTCTCAGGTGCTCGGCCCCCCATCGGCAACCCTTCGCTTGAACTGGATACGCAAACGGCCGTTGTCAAAGCGTTTCTGGCGAAGCAGAACAAGGAGAACGTACCGGTGCGCGGCCTGGTGGTGTTCCTTGCAAACCCCGATATCGAAATCGAGGAATCGACCTACCCCGCCGTGCCGCTGAACGAACTCAGGCTCGCCGTGCGGGAGCTACAGGCGATCATGGCGGAGGAGCGTGAGACTGAGAGCGAAGCGGAGAGACTTTTGACGAGCGAGGATCGGCGGCGGTTCAATGCAGCCCTCGGCCCCGCTACCGTGACGAAGGCGGCTCAGACTCAGGCACCGGTGCGCCCTGCCTCGGCACGCAGCTAGCCGCAGCAAGCATCATGCACAATATTCCCCCACAGCCGTCCGGTTGGCCTGTCATCGGGCACGACCAGCCCATAACTATTTTGCGCCGCTCACTGAGAACGGGGCGGCTGTCTCACGCCTACTTGTTCACCGGGCCGGACGGCCTCGGCAAGCGCACTGTCGCGCTCGCGCTGGCGATGACCGTGAACTGCCTGGGAGAGGTTCCGGCGGGGCAACCCTGGCCCGACGTGCCCTGCCTGCTTTGTCCCTCCTGCGCGCGCATCATGCGAGGTGCTCACCCTGATGTAACGGAAATTAGCATCGAGACACAGACCCAGAGCCAGGGAGACTCCGGGAAGAAAGGCGCTCCGTCCAGAGAGTTGAGAATCGATGTGGTGCGCGATATGCAGTCATCAATCGGGCTGAACCCACATACTGCCAGGCGCAAGGTCTACCTTATCGGAGACGCCGACCGGCTGAACGAAGAGGCTTCCAACTGCCTGCTGAAGACGCTGGAGGAGCCGCCGGAACATTCGATGCTGGTACTCTTGGCCCCGGACGAAGAGTCCGTGCTGCCGACGATTTCCTCCCGATGCGTGCAAGTCCAGTTTCGCCCGCTCTCCAAGAGCCTTGTCGCGTCCAGCCTCGCTAACGTCTGGGGCGCTGAAGAGGAGCAGGCAGTGACGCTGGCCGCCTTGTCAGGTGGGCGGCTAGGCTATGCAGTAGATCTACTGGGCAACCAGCAGGCGCTGTCCAGGCGACGCTCCGCCCTTGAAGAAGCGGCCCTGCTTACGGGAGCGCCCGTGCTCGACCGAATGGAGGCAGCGGCAAAGTACGCCAAACGCTACTCAGATGCTCGCTCGGAGCTGTTCGAGATGCTGGACGAGTGGGAGACCTGGTGGCGAGACGTAATGGTTGTGAAGGTAGGGGCCTCCAACCTCGCTGTCAGCGTTGACCAGTTGCAGTCGCTTGGCTCGATAGCGCGCCGAACACCCGTCGTGAAGGCGGCGGGTGCCGTTCGCCTGATCCAACAGACCCGCAAGCAACTGCTCGAAAATGTCAATCCGAGACTGGCGCTGGAAGCTTTGACGCTTGGGCTGCCATAGGACGCACCTCTAGAACTCATTTCAAAACCTAGAGGATAGAGAGCGTAGGGGCAGGCCCCCATGTCTGCCCTTGTTGGAGATTGCAACACTGTACGCCTGCCACCCAGGGCAGGCACGGGGGCCTGCCCCTACAGTGGTTTTCAAATCACTTCTTAGTAACGCACATCCGTCCCTGAAGCGGAAGGCCCGGGAGTGTTGCTCCCAGGCCTTCTTTCCGTGCGCCGCTGGATTATCGATGTGCTACTTCTTCAAGTCCGTCAGGAACGTCTCAATTCGGTTCAACGCTTCCTCGATGTTCGGGAGCGAAGTGGCGTAAGAGGCGCGGACGTGTCCTGCTCCCGACTCCCCGAAAGCGGAGCCGGGCACCATCGCTACCTTGTAGTCCATCAGCAGCCTCTCCGAGAAGTCCGCATCACTCAGGCCCGTGCTCTTGATAGAGGGGAAGGCGTAAAAGGCCCCGCGCGGCTCGAAGCAGTCAAGCCCCAGGCGGTTGAAGCCATCCACGATGGTGCGCCGCCTGCGGTCGTACTCTTCCCGCATGGCTTCGACAAATGGCTCACCACTGCGAAGGGCCTCAATCGCCGCCTCCTGCCCGGTGGTGGGCGCGGACATGATGACGTACTGGTGGATTTTGCGCATAGCAGCCAGCATCGCGGGAGGTGCGGCTGCGTAACCGATGCGCCAGCCGGTCATCGCGTAAGACTTGGAGAATCCACCCAGGAGGATTGTCCGCTCCCGCATGCCCTCGAGCGCAGGAAAGCAAGTGTGCTCAATGCCGTAGACCAGGCGGTCGTAGATTTCGTCGGATACCACTATCAAGTCGTGGCGCTCGGCCCACTCCGCAATCTCAGCCAGCCTGGAACGCTCCAGGACGGCCCCTGTTGGGTTGTTCGGGTATCCAAGCAGCACCGCCCTCGTTTTGCGGGTGCGGGCCTTCTCAAGGTCGTCTACGGTCACCTGGAAGTCTTGTTCAACGTAGGTCGGCACCGGCACTGGCTTACCGCCCGCAAATGTCACCGTCGGCTGGTAGGCGACGAAGCACGGCTCCGGCACTATCACCTCGTCGCCCGCCTCCAACACGGACATGAGCGCGAGCAGCAGCGCCTCGCTCACACCCACGGTGACCAGCAACTCGGTCTCAGGATCGAAGTCCAGGTCGTACAACTTGTTGAGTTGGCCGGACAAAAGCTGGCGAAGCTCCAATATGCCTGAGTTCGAGGTGTAGCTCGTGTGCCCGGCTTTCAGCGAGTCGATGCCGGCGTTGACAATCGGTTCGGGTGTCACGAAGTCAGGCTCCCCGATGCCAAGCGAGATTACGTCCGACATGGTCGCCGCTATGTCGAAGAAGCGACGTATCCCCGACGGTGGCACGGCCTCAATCCGGCTCGATACGAACCTGGCCCCCGACTTGCGCTCGGCTGCGGCCCCGGCAACATCAACTGCCATAACTGGTCCTCCTCTAAAGCACCGCTTTTAGCGGTATGCGCCACTCGTTACCCTGTTTCTTACCCGAAATCTTGCCCTGGCCCAACAACCGGCGGACCTCTTTAGGCTTGTAGCCCAGCAGCTTGGCGGCCTGCGACACCGACAGGAGCGGCCTGTATAGGTCCAGCACCTCGTCCGACGGGAACTCGCTCAGGGCCGCGTCAAGCACGTTGAACCGCTCGGCGGCACGCGCAATCGCTATCGGATCGCGTACGTCAAGGGCCTCGTATCTCTCCTGGTTCAATATGTCTCGCAACTCGGCAACCCGTATGTGATTGGTGCGAACTGACAAGTCGGCCTCTCCGGTGCGCATGCCTTGCGGGGCGTGCGGCAGATTAAAGTCTAATCAACATTATAACATCATGGGGCCGCACTTACTAAACTAGGCACGAGGTTCACATGGCTGCGTGCCTGTGTTATAACAGCGGGAGAGGAGATGGACATGTCTCAGGCGGACTTTCTACAACCTTCGGTGCTTGACTACCCGGCGGGCCAGTTGCACCTTGAGTACACCCTGAGCAACGGGCAGATGTTCCGCTGGCGCAAGACCGCCGATGGCTGGTGGGACGCGGTAAGCGGCTCGCGGCTGCTGCGCATAAGGCAAGTACCGGGGCCTGCCGAGGGCATGGACCGCTTCGAGTTCTTCACCTACCCTCAGCCGGGCGACGAAGCTTTCGTACGTGCTTTCCTGCGCCTCGACGTGGAACTGCCCCCTCTCTACGAAAGCTGGAAAGAGGCTGACCCTTACCTTGGAGGGCTGGGCGAACGATTCATGGGGCTGCGACTCGTGTTGCAGCGACCCGAAGAGTGCCTGCTGTCATTCATGTGTTCCACGGCCAATTTCATCCCACGCATCATGAAGGCAATCGCCCTAATCGCCCGCGAGCATGGCGAGCCAATCACCGACCCTAGCGGCAAGGTGTGGACCCATACCTTCCCGTCGGCTGCCGCCATCGCGGTGCTGGACCCGAACGCGCTGGCCGAGAAGACCGGGCTTGAATGGAGAGCAGGGAACCTGGTGAAGGTAGCCCGGCAAGTTGCCTCTCGGCCCGAGGGGTGGCTTGATGGACTGGCCCAACTCGACTTCGCCGCCGCACGCGGCGAGTTGATGCGCCTGGAAGGGGTAGGGCCGAAGATTGCTGACTGCGTGTGCCTGTTCGCGATGGCAAAGGACCAGGCGGTGCCGGTGGATACTCACGTGTGGCAGCTTACCAGGGATAGGTACCTGCCTTCGCTGCGAGGTAAATCGCTGACGCCAACAGCCTACGGGCAGGTGCTACAGTTCTTCCAATCGCGCTTCCAGAAGGCGGGGTGGGCGCAACAGTACCTCTTTTACGACCACCTGCTTGAAAGCCGGGCAAAAAGAGGCAACCGCTCCTAGTGGCGATTCTGGGACATCGCGGCTAGCTGCCGGAGATATTCTCGGTGTGCAGTTGGCCCCGCCCGGCGGGCGCACGCTCTTTTTCGCCTTTGCTGAGCGCCATGCCGATTCTACCCACGCGCGAGTTCACGAAGGCCCTTGCGATGCGGCGAACGTCGCGCGGCCTGGACTTGAGCATCTTGTGTAGCCCGATCTCGTTGACCATCCAGCGCGTGGCGAACGAATAGAAGCGCTTGGAGTGTCGCCCCGCGACCGTCAGGTCTCTGTCGGTGCGCTGGTGCCAGGGCATAGCTTCTACGACCCGGCTCTCGACCTCGTTGTAGTAGGAGGTGCCTTTGATGGGGTAGGCTACGGTAGTGAGAAACAGGTCCGGCTCGCTCTTTTTCAGGTGGTCCACTGTGGCCTCGATGTCCTCTATTTCCTCGCCCTCGTAACCCATCATGATGAACATGCCAGTCTCTATACCCGCATTCTTAAGCATGTGCGTCTTGCGCTGCACGTCTTCGATGCGGGTCTTGCGGTCCATCGCGTCAAGGACCTGTTGGCTGCCACTCTCGGCCCCTATCCACAGCCGGAAGCAACCCATCGCGGTAAGAGCCTCTATAACATCGCCGTCCAGGCGGTCGGCGCGAGATATGCACTCGAACGGTATCTTGATGCCGCGCTGTTGGAGAAGGGCGGCGAACTTGAGTATCCAGCCGCGGTGGATGGTGAGCACGTCGTCGGCGTACCAAAGCTGGTCGGGCGCGTACCTGTCGATTATCAGCTCCAATTCGGCAAGCACGTTTTCGGGCGACCTCCTGCGGTGAGTGTTGCCGAACACGGTGTGACTGCACCACCGGCAGGTGTAGGGGCACCCCCTGGCGGTAATGAGCGAGATAGAGCTGCGGCCGTGGTGCTCCTTCCAGGTGCGCAGGTAACGCTCCGTGTCTATGGCCCCGCGGTCGGGGAAGGGCTGCGCGTCCAGGTTCTTGATGAGGGGTCTGGAGCCCGTGCGAATCGTCTTTGCGGCTTCGTCCCGAAATGCAACCCCGTGTATATCGTGCAGGCGGTGCGGTCCGCGTGCTGTTATTTCTGGTATAAGCGCCTCCAGCGTAAGCTCGCCCTCGCCAATCACCACCACATCCGCGCCCGCATCAAGGAACTCGTCGGCGTAGTGAGGCGGCTCAGGCCCACCCACAACGACAGTAGCGCCTAGTGCCTTGCAGTCCTGGATCATCGGCAGCACGTTCAATTTGGTCATCAAGTTGGTGTAGATGCCAACGATAGTGGGACGATGCTGTACGAGATACGCCTTCCAAGCTTCGCGATTCGAGAAAGTGGTGTCGAAAAGGTCTACCTCGAACCCTTTGCTCTTGAGGTGAGAGGAGATGTAGAGCAAGCCGAGCGTTGGATACGGCTTCATCACCTTCAGCTCGTGAGGGTCTTCATAGAGGTAGTAGCCGTGGGTAAGGAGTATATCCATCGTACGTTGGGGAGGTGCTAAGACAGCTTAGGTGCCGGGTGCAGCGCCTCGACCACCTTCTGCTCTATCGGGAAGCTATAGAAATCGCGGTCGACTCGCCACCGGGCCAGCGCCTGGAGTGGTAGGGCCAGCGGGTGTTCGTGACGGCCGAACGCGTACTTCTGGTAGAACTTGAAACGCTCCACGCGCTGGAACTTCTCGCGGCTCACCCACGGCCCTGCCGAACCCACGTAGTCGAAGTCCGCCCACTCCTCGAGCGAGCACGGGAAAGCGTAATTGGCGGCGCGTACCTGCTCGGCAAGCTCGTTGCCGGGATAGGGCTTGTAGAAGAAAACGGCGGCCTCAAAGTCGTGGCTCATGGCACGCAGGCGCTTGGCGATCTCCATCGTGGCCTCGAAGCTCTCCTCCGGCTCGTCGGGGAAGCCGACGATAAAGTTCCAAATCGCGCCGATGCGGTGCCGCACCAGCTTTTCGGCGGTGGTGAAGACCTGGGCGACGGTGATATCTTTCTTGATGCGTTTGAGCATCTCGTCTGTGCCCGCCTCTACGCCTATCATCACGCGGCGCAGACCCGCCTGCCTGCAAAGGGTGAGGGTCTCGTCGGGGAGCCTGTGGCCCTGGTCGGCGCGCATGGTGCCCGTCCAGGTAAAGCGCAGCCCCGCATCCAGAAAGGCGCGACAAATTTCCTCCACGCGCTCCCGGCGGGTGAAGTACGTCTCGTCCTGGAAGGCCACTTCCTCGAATGGGTACTTGCGCGATAGCTCCCCTAGCTCCTGCGCTATGCGCGTCGCGGTCAAGCCGTACCAACTGCGGTTGTATACAAAGGGGTCGGCGCAAAAGGCGCAACGAAACCGGCAGCCCACCGAGGAGATGTAGTCCAGTTGCCGCTTCCCCTTGTGTCTGTAGTAAGCTTCCACGTCAATCAGGTCGTAGTTGTGTCTGGGGAAGAGGTTGACGTCAGCCGTGGGCCGTGCGGGGTTTGTGAGGACGTTGCCTTCCGAGTCGCGCCAGGTCACACCTTGCACCCCGCTCAAGTTTGCTCCGCCGTCCAGGCGGGCTACCACCTCAGCAAACGTGGCCTCACCCTGCCCACTGACGGCTATGTCCACGCTAGGCTCGGCCAGGCACTCGGCAGGGAAGAGCGAAGGGTGCCACCCGCCCCAGACTACGGGCAAGTTCGGGAACTCGCGTTTGGCCGCCCGGCTTACCTCCAGGGCGTCACGTAACGGCTCCCCCGTGAGCACACTTATGCCCAGGCAGAGCGCGTCCTTTGTCTCTCGCAGCACGGCCCCAAGTGGATCGGCTTCCAGTCTGCCGTCGATGATCTTGACTTCGTAGCGCGTCGGGTCCAACGCAGAGCCTACCGCAAGGAGCGCCAGCGGCATCGTCCAGAAGACGGCTTTGGGGTTGTAGAGGACCACCTTGTGGCGAGTTAGCGCGCTCATTGGTTACTCGCCCTGCGCCGAAGGGGTAGCCGCCGCCTCTGGTGACAATATCCGCGGTAGCGACAAGGGCGTCGGGTTTGATTTGCGTGCGAGCGCGTCCAGCTTGCGGCGCTCAACAGGCAAGGTCGCAAGGTTGTACAGCATTGAGGCAGTCGCACGCGCCCGCGACCCAAGAGATTGAGGGCGATCACCCGATTTCAGAGCTCGCCACGTCTTGCCCGCCCTGTACTCCTTGTGCAAGACGGTGTGGAGCTTGCGATAGAAAGCCGTCGAATAGGGGCCGGTGTACATCATCTCGAAATCACCGGAGTCGAGCCAGTTTTGCTTCTCGCCAAGCTGCGCGCGCACGTTGTCGTAGAACTTCGTGCCGGGTAGAGGGTACGAAACGGACATGCCGATGTCGTCGGGCCGGCACTCACGGACCATGCGCAGCGTGGCCTCTATGTCCTGCCGGTCCTCGCCGGGGTAGCCGAACTGGAGGAAGAACGCGACTTTGACGCCGTGGGTGTGCAGGTCGCGTGCGGCGGCGTATATCTGCTCTACCTTAGTGCCCTTGTCCATCGCGTCGAGTATTTTCTGCGAACCAGACTCCGCGCCCACCCACACGATCTCGCACCCCGCTCGCTTCAGCGCCTCCGCTATGCCGGGCTTTATCAAATCGACGCGCAGCAGACATTTGAACGGCAGTCTGGCGTCCAGCCTGTGCACTTCGCTCGCAAACCGCTCAATCCACCCCGGTTTGAGGCCAAATATGTCATCGGCGAACCAGATGTGGTCGGGAGCGAAGCTTTCCTTCAGCCAGCGAAGCTCGGCAGCCACGCTTTCGGGCGAACGCACGTTGTACCGCTGGCCGTAGACCGGTTTTGCGCACCAGTTGCAGTGGTAGGGGCAGCCTCGCGTAGTAACCATGTTCATCGAATAGTAGCCGTGATGGCTGCGCCAGATAGAGCGGTAGCGTTCGACGTCTACGAGGTCCCAGGCGGGGAACGGCAGCGCGTCCAGGTCCTTGATGAAGCCACGTTTGGCCGGTTCAGAGTGGCCAGGGAGGGCCAAGCCTGGTATCTCGCTTAGTGAGGCTGTCGAGCGCCCGGTGAGCGCGTCCAGGCTTTCGGCCAGGGTTATCTCACCCTCACCGATGATTATGCCGTCGGTTCCACGCGCAAAGTATTTCTCGCGGTGGTCCGTGGCGTCGGAGCCGGAGACCAGAACGGGGATGCCACGCGTCTTAGCGGCTGCAATCATTGTGAAGGCGGCTTCTCGCATGCGCGAGAGGCACATCTTGGAGAGATAGTTGAAACTGTCCTCGTAGATGACCGCGAACTGCGGCCTGTGTCGGTCCAACGCGGCGGCCCATTCGTCCTCAGACTCGGCAAGCATGGAGTCAAAGAGGTGGACGTCGTAGCCGCACTCGCGTAGATAAGACGCAGCGTAGAGGGTGCCCAGGGGCGGGTAGGGTTTCTTGCCTTCCCATTCCTTGGGGTCAAAGCGCATGTAATATGACTGGCCCAGGAGAACGGTCGTCATCTACCTTACCCTTCAAGTGCCGTGGCATGGCACCGCGCGGAGGTCGCGTAGCACACTGCGAATCAATACGGGGCAAGTTACAACAACGCAACCTGTCACAGCGTATGGCCGATTGTATCAGCCCTGGTAGAGTTGCGTCAACCGTGCCAGGAGCCTCTCCAGACGCGCTGTCTGAGTGGCGAGGTCGTAATCACGCCGCACGATGGCGGCAGCATTGGCGCTCCATGTCTCATATTCATCGGTGGAGAGCCCCGCGAGGCTCTCCATCGCCCGCGACATGGCGTAGATGCTTCGCTCGGCAACTAGCACGCCGGAAGTCGCGCCGGGTCGCTCCTGATCGCTCCCCAGGTCGGCTAGTGCGCCAACCGGAGGCCCAATCCACGGCAGACCGCATGACATGGCCTCCAACACCGCCATGCACTGCGCTTCGTGCCAGGAGCCTACCAGGAACGCAGAAGAGTTTCCGTACACATCCACTAGCTCATGGTGGGGCACACTACCGTGAAATGTGACATATCCCCCGAGATGAAGCTGTCTGGTGAGATGCCGGATGTGCGGCTCCTGCGGACCTTCACCTACGAGGGCTAAGCGGGTGTCCAGGTCGGGCCGGCGGTGCCGCAAGTCAGCAAAGCTACGAACCAACCAGACAGGGTTCTTTACCGGGACGAGGCTGGCGGCGGACACGAAAGTGAAAGGACGCTTGCTGCCGCCGGCTCTCTTCGCCGCGTGGAACAGCGTAGTATCCACGCCTAGCGGCCACCGGACCGCCTTCTGGTTCGTATCTGGAAACTCAGTGGCGAGCAAGTTTAGCATGTGCCGGGATGGCACGGTGAGCCTATCCGCCAGGGCAAGGGTGTGGTTGAGGAGCACCCCATCCAGTCCCCGGCCCAAATACCCATAACGGATCGACGGCAGGTAGACCAACTCGCCTCCCGCAAGGTGCCCCAGCGACGGCACGCCCAGTGTTCTGGCCGACTGTGTTGCAAGCCAGCCCGACTCCGTGGCCCAGATGCCCAGCACTGCGTCAAAGGGGGCAGTATCATGTTCTCGCGCGATGCTTCTGAGGGTGTCTGCCCACAGCTTGCCTAGACTCACCCCACGAAGCCGCCGTCCCAGCAGTTGGCCGCCGCCGAGGGCGTGAATGCGCACGGCACCAATTGAGTAGTCGCATCGTCGGTGAGGATAGCGCAGTGCGAAAACGTGCACCTCATTGCGCGTTGAGAGTGCCCGGGCAAGATTGGTGAAGGCAGGGATGCACCAGTCCGTGTCGCTTGACTGGAAGCCTGGGATGACGAGGGCGAGTTTCACGCTGGCGCTAGACCACCGTGTGCGCTACAAGCAGGTCCGGGCCGGGGAAGCGTCGGCGGGAGAGACATCGCAAGGTAGCCAGCACTAGAGTCCTGCCTGTTCGGGGCGTGTGTACGAAATGAACTTGAAGAAGGCCCGTAGCTCGAGCGGGTTGTCGTATTTACGCAATCGGTAGCGCCAGCTTCCGAGGGTCTGTAGAACGGTGCGATGCCAGGGCAGGATCTTCAGGTCGGACACCGTCGGGTAGCGGGCGTTCAGCACGGTCTCGAAGTTGTTCAGCTTCTTGAGGTGCTCCTGCTTGACCCACGGAGTATGCGGGTTGCGCCGCCTGGAGAAACTCGCCCATTCGGGGCTGAGCCACTCGTCCAGCGTCTCAGGGTACTTGAAGCCCATCTTAACCGCTTCGTCGTACATAGCGCCGCCGGGGGTAGGGGTGTACATGTACAGGATGATCTCGCTGGCCGGGTTGATCTGCTTTATCTTGTAGATGAACTCGATGTTCTCGTCTATGTCGGCTTCGGGGTCGGGCGGGTTGCCCAGCACGAACGAGAACTCGGGAACTATGCCGTAGCGCTTCGACTTCTCCGCCATTGCCAGAGTCGTTTCGGGCGTGAGCGGACCCTTGCTCATGAACTTCAGCGTCGTGGCAGATGCGTTCTCGGCCCCCATGAAGATCATGCGGCAGCCCGAATCGCGCATCAATTCCCAGGTGCGGTCGTCGTAGCGCATGATGGTGTCAATGGTACCCTCGCCCCACCAGCCGATGCCCAGGCCACTGATCCCCTCAGCAAAGGCGGTCACCCGCTTCTCTGCCGTGAAGAAGTTGCTGTCGTGGAACTCCAGGCCGTTGACGCCGAACCTCTGGTGCAAGTACCTCACCGTCTCGATGGTGCGCTCCGGCTTCTCAGCCATCCAGCGCCCGGCGTAGCTCTTGGTCACCGAGCAGAACGAGCAGGTGAAAGGGCAGCCGATGCTTGAGCTGTAGGAGGTGGTGCGGCTACCTAGGATGGTGTGCTTGAGATAGCGCGGCACGTCCGCCTTCTCGTAAGGCAGCACCGGGAAGTCGTTAGGGTCGGCCAGCTTCCGCGCCCGGTTGTGCTTGACTCTACCACTGTCCCGATACGAGATGCCGTCTATGCCCTCAACAGAGCCGCCGCTCTCAAGCGTTGCCAGCAGTGCTAAGATCGTGTTCTCCCCCTGCGAGCGCACGACGTAGTCCACGGACGTATCAGACAACGCGACCTCAGGATGAGAGGAAGGGAAATAGCCGCCCCATACGGTGGTCACATGCTGGAAGCGTGCCTTGACTACCCTGGTGTGGGGCACGGCGTGCGACAGTTGAGGGCCTGGCATGACAGTGACCAGCAGGTACTTTATGCTGGGGTCGCGCTCGAGCAACGAGAGTATGGTGTTACCCGCGTCCGCATCGGTGTTGCCGTCAACGATGCGCCAATCGTACCTGCCCTCGAAGACGGCGGCTAGCGAAAGTACCGATATGGGTAGCCTGTATTTGAACTCGGTGGCCCGAGGGTTATACAGAAGTATCATGGAACCTACAACGGGAATCTGCGTTACATACACGGCACCAGCGCGCCGCGAAGCACGCGCCTCATTATACAGCATACTCAGGTTGGTTACAGGTAGTTTTGGTGCGGAGAGGGTGAGGCTATTCGCGGCAAGGGACGCCCGCCGCTTGAAATCCAGGGCTACACCCTGCGAAGTCTGCATAGGCAGACTGGTTCATCTTTGAGCATCTGTAAAGACCTAATGAGATGCTTCAGTCCCGCAGGGACTTTGCAGCGTGTAGCCCTCGATTTCAATCGACGGGCGTCTTTTTGGAAACTCTAGGATTCGACCCCTTCGTACCCTTCCCCGGAACCCTGGCAGGTGAAAGACCGCCGCCAGCCGCTGGGGGTAGCCCACCACACGTGCTTTGCATGCCGGAGTCTCGTCTGCTACAATCACAGGTGTCTTCTAACTCGGTCCGAACCACAAGTTCCGCATGTTGCCTTCCACTGCTGAACAGCCCGTGAGCCAACATTGTCCACACTAACTACCGCAGCCACCCTCGACGATACGCAGCCCGCCGTTCGGCCCGAAACAGCCGTCAGGGTGACGCGCTGGCATAGCTGGCACCTGGGCGCACTCCTCATGCACCTGGGTCTCTCGGTCGTCTTCACCTGGCCCCTCGTGCTCAACTTCCTGCCGGGAGCGGGTACGATGGTGCCCGGCGTGATGCTGGAGGACCGCGACCAGAACCTGTGGAACCTGTGGTGGGTGCGGCACGCCCTGTTTGAGGGACGCAACCCGTTCGTCACAGACATGATCTGGTACCCGACCCCGGTCAGTCTCTACTATCACACGCTCAACGTCTTCAACGGCTTGCTCGCGGTGCCGCTGCTATCAGTCTTCTCCCTCACCACCACCTACAACATCATAGTGCTCTTCTCCTTCGTGATGTGCGGGTACGGTGGATACTTGCTGGTGCACTACCTCTGCGGCAATCGCTGGGCCGCGCTGGTGGGCAGCGTGGTATTTGCCTACTCAGCCTATCACATCGCCACGATGCGCAGTCTGCTGCAACTAATTTCGCTGGAATGGGTGCCGTTCTTCGTGCTGTTCCTGTTGAAGGCGGTATTCGACGCCGGGTGGACTTCGCGTGCTGACGTGCTGCGATGGCTGTTGCTGCGTGCGTTCCCCGCGGGTTTCTTTCTGTTCCTGGTGTCGCTGGTGGACTGGTATTACACGATGTACGCGCTGATGCTGGCGGGGCTGCTGGGGGTGTACCTGGTAGCCAGGCACTTTTGGGAGCACCGGCGGCAAGGAGCGCCGGACATCAAGAGAGGCGTACTTGAGCCACTGGTCAGGATCGGGCTGTGTCTGGGCATCTACCTTGTGCTCGTTAGCCCCATTCTGATACCGACTATACGCGAGCTTCGCCAGACCACCTATATGCAGCCCGCCAAGGACGCCGCTCTCAGTAATTCAGCGGACTTGATGGCCTTCTTTCAGCCGGTGCGGGGCCAGCACCTTTGGGGACAGTACTTCACCAACAGGCGCGAATGGCCCTATGGTAGCAACCGCTATGAGGTCTACTTCACATACACGGCGCTGTTCTTGGCCGGTGTGGCGCTCTTCGCAACAAGGGCGTTGCGGCCTCGCTTGAGAATACTGGAAGAGCCGGCCAGCGCTGCTGACGCTAGCCCGCAGGAGCAATCCATCCTTCCCAAAGAGAGTACCCAGTTCCGACTTTCCTTGCCGGGCAAGTGGTTCTGGGCCGCTTGTGTGCTGTTGTTCTTCCTGCTGGCGCTTGGACCTGTGCTCCAAATCAACGGGCACCAGGTACAGTGGCTGTTCGACCCCAGCTTCCGGCTTGTCATGCCGTACCAGCTTGTGGAGAGGCTGCCCGTGCTCAGCATCAGCCGCAGCCCCGACAGGTTCGATATGCCGCTTACACTCTGCCTGTCGGTACTGGCGGGGTATGGCACGAACGTGTTGCTCAATACTTGGTGGCCGCGTATGAGACTGGCTACCCGCGGTACCATACTCTCCGCCGGGTTCCTTTTGCTGGTGACTGTTGAACTGACGCCGTTCCCATACCCCCAACGGCCCGCAGACATCCCCCGTTGGTACCACCAGGTAGGCAGCGAACCCGGTGACTTCTCCATCCTTGATTTGCCACCGCAGGACGATTACTGGCACGGTGCGTACAGGATGTATTTCCAGACGGCGCACGAGAAGCCTATCTTCGGGGGCTACATATCCCGTGAGTTCCCTCACCCGTTCATTACCAGCACGCCAGGCTACCAGGAACTAACGTATGTTGACGGTGCCGGAGACATGTTCGAGTCCGGGCCGGACGAGTGGCTCTCCGCGTTTCAGCTTTACAAGACAAAGTATATCGTGCTTCAGAAGGTGAGGCTGCCCGACAAGGTGGAGCCGGTGCCTGACATCCAGCCCTCGCGTGACGCCATTCACTACGTGCTCGGCCCAGATGCGGACCCTGTATACGAGGACGAACACGTGGAAGTGTATCAGGTACCGGCCCCGGCCAACACCGTGCCGTTCCTGAGCGTGGTGGAGGGTTGGGAGCCGCGTGAGGTGGGCCCGAACGGCACCTATCGCTGGCTCCGAGAGCAGGGCACGCTACGTATAGACGCACCGCGTGCCGAGCAGGCTTACTTGACCTTCCGCGCGGCGAGCCTGGGGAGGGCAAAGCCTCTCAGGATACTGCACGGCGACCACGTGGTGTTTGACGGTGTAGTGGGTGGGTTACAGCCTTACAGGATCGGGCCGCTGGGCCTGCCGCAGGGGGTAAGCACCCTCACCTTCGTCAGCCCTGAGGGCACCGACAGCCCGCGTGAGCTGGGGCAGGGCGACGATCCACGGCAACTCAGTTTCGTGGTGCTCGACGCAGCTTTGGAGCCGGTCCCCTAGCAGTTATCCACATGTTGCCCCTGTGATACAATCGCCTGGCGTACAAGTCCGGAGCGAGCGATGTCTGACCAGGGACCAGGGAACCACAGGCTGCACAATCTCACCGAGCGGTGGTATGCGCGCCTGTCGCGAAGTGAAAGCGCCCACTCAGGCCCGCCATCGCAAGCCGTGCCGTTCCCGCCGGACCTCTACGACGAACTGGATGCGGACAATGTGGTAGCGTTCGAGCGCCAGCCACAAATGCTGCGAGTTTCAGGCGACGACCGCACTACGATTCGCTCGGTCCCACGCCGCTACGTCGGCAGGTCCGCCCGCCACCCACAGGGAATCGGCGGCCCGGTCCACGGCCGTGGTAAGACCCCTTCCACACCGCTCAGACTGCCCGTAGAGGCTCAAGAGGCACCCGCACGCCGCTTCCACGCTCCCGTGTTGCCCTGGTCGGGGCGATTAATCGCGGCGGTGGGTCTGCTGATGCTGGTGACGCTGGGGCTGCGACTAATCGCCCTACCTGCCCCCACTCTCGACAGCCCTCTTGGGGTACAGGCTACGCACGCCGCCTACACCAAGGTCCTGGCCGGACAACTGCCGGCGGCCACCGAGCAAGGCGGCTTCCTCCTCGGCTCGCCGCCGTGGAATGGGGTTGCCCCCACCAATCCGCTTGCTGGACTGCCGGTCTTCAACTGGTTCTCAGCCCTGGGGGCGCACCTGGGAGTACCGGTGGAGTGGGTCGGGCGCGCTCTGTCGGCGGTATTTTCGGCAGTTGCCGCGCTTGCTCTGTTCGCGGTGGTCAGGCGCACGGCAGGCTCCCTTGCCGCCGTATATGCCACGCTATTCTTTGCCGTCGCGCCGCTAAGTGTTACCCTCGGACAGAAGTTCTCTCCCGCGACAACGATCATCGCGGTGCAGGCGCTTGCGATCCTTACTCTGCTGGGCTGGCGGGACACTGTGTCACACGCTAAACCGCAGGGTTCAACGGGCAGGTTCTTGGCCGCACTCAGCATGAGCGGAATCGCGGCGCTGGTTGACCCCGGCAGCCTGTTCCTGGCGCTGCCCGCCGCTTACCTGGTGCTCTCGGTGGACGGAGAAAGGTTGCAGGTCGGGCTACAGGGGCGAAACCCGCGCGTGGCGGTGGCTACCTGGGGGGACGCCTGGCACAGGTCGGCACACAGGGGAAAAGTCGTCGCTTACGTGGCGACCTTGCTAATTGCCGCAGGGGCGTGGTGGCTCTATTCCTCCAAGGTAGACGTGCTGGTCCTGGGCGCTGGCGATGGGGTGGGAGGCCCATCAGGGTTGATCGCGAACCTGTTCAACTATGGCACCTACGTGCAGCTTACGGGCATGACTATAGGCCGGGTGCTCTCGGTGATAGGTCTGCTGCTGCTCGTCGCGGGGATGCTGAACGGGGCGCGCCAGGGAACAAGGGGCATCTTCAACGTATGGCTTGCGGCGGCGCTTCTACACGCCCTGCTGGACGCCGGTCGGTTGGCGCGCCACGATGACGTGCTTCTTCCGGTCCTGCTGCCCGCATGTGCTCTGGTGGGTATCGGCGCGTCGTGGGCGGGGACGCTGCCCGCGCGAGTGTGGCGGGCCATCACAGAACAGCAGCGCGACCCGGTATCCGAGTACGCGGTCTCGCCGCACACCGCCTGGTTGCTGGACCTCCCGGAGACACCCGCTGAAGCACCCGCCGCGCGTCCTCAGGCACGCCCAGCTCTCGGCAGGAGTGTGGCCGCACGCACTCAGAAGGCGGGGGAGCGAGCCAGGCGGGCTTCGCTGATGGGCTTTGGGCATCTGGCCGTACTGGGCGCAATCGGCCTTGTCGCACTATCCGGTTGGCAGGCTGCCTGGGCCTCCGCCCAGGTAAGCACTGACGCGGTGGAGCTTGAGGCGGCCGGGAGGGAGATCGCTTCCATCTCGGCACCTGGCTCGCAAATTGTGATAGTTGGTCCGCACGCCCCCGAGCTATTCTACGCAAGCGGCCGCACCGGCTGGGCCTTGGACGAGGAGAGTTTCAGCATCCTCGAGATTGCCCGGTTACAACGGGCCGGTGCCTCCTACCTGTTGAGTGCGGACCAAACCTGGCTGGGCCAGCACCCTGACTACGTTGGACTGCTCGCCAACTACAGCGTCAAGCAGCTTGCGAGGCGGTACATACTGTTCGACTTGAACACCAAGCCGAGCGCCAACGACCGGCTGTACTTCCTCGAGAGCGGGCACACGCTAGGTGGCGCGTTCCGGCGGTACTGGGAGACGCACGGGGGAGTTCAGAAGCTGGGATATCCGATCTCGGAAGAGGTGAGCGAGCAGAACCCGCTCGACGGCCAGGTCCGCATAGTGCAATACTTCGAGCGGGCCGTGCTGGAACATCACCCCGAGTTCGGGGGCACGCAGGACGAGGTAATGCTTGCGGCTGTTGGCCTGTGGGTGACGAAGGACCGTTACTTCCAGCAAGTAGCTCCGTTCGAGTCTACGTCCGAGAGAGCGTACTTCCCGCAGACCGGGCACAGCGTCAAGGAGGCTTTCCTTCGGTTCTGGAACCAGCAAGGTGGGCTGGCAGCTTTCGGCTACCCTATCTCCGAGGAGCTACCCGAGATCAGCCCGGCTGACGGCAAGGTCTACACCGTGCAGTACTTCGAGCGGGCCAGGTTCGAGTGGCACCCCGCCGATGCAGGCACCCCAAATGAGGTGCAACTTGGGCTGATTGGCAAGCAGGCCCTGGAAATGCGAAAATAGACATGCGCTCGTACTACCACCGCACGAGCGCAGAACCTGTAACCTTTCACGGTAGATTCTACTATCGGGTTACCTATCTGTCGCTTCCGAGGCCTGTCTTTGGCTACCACACTGGAAAGAAACCTGGCGGAACATCCACTCAGTGACGCGGTCCAACAGGGCCTCCCGTTGGTGTCGTCGGTACTTGGCGCGCTGCTTTACGCCGACCTGTTTGACGCTCCGTTGTCGCTGGCGGAAATACACCGTTACCAGATTGCCACATCGTATGCCGCGTCCGACATAGCCGAGGCCCTTCGCAGCCAGCCTGGTCTGATAGGCCTTGTTTCGAGTGAGGGAGATAACTATTGCTTGAAGGGGCGTGAAGAACTATTTCTTGTGCGTAAGGAGCGGGCTGAAAGTTCGGCCAGGGTCTGGAAGCGGGCGCGGCTGTACACACGGTGGCTAAGGCGGCTGCCGTTCGTGAGGATGGTGGCAGTCACGGGCGCGCTTGCGGTAGACAACCTGAGTGGCCGCCACGATATAGACTTGCTGGTGATTGCGCGGCCAGGCCGAGTGTGGCTTTGCCGGAGAGGCTTGATTGCCTGGGTGCGTATCGGGCGGTTGCTCGGTGACGACCTGTGTCCCAACTATATACTCTCCCAGGGCAGCCTCGAACTGTCTCAACGCGATTTCTTCACGGCGCATGAGCTGGCTCAAATGGTGCCGCTGTTTGGAGACGGTGTGTACGAGCAGATGCTGGCAGCGAACGAATGGGCGCGCGCGTTTCTTCCATCCCTTAGCGCGCCCACTCGGCTGCCAGCCGAAGCGACATCGCATGCTCGAAGGACCGGCCCCGTTGAAAAGGTGTTGAGAAGGTCGGCTTTCGATAGGTGGGAGCGGTGGGAGTTGGACCGCCTGCGGAAGAAGTTGCGATCCGACCTGGGACGAGACGCGGAGGTTGTGTTAACTGCCGATCAATGCAAGGGGCATACGGGTCTGCACCGCGCTGCCGTTATGACGCGCTATTTGTCACGACTTCACGAGATGGGCCTTCACGATGTTGCCGCGGTGCTTGAGGCCGCTGGGTCGTCCAGTATTTAGGAGATCAAGCGCGGAGTGAGTTTCCGAGTGAGTCAAACAGAAGAGGCAGACGAGGTATCGTTCTCCGGCCAAAGCATCTCGGACGCCGGATTGCTGTCCGGTCCGAGGTTGAGGCCAAGTCAGTTTATCGCTCAGGTTGCTAAACAAGCTGAGGTGGACCTGCGGGCGGCGGGACTGCGCTTTCAGGTGCAGGCGCGCGGTCGGCTGGTGAAGTTCTGGAGTGGGGACGACGCGTCGATTCATTACGAAATATGGGTGCACGAGCGGGAGGCGCGTCTTGAGATTGGCTTCCACATGGAGGCAGACGAGGCCCGCAATGCGGCGCTCTACCGAGAGTTCGACAAGTGCCTGCTCGACTTACAGGTGCAGCTTGGCGCGGGGGTCTGGCTCGAGCCCTGGGACAAGGGGTGGGTGCGACTATACGAGACGCAGCCCCTCTGGCCGCTCGACACAGGCAGGGTCTATGACACGGCAGAGCGCATAGTGGCCTTTACCAGGGCAGTTGAGCCTGTGTACCAGTCCATCCTTCTAAAGCTCGACGAGCAAGAGTTTTCCACATCCTGACAAAGTTATCCACATTGTGGAAAACCCCATCTGATCGAGGTTGAACTGCTATACTCCGCCCACGCTTAGCTCCAGCAGCTAATGAGCGGAGTCTTCCCTTTGCTTCGAGGTCCAGGTATGGGTGCATATTCGCGGAGGCATTTGAGAGCGCGCAGGGGCGTGGTTTGCCTGCTACTGTTGCTTCTCCTGAGTTCCATGCTAGGGGTTGCCGGTGCCGCGCCCGCCCCACAGGAGGCGCTTGCCGAGCCGGAAATCGGTGCTCGGGCCGCCATTGTGGTTGAGTACCCCTCCGGTCGAATCCTCTACTCGCGCGCTATGCACGACCAACTGGCACCCGCTAGCACAACCAAGATACTTACGGCGATACTGGCTCTCGAATATGGCAAGCTGGACGAAGTCTTCACGGTGGTGGACGAAGACCTGGTAGGCGAGTCGAGCATGGGCCTGAGCAGCGGCGAGCGCCAGACGTTGCTGGACCTCATCTACGGGATGATGCTTCCTTCCGGCAATGACGCCTCGATGGTGGTGGCGCGCGGCCTGGCGGGCAAAGTAGCCCCGGTAGCGGGCAGCCCCGACGACCCCATCGCACGCTTCTCTACATTGATGAATACGCGGGTCGAGCAACTGGGCCTACGCAACAGCCACTTCGTCAACCCACACGGCCTGGACATGGAAGGCCATTACTCCAGCGCCTACGATCTCGCAAGCCTCTCCTGGTACGCTATGCACTTCCCTGCCTTCAACGAGATAGCGAAACAAGTAAGCTATGAAGCGCCGGGACACTACCTGCTCAATACCAACGAGATGCTGACGCGCTACGAAGGGGCCGATGGCATCAAGACAGGTTGGACGGACGAGGGCGGGCTGTGCCTGGTCACTTCAGCCACGCGCGATGGCCGCCGCCTTATCTCTGTCGTGCTGAACGCGCCCCGCTGGTATGTCGATAGCGCGGCGCTGCTCGATTACGGCTTCGCGAAACTGGCTGCCACACCGGTTGAAACAGGTGCCGAAGTGCTGGATGTCACCAAGCGTGGTGTTGCAGACTGGATCCTGAGCGGTGGATCGTCGCCGTCCATGCTGCCGCCACAGTTGGCCGGAGGTGGGGGTGCCGCCCCGGCAGAAGAGCCTCAGGCGGCGGTCGTAGCCGCTCCTGCGCCTGTACAGGAGGAATTGGCTCCCCTCCAGAACGTACCCCTCATCGACTCCAGTAACTCTACGACGAATGACGTGCCCTGGGCTTTCCTGTTGTCCGGCTTAGTGGGCATCGTCATTTTCTATGCTCTGGCGCTCCGGCTCATGGCGCTCCGCCCACGGAAGCTTTTCGCGGCGGTCGCCGGGCACCTACCAGGGCGTTCGTCCGTTGCCTATGCCCCATCCGCGCCTCCCATACAGTTATCTCAGAAGCGGAGCGCCGAAAGGGCCGCAGGTGCACCCACACAGGCTCCGCGTGCCACACACCGAACCCTCGGCACCGATCCCAACCTGCGGCGCAGGGAGCCGAACCTGCTGGTAAGCCCCGAGCAAGTTTACCACCAGCACCTGGCGAAGGCGGTAGCTCTCGCGTGGGAGGGGCGGCAGGGCTCGAGCATGGCGGAGTTTCTGCTGGCGCTGCGCATGAGCGGCAGTCTGGACGTAGCTGAAATAGTTGCCATGCACCAGCTTGGGCCGGACGGGTTCCTGGCGCTGTCCAGGGCGCAGATAGCGGCGGGACAGACCGAGGACGCTCACCGCACGCTCACTCACGCCATTCTCGTGCTGCCACAGGAGCGTATCCTACGCATGGCTATCAAGCAACTGGAGTCGGCCTACTGCGCCTGATTTCCGATCTGTGATCCTGGTCGCTGAGGCCACGCTGCATGTGCGGTGTGGCCTCTTGCTTTGCGCCCCTGTATGCACGAAACACGCTCGAAAAAGGTCGATTAACCATCCCGCGACCTATTGACTAAATAGAACCCCCGTGCTATAATCTGTGTAGAACATTTGTTCAGCAGAGAGGAGAGGCCGATGCGCGACACGGCGTACATTCGCGCACTGAACAAGGCCCTCACTCGCATCAGCGTCACCGGGTCGAGCGACGGCTACATCGTCCGCAACGGGGACGAAGCGCCGGTCCGGGTGCGTCTCGGTCGGTACGGTTTGCAGTGCGAGTGCGGGCAGGTGAGGTGCGCACATATCGAGAGCCTCCGCATGTGTGGTTTCGTTGAGGAGGCCCAGGAGAAACCGAAGGCGGCATAAGAGTTTTGAGATGGTCTGAGATTTTGTGAGTTTGAGTAAAGGAGTAGATAGAGTGGAAGAGCGAGATAGAAGTGCCAAGTTGTCCCCGGAGATTTACGTTTACGCCACCAACAAGAACTTCCTCAACCTGTACGACGCGCTGCGCATCGAGAAAGTAAAGATTGAGATAGCCGGTTACGACCAGGCCACCAACCGGCAGACCGGGCACGCCAGCGCCTGGCTCGACAAAGACGACGCCCGCCTCCTGACGCACCTGGTGTGCAACCGCCTCTTTGTCGCGGTTACGGGCGGCAAGTGGGAGAAGTACGGCGGCAGTCAGCGCGAAGACGGCCACATCGAGAGCCGCACGGTGCTGCTGGAATGGGACGAGGGCGAGGGCGGCCGCTTCGCGCGCTTCCCTTACCGCCTCACCATCAGCAATGGCCCCGGCAAGAAGACCAACACCGGGGGCGTGGCCCCCGCCGGTGAGCCTACCGCCCGTCTGACCATGCGCATCCCCGAGCTGGACATGATAAAGCTCATGCTGGCGCTCGGCTCTTACGTACAGGCGTACGAGACGGCGCACCACCATAGGCTTGTTGCCAACCGCCTGCACGAGCTTCGCGACAAGCTTGCCGAGCGCGCCAGCCACCACGAGCAGCGATCCCTAGCCCCTGACCGCGCAGTTGAGAGGCCTGCGGGGAGGCCCGCCGCACGCGCGGCTACGGAAGTGCGCACTCCCGCGGCTTCTGCCAGGGATGGTGCGGCTTCCGGTGTGGCCCGCCCCGCGTTGCGCCCTGTGGGTGGAGGCAGTAAGGAGCCTATCGACTTGACGCCCCGCACTAGCCGCACCGGAGCTACCAGGGTCGGGTAGTAGCGGCATGAGCCGGACAATTGAAGAGTATCGCAAAGTTGTTAGAGATGATTACGAGGAGATGAAGAGATGGCGAGGAGTTTGAACAAAGTACTGTTGATCGGCCGCCTGGGTGCCGACCCCGAGATGCGCTACACCGGCAGTGGCATGCCCGTTACCACTTTCTCGCTGGCGACCAACCGCCAGTGGACCGACAAGGAAGGCAACGCCCAGGACGAGACCGACTGGCACAACGTGGTAGCCTGGGACCGCCTGGCGCAGATTTGCAACGAGCACCTGGTGAAGGGTAGGCTAGTCTATATCGAGGGGCGGCTGCGCACCCGGTCGTACGAGGCGAACGGCCAGAAGCAATATCGTACCGAGATCGTGGCCTCGGACATGCTGATGCTGGACTCGGTGAACGGGGCAGAGGGCACACGTGGAGCCGAGCCTGCCGAGAAGACCGCCCCGGCGAAGGTAGCGGCGGCCAGCGGGAGCCGTGGCAGGGGAAGGGCAGCCGAGCCGCGTGAGATGGACGACGAGGACGAACTGCCCTTCTAACGCCTAACTATGGGCCAACCATCACAAGAAGCTACCGCCGTCCAGCTCTCAGGTGCGCTTGAGACGCTGGACGGCGTCGTAGACAAGATCACCTACGTAAACGAAGAGAACGGCTACACGATTGGCCGCCTGAAGGTGCCCCGGCAGAAGCAGTTGGTAACGATTGCTGGGCACCTTCCCGCCGTTAACGTTGGTGAAGGCCTGCGCGTGGAAGGGCACTGGGTGCAGCACGCGCAGTACGGCCGCCAGTTCCAGGTGGCGCGCTACCAGACGGCGGCCCCCGGCACTGCCGCCGCTCTCAAGAAGTACCTTAGCTCGGGGCTGCTCAAGGGCGTGGGGCCGGTGCTTGCCGAGCACATAGTCAACACCTTTGGCCTAGATACTGTGGAGGTGTTGGACAACGCTCCCCACCGGCTCGGAGAGGTACCGGGGCTAGGACATCGCAAGGCGCAGCAGATTGCCGAGGCGTGGGCCGAGCGCCGCACGTTGAAGGACCTGATGGTCTTTCTGCAAGGGCAGGGGGTGCCCATCGCGCTGGCCGCGCGGATACTCCGCAAGTATGGCACCGCCGCCGAGACTGTGGTACGCGAGCAGCCTTATCGCCTGCCTGCTGAGGTATACGGCGTCACGTTCCAGGTGGCTGATACGTTGGGCGTTCAGGCGGGTATAGCCTCCAACTCGCTGCAACGCATAGGGGCGGGCGTGTCCCAGGTGCTCAGGGAAGCCGCCTCATCAGGTCACGTCTACCTGCCTCTTGACGACCTTCTGATTGGAGCTTCCCAGCTACTCGCTCTCTCGACCGACACAATCCGAGCTAACCTGCTCGAACTTCGGCAGGCGGGTTTCCTGGCGCTAGCCAATCTTGACGACGATGGGAGTACGGAGCCTCACGACCGCGCTTATCTCACTGAGATGCACGCCGCCGAGGTGTCAGTCGCGGCGGCGCTGGCAAGGATCTGCGTTGCGGGGGAGGACCGGCTCTCTGCATTTCAGCGAGTCGATTGGGACTCGGCCTGGCGCTTCCTGTCCACACTTGAGACGGTACATCTCACCGAGCAGCAGCAGGAGGCGATACGAGCCACTCTGTCGCAGAGGGTGGTGGTGGTGACGGGCGGGCCGGGAACGGGCAAGACAACGACCCTGAGGGGAATCGTGCGGCTCCTGAAGGCGAAAGGGCGCACTGTTGCGCTGGCCGCACCTACGGGGAGGGCGGCCAAGCGGTTGACTGAGGCGACCGGGGTGGGAGCCAGCACGATTCACCGCCTGCTCGAACTGAAGCTGGGAGGCAGCTACCAGGTGCGCGCGCCCATAGAGGCCGATCTGGTAGTAGTGGATGAAGCCTCGATGATGGACCTGCCGCTAGCTGACGCACTCCTCAACGCTGTGCCAGTGGGCGCGCACCTCCTGCTGGTGGGCGATGCTGACCAGTTGCCGCCCGTGGGTGCCGGTTCTGTCTTTAAGGACATCATCGTCAGTGGAACGGTGCCTGTTATTACGTTAGAGACAATTTTCCGCCAGCCGGAGGGCAGCGCCATCATCTCCAATGCTCACCGCATCAACGCGGGGAGAGTACCACGCACGGGCAAGGGCATCATGGACTTCTTCTTCCTGCCTCAGCCCGACCCCACCGCCTGCGCGCAACTGGTTGTAGACCTGGCAACTCGCCGCCTGCCCCAGCACTTCAAGCTCGACCCCGTGGACGACATACAGGTGCTGGCTCCAATCTACGGCGGGGTGTGCGGGGTGGATGCGCTGAACGTCAACCTCCAGGCGGTGCTCAACCCGCCCGCCGCAACGAAAGAGGAGCGCCGCTTCGGTGGCCGCATCTACCGCGTCGGCGACAAGGTTATGCAGGTGGTGAACGACTACGAGAAGCAGGTGTCCAACGGCGAGCTTGGACGCATCCTGCGCATCGACCTGGAAGAAGAGCGGGTGGTAGTCAGCTTTGACGCCGAGTGGACCGTCGAATATACGTTCCAGGAGCTTGACGAATTGACGCACGCCTACGCCATCTCCGTACACAAGGCGCAGGGCAGCGAGTACCCGGCTGTAATCATGCCGGTGCTGCCGCAACAGGGGCGGATGCTACAGCGCAACCTCATGTACACGGCTGTAAGTCGCGCCAGGAACCTGGTTGTCTTGGCGGGTTCTCCCGAGGCTGTAAAGCGCGCGGTACAAAATACTACGTCCACGCTCCGCTATTCCGGCCTCACGCAGCGCATCAAAGATGCTTCTTTGTAGACCCTCTATTTTCTTACGTAGAAATACGTAAAACATGCTCCTCTTAGTAGTATAAATGAGTCATTGCCATTGACTCATAACTTGCGCCTCCCGTATATACGATTAGCCACTTCCCGGCGCAAAGGAACTGTGGCTCTCTAATTATGCGAGGAGGAATGACAATAATGCAGGGAATTTTAAGTGTACTTAGCGCGGCGGGCAGGTCGCGCTTTGTCGCAACTATAGCCGCTGTGCTCGTCTTGTGCGGCATGTTTGCCGCTGTTGCCTCACCTGTTAAGGCGCAGGCTTCCAGGGCGGATCGGCTGGCGCAGTACCGAGCGTGGATGGTTGAGGCGAAGGCAATGTACCCGTACCCGCAGACCATCGACAAGATGTACCGCGTGATGATGTGCGAGTCGAGCGGCAACCCCAGCGTGGTCGGTCCCCAGGGCCTATATCATGGCCTATACCAGTATCACAGGGGCACCTGGGGCGGTAGGTGGAACCCGTATCGTGCCAACAACATTTATGATGCCAAGTCCCAGATTTTTGCCACGGCCAAAGCCTGGAGCATAGGTATGCAGAGCCACTGGAGCTGTTACTACATAACAGCCGGACGGTAACTGAAGAGGATACAAAGAGAGGCAGCCATTGCGGCTGCCTCTCTTACTTTGTCGCTCGCCGTCGAGCCAAAGGTCCATTCCTTGACAACATGCAGAGCCATTAGATACAATGCGATGTTGCTTCGCGTACCATGCGCGGCTAACGTTCCCCATTCCCGAAATCCATATTCGGGCCGAATAATGCCTGAAAGTGAGGACATCTCTGCATGATAGAGGTGGAAAACCTGACTAAAGATTACGGCAGCTTCCAAGCCCTACGTGACATAACCTTCAGCGTCGAGCGAGGCGAAATCCTCGGTTTTCTCGGTCCAAACGGCGCGGGCAAGACCACCACGATGCGCATCATCACCGGCTTCATCCCGGCTACCTCGGGTAGCGTGCGGGTGGCGGGGTTCGACGTGGCGGACAAGTCACTGGAGGCCAGGAAGCACCTCGGGTACCTACCGGAAACGGTGCCCCTTTATACCGAACTGACACCCAGTGAGTACCTCGATTTTCGCGCTCGTATTACGGGCACCCACAGCGCGCGGGAGCGCAAAGCCCGAATCGGTGAAGTGATGGACAGGCTCAACATTGCGGACGTGGCGCACAAGCAGATTGGCGCGCTGTCGCGGGGCTACAGGCAGCGCGTGGGCCTCGCCCAGGCGATGTTGCACAACCCCGACGTGCTGATACTGGACGAGCCGACCGTGGGCCTGGATCCCGTGCAGATAACCGGCGTGCGCGAGCTTATCCGCGAGCTTGGCCGGGACCACACCGTGATCCTGAGCACGCACATACTCGCTGAAGTGAGCATGGTTTGCGACCGGGTGGTTATCATCAACCGCGGTCGGCTTGTGGCACTAGACACACCCGTGCACCTTGCAGCCACGGCCAACGAGGCACAGACCGTCCACCTGGAAGTGGCCGGTGCTCCTGGCAGCGTGCTAGCAGCCCTCCGCAGTGCTCCTTCTGTAGCGAGTGCTGGCTTACTTAGCACAAGCCAGGATGGTGCCACCGACACCGCCGCTGAAGCGCTGCCCGCCGGTACCTACAACTACCAGGTTGAGGGTGCGCCGGGAGCGGACGTGAGGGCGGGGCTAGCGTCGGCCATAGTTGGCTCGGGCAACCAGCTACTCGAGCTGAAGGTGTACCGCCCCAGCCTCGAAGACATCTTTATCAGCGTCATCTCGCAGGACGAGCAAGCCGTCACTGATGAAGAGTATGGTGACGAGGACGGTTACGAGGACGGCAGTGACGACGGTGTAGTCGAAGACTCCGACGCGGTGGATGTAGATGGCATGGAGGTCGCGGCCGAACCGCAAGGACGCGTGCGCACCCGCAGGAGGGTAAGGGGATGAGAAACGCCCTCTACGTGGCCGGCAAGGAGTTGCGCTCCTACTTTGTGTCGCCCATCGCATACATCATAGTGGCATTCTGGCTGGTAATCACCGGCCTCTTCTTCACAGCCAGCGCCACCTCGGGCGACGCGAGCATGCGGAACGTGTTTGGAGTGATTCCGATTCTGCTGCTGCTGGTCTCCCCCGCATTGACCATGCGGCTGCTGGCCGAAGAGTCCCGCACCGGCACGCTGGAACTGCTACTCACCGCTCCCGTCAAAGACTGGTCGGTGGTTATCGGCAAGTTCCTTGGAGCGCTGGGCCTGTACGCGGCAATGATGTTCCTCACGATTCTTTACCCCTTGATACTGGTCCTTTTCAGGGGCAACCCCGATTGGGGACCCATCTTCAGCGGGTACATTGGTCTGCTGCTACTGGGCATGGCATTCCTGTCGGTGGGGCTGTTCGCCTCATCGCTGACGTCTAACCAGATACTTTCGGCGGTGATCGCGCTGGCAATCCTGTTGGTGCTGTTCATCATCACGGTGCTGACCAGCAACGTTGCGCCTAACGTCGCGGCGGTGCTCGCCAAGCTTTCTATAGGCGACCGCTACGACCCGTTTGTGCGCGGCATCGTGGACCTGACGGATGTGATCTACTTCCTCACGTTCACGGGGGCCGTGCTCTTCATCACAATCCAAATAGTCGAAGCCAGGAGGTACAGGGCATGAAAAAGTCTGGACGTGCCCTCATCGCCACGCTCGCCGGTTTTGCGGCGCTGGGCTTCGGGGGTATCGCTCTCTTCTACTGGGCTGCCTTCCAGGGCCTGACGCTAGACTTCGGCACGATGGACCTGACGCTGCGAATCTTGATCATCGCGGCAATCGTCAGTTTTGCTATTTTTGTGCTGGCAGCGCCAGAATCGGTCGGCGAAGCCGCGGGCAAACGCAGCACCCGCCTCACCACCAACGCGCTGGTCGCTTCCCTAGCGGCCATTGGCATCGCGGTGGTTATCAACATACTCTCGGAGAATGTCGCCACGGTAAGGGCCGACTGGACGGCGGGCGGCGACTTCTCGCTGTCGCCCCAGACGCAGAGCGTGCTCGATAGCCTCAACGACCGCCCCGGCAACGTACAGGCGGTGGCCTTCATACGTCGGGACAATGGGGCTTCGCGGCAACAGGCGGAGGACTTGCTTCGCGAGTACAGCACCCGCAACCGTAAGCTAACCTACGAGATTATCGACCCATTCGCGCAGCCCGCGCGCGCGGTGGGCTTTGGAATCACACGAGAGGGTGTGGTCGTGTTCACCGATGGCGAGAAGCGCGAGATTGCGGACAGCATTACGGAGCGCGCCTTCACCAGCGCAATTGTGCGCCTCGGCCAAAATACGGTCAATACCGTGGCTTTCCTGACGGGGCATGGCGAGCGCGACATCAATGCCTTTGACGCCGGAGCCTACTCTACGGCACGGGAGTCGCTTGAGCAAAACAACTATAGGACGCTTTCCTGGAGCCTGGTAACCTCTCCGACGCTCACGGTGTCGAACGTGACGGTGTTGGTCATTGCCGAGCCTCAGCAGGCGATTACGCCGCAGGAGATGCAGACGATCCAGGGCTATCTCGACGCGGGCGGTCACCTCTTGGTGATAATGGACCCGGCCATGTCGCCCGAGGCACAAAAGCCTTTGCACGATCTGCTCACGCCCTACGGACTTGAGCCGGTGCAGGGTGTGGCGCTCGACCAGGCCATACAGCTGGACCCCTCGGATGCCAGTATCCTGGGCCCAGACACCTACCCGTCCACCGACATAACGAGCGACCTGGAGCGCAACCAGCTACGAACGGCCTTCCTCGCTTCACTCGGCTTCAGGGAGGGCACGTCCAAGCCGGGCTTCCAGGTGCGGCCCATCGTGCGCACGGTTAGCACCCCGCCCCTCAGTTGGCTTGAGACGACCCTCAGCGGCACAACGCAACCCGGTTACGATGAGGGCGCGGACCTGCCTGGCCCCGTCACCCTGGCGGGCCTTGTGGAGCCTGCGGACCCAGCCACTGGCACAGTGACCGATACTACCACCGTCGGCACTCGCATCGTGGCCTTCGGTGACGGCGACTTTGCGAGCAACAACATCCTGCAACAGCAAATCCCGATCTACAACGTGGACCTGTTTGGCAATACGATCTCTTACCTGGCGGGGGCTAACGAGCTTGTGTCGATCAGGCCGAAAGACCCCTCGACGCCCCGCACGGTGGCCCTGGACGCGGGACAGCGGAACCTGGTGCTGATCGGCACGGTGCTTGGTCTGCCGCTGCTGGTGGCGCTGGCAGGCGTGATGATGTGGTGGAGGCGAAGGTAATATGGAACGTTATCGCACAACCATCATCATGCTCGTGCTGCTGGTCGTCCTCGGAGGGCTGGCCGTGGCGCTTGGAGGCAACAGGGGCACCACAACTCCAGGCGAGCCTACACCCGTGCCCGTTACTTACGTCTGGCAGGACCAGAACCAGGTAATCGGCCTGGATGCAGTAAGCGGCACCCAGAGGCTGCTAATCACCAAGGACATCACGACCACACTCTGGTCGATCAGGGAGCCAATCTCCGACACAGCCGACCCCTTCGCGGTGGGGGGCCTTGCCGACCAACTACAGAGTCTGCAAGCCTCGGGCACGATAACTGAGGCAGGCGACCTCGCTCAGTTTGGCTTGGCCCAACCCGACATTACAGCCACAATTACCTACAGCGATGCCGCTGGCACCAAGCGCACGCTGCTCGTGGGCGACCCGACGATTGACGGCTCCGCCTACTACGTAAAGACCCCGGACAGCACTGAAGTGTACCTGGTGAGCAACGCGGTCATTCAGCCGCTACACTCGTGGTTCAGCAACCCGCCCAAGATGTTGCCAACCGCCACACCGCTCCTGCCGACGCTAGCGCCGACGCAAGAGATTACCGCCACCGGCACCATTACTGGCACGGTGCTCCCCGCAGGCACGACGGCTCCTTCAGGGACCGGCACTCCCCAGTCAGGGGGCACGACTACTCCCGCGGTGCAAGCCACAGGTACGATCTCCGGCACGGGCACGATAACGCCGCAGGAACCAGGCGCGGTCAACGCCACCACGCCGGAGACCACTCCCCTGCTGGCAACCGCGACACCACCTGGAGCGGCGGCAAGCCCAACACCTTAGCGGTAAACAACCAATAGCAGGAATCAAGAAAGGGACGGTTGCTCACCGTCCCTTTCTTCGTGTATCCGCCTCTACTGCTTGTTGTGGCCGTTACTCTCTTCGTAAGGCTGGTAGGTGCGCACCATCCTCTTGGGCAGCCGCCCCTCGATGAGGGTGCCCGTGCCGGTGTGCTCCTCAGTGTTAATGATGCCGCGCTCGTGGAAGCGCGAGACGAGTTCGCTCTCATTGTAGGGTATGAGCACCCGCATCGCCACCAGGGTGTCGCTCAACGTCTGCTGTATGCGCTCAAGTAGCTCGTTGAGGCCCCAGCCTCGGCGCGCAGAGACTGGCACGAAGTTCGGTCCCAGTTCCATCTCGCCGGAAATGCGAGCGCTGATGTTCGCCACGTCAAGCCCCGATTCACCAGCCCCGTCGGTTCCATCTGAACGGCCGTCATGCGCCCCGATGCTGGAAAGCTCGGGGAACAGCCGGTCGATCTTATTGAGGGCCGTGATCATCGGCTTATCGGTTATGCCCAGCTCACCGAGCACGCGGTCTACCGTGGCCGCCTGCTCCTCCGCGTTGGGGTGCGTGAGGTCCACGACGTGCAGCAGGACATCCGCATCCTGTATCTCTTCCAGCGTGGCCCTGAAGGCCGCCACAAGCTGCGTCGGCAGGCGCTGAATGAAACCCACCGTGTCGGTAAGTAACGCCTCCTGCCCTTCCGGCAGCCTTACCAGGCGGGTCGTGGGGTCGAGGGTCGCAAATAGCACGTTCGCGGCGTACACCTCAGACTTGCTCAGGGCGTTGAGGAGGGTGGACTTACCCGCATTGGTGTAGCCGACCAGGGCCACCACGGGCAGGCCCTCGCGGCGGCGCTTCTGCCTGTAAAGCTCGCGGTGCGCGTGGACCTCCTTCAACTCCTCGCGCAGCTTGGCGATGCGCTCCGATGAACGGCGGCGGTCCACTTCAAGCTGGGTCTCGCCGGGTCCGCGCAGGCCCACACCACCCGCTGCCTGCCGGGAAAGGTGGGTCCACATGCGGGTGAGCCTCGGCAGGCGGTACTCAAGCTGGGCGAGTTCCACCTGGAGCCGCCCCTCTCGCGTCTGCGCGTGCCGGGCAAATATGTCGAGGATGAGGCCGGTGCGGTCGAGTAGCTTGGCCGCCAGCACCTCCTCGAGGTTGCGCTGCTGTGTGGGAGTAAGCTCTTCGTCAAAGAGCACCACGTCGGCTCCAAGCTGCTCCCTGAGCGCCTTGATTTCCTCTACCTTGCCCTTGCCGACGAGTGTTGCCGGGTTCGGGTCGTTCAGCTTTTGCGTAAGGCGCCCAAGCACCTCTACGCCTGCCGTAGCCGCAAGCTGCTCTAGCTCGTCTAGCGAGTCCTGCACGCTCAGTGTCTGCTTGCCGGTATCGACGCCGACCAGGATTGCTTTCTCCACGGGCCTGCCCGTGTCTGTCATGCGAGTAGAGATCGTTTTCTCCTCCTGTGTAATGGCTGCGTTTCCAATGACATTGTGCTTATCTGTCAGAACTGTAGCTTCGGCAACCTGCTGACCGCCTCATCAATATCGGCGTCGGTCACCGTGAGCGATACGCGGAACCAGCCTTCACCTTGCTTGCCGTAGCTCGCGCCCGAAGTCACCGCAACCCCAACCTGTGTGAGCATCAGTTCGGTGAACTGCGCCGATGTATAGCCCTCCGGCACGGGTGCCCAGAGGTAGAGGCTGGCTTTCGGCGGCTCGATGTGGATGCCTATGTCACCAAGGCCCTTGCAGAGCTTGTCGCGCCGAGTGCGATAGATTTCGTTCCTCTGAGGGATCCAGGACTGGTCTCCCGTAAGTGCCGCGATGGCGGCGTCCTGTACCGCACCGTAGATGCCCGAATCGATGTTGGTCTTGATACGGCCTAAAGCCCCGATGATGTCCGCGTTGCCCGCCACCATGCCGATCCTCAGCCCCGCCATCGAGTACGTCTTGCTGAGGGAATTGAACTCTACAGCTACCTCTTTCGCGCCCGGTACCTCCAGGATGGAAGGTGCCTTGTAGCCGTCGAATGTAATCTCGCTGTAGGGGTTGTCGTGCGCGATTATGACGTCGTGCTGCCTGGCCCAGCCAACTACCCGCTCGAAGAACTCAAGGTCTGCGGTGGCTCCCGTGGGGTTATTCGGGTAGTTCAACCAGACCACGTTGACGCGGTCGCTCAAGCTTTCGTCTAGCGCGTTCAGGTCGGGCAGCCAGCCGTTCTCCGCTCGGAGCGGCAGAGGGCAAATCACCCCATCCGCCATTATCGTGCCAAACTTGTACACCGGGTAGGCCGGATCGGGCACCAATGCCGCGTCACCGGGGTCAACGAACGCCAGAGCGACGTTGGCGATGCCCTCCTTAGAGCCGATGAGTGGCAATACCTCGGTGCGCGGCTCCAACTCAACGTCGAAGCGGGAGCGGTACCAATCAGCGATGGCCTCACGCAGCTTCATCTTGCCGTAGTAGTCGGGGTAGCGCGAGTTCTCAGGCCGGTGCGCCGCCTCGCAGAGTTCATCCAGCAGGTAGCCCGGGGTCGGTACGTCCGGGTCGCCCATGGACAGGTTGATGACCTCGATTCCTGAAGAGCGCAGGTCGGCTATCTTCTTTGCCATCCCCGCGAAGACGTATGGCGGTAGGTTATCAAGGCGTTTAGCGAATTTCATGGTCCACATCCTTGTGGTTTGTGCCCTGAAGGCTTCCATTAATTATACCCGACGCGAGATGCCCTTACAAAACGGTGGGCCGCCGGTTATGGTTTAGTCGCGGCGTTCTTCCTCCTACGCAGCGTCCAGGAAAGAGCGTACAACTTGCCGTACCTGGGGCAGCGGGTCCGCCTCCGTGACATCAAGTTGCACGGCAGTCCTGGCGCGCCGAAACCAGTTGCCCTGGTGGCGGGCGAAGGCGTGGGTGTCCCACTTCATCCGCTGCGCAGCCTGCTCCAACGTCGCTCGGCCCATCAGGTACTCGCCGATTTGCCGGTAGCCAATGCCGCTCATCGACGGCAGGTCGAACCCGTAGCCGCGAGCGTGCAAGCCTGCGACCTCCCCCACCAGGCCCCTTTCTATCTGCCTGTCAACCCTCGAGTCGATGCGTCTGTATAGTTCAGGTCTCTGACAATGCAGGACGATGGAGAGTATGCGGTAGGGCGGGGGAACCTTGTCCTGCTGCGCGCTGATGGGCCGCCCGGTGCGCTCGATTACCTCGAGGGCGCGCACAATGCGGCGGGTGTTGGACGGCAATATGCCTGCCGCCGCGTCTGCGTCCAGTTGTGCAAGGCGGCGGTGAAGCATTTGCGGCCCGTGTGCCTCGGCCTCAGCCTCCAATCTGCCCCTTAGCACCAGGTCCGGCTCAACCTCCGGTATGGTCCACCCCTCCAGCACGGCGTTCACGTACAGGGGCGTCCCGCCTGCCAGGATGGGGAGTTTGCCCCGGTTCAGCACGTCGTTGATAGTTGCGTAGGCCTCGCGCTGGTACAAGGCGAGCGTATAAGGCTCGTCCGGGTACACAAGGTCGATCATGTGGTGAGGCACCCGCGCCTGCTCCTCAAGGCTTGGCTTCTCGGTGCCTATGTCCATCAGCTTGTAGACCTGGCGCGAGTCTGCGGTCACGATCTCAGCGCCTAGCTCTTCAGCCAGGGCCAGGGCCAGGGCACTCTTCCCTGAGGCGGTGGGGCCGGTGATTGCCAGTAGAGGCGGGAGGTGTTCGGTCATGCCTACATTATAGGGCAGGTTGGCGGTGGCCTGGGGCGAGGCGGGCTGCCCAATTGCTGTGGAGGAGACCCCTACGCCTGCTTGCGGCGGGAGCCTCCCCTTTGCTACAATGGCAACTGGCTAGGAAAAAGGAGACCTCAAAGCGTGCAAATTGTAGGCAGCATTATAAAGGGCCTTATTGGCCTGATCATGATTGTGGTGGTCCTGGGCGCTGGCGTAGGCATTTACATGTTCGTCGGCAACACCTTGCAGTCTGGCGGCGGCGAACAGGAGTCGGTGCCGATCGCGTTCGTTATAGCACCGGGAGAAAGCGTCAACGAGATAGGGTCCAACCTGGAAGCGCAGGGCATCATTGACAGCGCCTTCTGGTTCGGGCTGCAACTCAGGAGCAGCGGCAAGGACATTCTTATCAAGGCTGGTACCTTCCAGCTTCGCACCAACATGGACAACAGCGAAGTTATAGAGGTGCTGACCGCCCCAATTGCCGACGAGCCGGGTGTGCGCTTCACGGTGATTGAGGGGCTTCGGATAGAGGAGATAGCGGAGAAGCTTGGCGCTGAGGGCCTCGTAACTCCTACCACGTTCTTGGACGCCACGCGGTCACCGGAGGGCGTCGCAAAGTACGGCGGGACGTTCTTCCAGGAGGCGGGTGCGCCTGCAGGGTCTACCCTCGAAGGTTATCTCTTCCCGGATACTTACGAGATCAAGCAGAACCCAGGGGACAACACGGACGCCGTCATCAAGATCATGATTGACACCATGCAGCAGCGTATCACCCCTGAGATGCGTGAAAAGTTGGCCGCCCAGGGCCGAACCGTGCACCAGATGCTGACCGTCGCCTCAATCACCCAGAGGGAAGGCGTGGTGAAGGAGGAACTGAGCACCATCGCGGCCGTCTACTGGAACCGCGTGAAAGAGGGCATGCTCTTGAACGCGGACCCCACTACACAGTACGCCGTGGGCGAACCGGGCAATTGGTGGCCCGTGTTGTCCCTCGACCAACTCAGGGTGGAACATGCATATAACACCTACATGATCGTTGGCCTTCCGCCGGGTCCGATAGCCGCGCCTGGGTTGGCGGCGATTGAAGCTGCTGTGAATCCGGAGGAGGTCGATTACCTCTACTTCGTCGCGAAGGAAGACGGCACAAACACGCATGCGTTCGCCCGCACCCTTGAGGAACATGAACGCAATCGCGTCCTTTACGGCAACAGATAAGCGGCAACGGTTAGAAGTTCAGTCAAACCTGGAGCGCTTTGTATGCTCCGGTTCTACATGTAATCTTCAGCGGAGCATATCCCGGCCTCCTGGGGCCGCCTTGACCCCACCTGTATCAACGCATATTATCGCAGGAAGAAACCTTCCGCCACCGGGTCTTCGGGGTCCACAACCCACTGGCAGAAGCCTACAATGTAACCTTGGCCAGCGACCTCCGGTATAACCGCCGGAAACCCGCCAACGGTCGTCGTGTCCACCACTCTTCCAGTGAAGTGCGTGCCGATGATGCTTTCGTTGACGAAGACCTGCCCAGGCGCTAATCTGCCTCTGGCATGCAACTGCGCCACGCGTCCGGCTGTGCCCGTGCCCGTGGGCGAGCGATCTACCTCGCGGTCGGCAAATATGCATACGTTCGCCTGGTCGGCACCGGGCACGGAAGGTGGGCCTGAGATGATTGTGCCGTAGATGCCTTGCAGCTCCGGCTCAAGCGGGTGTACGACCGTAATGGCGTCCTCTACCGCGTGCTTCACCTCGTCACCTAGCTGAATGAGATCGCGGTAGTGGGCGGGTCTAACACCGAGGCCCGCTTGTTCTGCCTCAAGATAAGCGTAGAAAGCCCCTCCAAACGCCACGTCCACCGTGAATGTGCCGAAGCCGGCAGTCCGAACGGTCAGCTCGCGCCGGTAGAGGAAGGACGGCACGTTCAGGAAGCGCGTGCGGCCCGTTTTCTTACCGTCCCACTCAACAAACGCCTCCACAAACCCGGCGGGAGTGTCCATGCCCACCCGCGTTTCAGGAGAGGTGGCGGGCACCATGCCGGTTGACACAGCAGCAGCGGCCAGGGCTATCACTCCATGCCCGCACATCGTGCTGTATCCCTCGTTGTGCATGAAGATGACCCCGAGGTCGGCTTGGGGTGTCACCGGAGGCGTTACATAGCAACCGTACATGTCGGCGTGGCCCCGTGGCTCGTGCATCAGTGAGCGCCTCACGTGATCCAGTTTCTCCTGTACCCAACGACGCCTCCCAAGGATGGTGGCTCCAGGTATGAAGGGAATACCTGAGGTTACGATGCGCAACGGCTCTCCTGCGGTGTGGCACTCTATTGTGGAGTAGATGCGGTCAAATTGCATGTAGTTCAGGCTCCCGTGGATGACAGCATACATGTTGCCCTAACTGATCCACCGCTTGATCTATCGGTTCCTCACGAGCCACAACCTAAGCGAGTGAATGCGGCTCGACAACGCAGAACTCGTTGCCCTCGGGGTCCAGCATGATTGTATGATCTCCAGGAAACACTCTAGCGACCCGCGCCCCCAGTTGTTCCAGCCGCGCTACCTCAGCCTCCATTGAGTCGCTCGGCCTGAGATCGATATGCATACGGTTCTTAACGATCTTGGCCTCAGGCACAGGGTCAATCGCCAGGGGTGGCCCCACGCCCAGCGGATCGCGCAACTTGATCCAGGTGCCATCCTGAGCGGCCACCTCATACCCCAGCGCCTCCATCCAAAACTTTGCCACCGGTCCGGAATCAACGCAATCAATCACGATGACTGCGATACTAGCTGCCATACGTTTCTCCTGTTCACAATGCGTTCGCAAATGGTGGAAGGTAAGGCTGCATATTCCGCCTCTTGGTTGGTAGTGTTGAGGTTTCGATACTCCGTCAAGTCGCACCGCTTTGCGTCAGCGGACATTATACCCGATGGGACGAGAGGTCCAGGAGGGCGCGTACAAGGGCCTTGAGGGAAGTTATGCGGGGGCCGCCTGTGCTACGTTCGCGGGTTCTAGGCTGACGCAGGGTTTGTCCTAGTCAGGATAACAAGAAGACCTGCTTGTTAGGCAGGCCTTCTTGTTCGAGGAGGGAGGAAGGAAGTTGGCTTGGTTAGGGTGAACGTTACGAGTCCTTGGGGCGGGAGGCGAGAGTGACCTGTACATCCTTCTCGTCGCTTGCGCCTTCTTCGAGTATCGTAAGCGTCACGGTGTCTCCGACTTTGTGCTGCATCAGCAGCTCCATGAGGGTGTTGTCCTCGTTGAGTTCTACGCCCTCGAACCTGGTGATTATGCTACCGGGTGTGATGCCCGCTTTCTCGGCTGGGCTTCCCGCTGACACCTGAGAGATCAGCACTCCGTAATCACGAGGGAGGTTTTCCTGCCCGGCGAGCCTCTCATTGATCATCTGGTAGGTGATGCCGATGAAGGGCCGTGACACGGTGCCGTTATTGATGATCTGGTCCGCGACCTGTTTCGCGGTGTTTGAAGGGATAGCGAACCCCAACCCCTCCGCGATGTCGCCTGTCAGCCCGCTGTTGCGGACCACGGCCACGTTGATGCCGATAACGTTGCCCTCGATGTCGAGCAGCGGGCCGCCCGAGTTACCGTGGTTGATGGCGGCATCGGTCTGGATCAGGTCGCGTAGCGCGGTCGAGTCCGCGTCCTTGATGTCCCGGTGCACCTGGCTCACCACACCGGCGGTGACGCTGTTCTGGTAGTCCCCGAGGGCGGAACCAATCGCCACCACAGGCTGGCCTGGCTCCAGGCTGTCGCTGTCGCCCCAGCTTGCGACCGCAGGTACCGTGGTGTCTACTTTGAGCACCGCCAGGTCGGAGAAGGGGTCGGTGCCCACGAGCGTGGCGGGTGCTTTCTCGCCATCAGAGAAGATAACTTCGAGGCTGCGCTGGTTCTCTACAACGTGGTTATTCGTAACTATATAGCCCCGGCTGTCGATTATCACTCCCGAGCCGCTGGCCTGCGGTACCGCCCCAAACGCGCCCTGCTGAGAGTTGACATCGAGGTAGTTCACCACCGTCACCACGGCTGGTCCTGCCTTGCGGGCGGCGGCCCTGGCGTCGAGCACACCGCCCTGGACGGGCACCTGCGGCTCAGGGGCGAGCACCGCGTTGTCGGTCTGGGCGGGTGCGGTGGACTGATTGCTGGCGGGTTTGACCTGGGCGGCCGGAGCATCGCCTGCGGGGGCAGACTGGCCAGCCATGCGCAGGTTGGAGGCGATGCCGCTTACCGACAGCCCGCCCAGTACCAACAGCAGCACCAGCAGCACCGAAGCCAGCACAGCTCTTGCTACACGTCCGATCATCGTTTCACACTCCGTCTGTTCAAGATAACTTAGTCTGCCTTGCGGCAGGTGGTCCGAACATGGACCGTTCCAATTCCTTGGACCATCATGTATAGGTCAGGCCTCTCCTGGTCGTGTGACCTGCCCGACGAGCCGGACAACTCAATGTCCCTGACTCGTGGGCGGAGAGGCCCGTTTGCATACGGATCGGCGGGAGCACACTTTACGACGACCGCGGCTAGGTCCCATTCCCTAATTGTTTATCTCGATACCAGTGCCCTTACTGGTATGTGCGCTCCCGCGATGTATTCATTATGGCAGCCGTCCATTAACGAAACCTTAGAGGAATGTTAGAAACAGATTAGAATCGCCAGGCAATAGAAAAGGAGGCGTGATTGCCTCCTTCGCGAGCCATGACCGGCTGCGGCCACGGGTCGCAGGGCCACCCAAGGCCGAGCTTAACGCAGGCTTATTCGTTGACGTTGACGTTGGTCGTGCCGGTGCCGGGGGCGGGCACATTTATCGACACCTGACCGCCACCCGCCGTGTCCGCGCCCGTGGTGGGTGCGACGTTGATATTGTTGGTCTGGGGGGCGGCAGGCTGCACTTCGGTGGTAGTGGTCGTGCTGGTCGTGGTAGCGGTTTCTACTGGCACTACAGGGACCGCCGGTACCGCCTCGGTGGAGGTGGTAGTGATCCGCTCAGTTCGAGTGATCTGGTTAGACATTGTGTTCCATCCTTTCACAATTTACCTTGTACGTTAGCTGCGCGGCGCTTTACGCGCCCGTTCCTACCGACAGTAATGCAAAAGGCATGCCATTGTGCCCGTCTAGAATACCCTGGCCCCCGGCTCAACGTCTCGTTCGGGTGAGAGCAGAATAACCCCACCTTGCCGGGCTACACCTGCATCCGGCAGACCAAGCACCAACACCTCTGAAGAAAACCCGGCTATGCGGCGCGCAGGGAAGTTGACCACTGCTACCACCATTCTGCCCACCAGTTCCTCAGGCCTGTAGTGCGCAGTAAGCTGTGCGCTCGACTGCTTGACACCAAGCGGCCCGAAGTCGATTCGGAGCTTGTAGGAGGGCTTGCGCGCCTCCGGGAATGGCTCGACTGCGGTTACGCGACCTGCCCGGATGTCCAACTGGTCGAACAGGTCGATGGTGACTGTGCCGGGGGCGCGGTCGAGGGCATCTTCCATTGCGAGGCTCCTAGGGGTTCAGGTTGGGGTTGTCTGCCGTGTCGAGGGGCAGGTAGGTCTTCGTTTCGCTGGGTAGAATGCGGCCCGAAAAGCCGTTCTTGAATATCTCGGCGGCGGGCTTGGGCGTGCCGTCGAGCCGGTAGAGGCCGAAGTGCTCCTCGAAGTTTGCCACCTCGGCGGTGGTGCGCGGCGCGAAGTCCATGAGCGACCACTGCACCACACCTGCCAGGTCCAGCTTGCGGGCATCACTCAGCATCTGTGTGTAGAAGTAGTTCTGCGTAGCAATATCGAACCGTGCGCCCTCGGGTGCGGGCTTATCGCCTGGGGAGCTGGGCCAGCCCATTTCTTCGACTATCACCGGCTTGTTGGTACGCGCACGGAGGGCTTCCACCTGCCCCGTCAGCCCGTGGGCATCGTAGCAGTGCAGCGACACGAAATCTATAAAGTCGAGCACGCTCCGGCCGCGCTTGTCCTTCAGCCAGAAGTTGCGGTAGTCGCCCATGCCGACCGTTATGGGGTGCTTCTTGTCGAAGTGGCGCACGTTCGCGGCCATGCGGTCCAGCCACTCTATCACTCGGTCGGGGTCGCCGCCCTTCCAGCGGTCGTAGTGGTCCGGTTCGTTGCGCAAGTCCCACGCGAGCACGCGGTCGTCGTTGGCGAAGGGCTGGACGATACCCTCCAGGTAGGCAATGTTGGGTCGCTCCTCGCGTGAGCCTTGCGGTGGTTGCTCGTCGTACCACTCGAACAGCGTGAATATGACCTTCATGCCCAGGATGGACGCGATCTGTAGCAACTGCGTCATCTGGCGCTGTATCCACATGCTGACTTCGCGCATCTCCTGGTCGCGGTCCCACACAACGTCCATCGTGTCGCCGTGGTCGAACGGCAGGCCGACGCGGATAACGTTCACACCGAGGGCCTGAGCACGTTTCAACTCCTCATACACCTTGGGACCGTCCCACGAGGCCCAGGTACCGGAGAAGGGAGCATTGCTTAGCCAGTAGTTGGTGCCCTTCAGCTTGATGGGCGCGCCCGCATAGACGAACTGGTTGCCTTCGACCGTGACGAACGAGCCGGAGGGGAGTGGCGGCGTCGGCGTCGGGACCGCGCTCCTCGGGGCGGCATTGTTGCCAGAAGTGGTGGCGCGGGTGCCGTAACGCCACTCGTAATAGTGCTGGCCGACGTTGCCCATCTGCACCTGCCACCCCGCAGGCATCTCGGCAATATAGGTGAGGGTGCGGCGCTGGAATAACTGCACGAGCGCGGCATAGTTCTTACCACCCACCGTCACTTTGGACCAGTACGGCTCCGAGATTGGATAGCCCATCAGGTAGACCCAGTCGAAGAGTCGCTCCGAGCGCAGCTTGCCGTCGGGCGTGCTGACCTGTCCTTGCTGGTTCAGGTAGCTCCAGAATACGCTGGCAATGTTGTGGCCGGTCTGGGGGATGTAGGTGGCGTAGGTCTGCGGCGAGCGCGCCAGGGAAGGGTCCCACCGGGGCATGGTATCGTCAATGGTACCGCCCGTGCGGTCCGGTGCCTTTGAGGCCACGGCTGGCGCGAAGTCGGCGTACGTAGGGTTTGTTGGTACGTTGACGTCTCCCGCCACGAAAATGTTTGCAGGCTCCAGGTTCTCGAACCGCGAAGCACCGACCTGGATGCGCCCCGTGACCATCTCGTTCACCAGCAGGCCAGTAGTGACGCGCCAGGGCGAAGCCTGGTCCCGCTCCGCCTCATTCAGCTCCATCCGGGCTTTATCGTAGTACTGAACGGTGCGGTTGCCGCCACCAGCCTCGGCAAATTGCTCCTCAACGGTGCTGCCGGGCGCAGGCCCCCACAGCCACGAGCGTGCTACCTGTCCGGCAGCGACGGGGCCGTCGGTGCGCTGCCACACGGCGGCGAACTCAGGGAACGCGAACCCAGCCGGGGCGCTCTCGGCAGAGTTGAACGCAGCGTGCGCGGGTACCCAGCCAGAGCGCAGGCCGATGGAAAGCAGCATGATAGCCACGACGAACAGGGGCGTGCGCCGCAGACGTGACAAAGTAGACCTCGACATCAGTTTCCTTTCCGTTCTCCCGCAGCCGTAAACGCGGACGTGCAGTCCTGGGGCTATTAAGTATACCAACTGTCGGGGGCAGCATCGACCAAAAACGAGAAAATGGGGCAAAAGTACTACAAATCGCAGTGAGTAGAACGCTCATGGCGGGATGCCGGTCGCAATTATGGCCCCGCCGCAGGCACTTGTGCAGAACCAGGACCAAAGCCCGGCTATGCTATAATGTGGCGACATTTAGCCTTCAGGGGAACGACCACGCTTGCACTGTCCACGATGTAACACCGAAAACAGCCTTGATGCGCGCTTCTGCCGCATGTGTGGCTTCGCTCTCGTTCAGCAGGGCACTCCATCTAGCGTTCCACCGGGCCAGTACCCAGTGCCTCCCTCCCTAGGGGGCATCGAGCAAGGTCCGCCTCCGCCCCAGGCGCAGTACCCCACACAGGAAGCGGCACGGCAGTACTCGGCACCGAGCGTGTTGCAGGCTTTGCGAGTGGGCAGGCCCGCGAAGGGGCAATTCTGGCTCGGGCTTGGATTGCTGCTGGTGGTGCTTGTGTGTTGCCCTTGCAGCCTGGGCGTACTCATCTTCGGCTCTGACGCGCTCGCTGACCCAGGGGGCTTTGTCTCCCAGATCCTGCTAATTGGGGTGTGCCTTTTTGCCGTCGTGGCTATGCTGAGCATCATCCTCATGGTTGTGGGTCGCCCCAGGCGCACGCAGTAGGCGCGGTGCCGACCATGGGAACTTCAAGCGATGGTGCTACGTCCAACGAGCAAGCAGGTCTACGCAACCTGCTGCCCGGCTTGAATCGTTCTCGGGTGGCACTGTGCCTGGCCTTCATGCTCCTTTCGCCTGCCCTCTTACTTGCTCGCTGGCAGCTATCGCCTCCTCGGCCCGTCCACCTGGACCTGGGAAACCCCGCAACCTCCGCTAGCCACTTCTACGGGGTGGAACGTGCCTCGGACCGCAGTTTCCGCTGGAGCCGCGAGATGTCGGCAGTTTCGCTACCCGCCCTGGCGTCGAGCGTCAACATTAGCCTCACGCTCGACCCCGCCAGGCCCGCGGGTCAGCCCCTGCCTACAGCCTGGCTGCGGATAGGCGACTCGGAAGTCGCGTCCTTCGAGACAAGCCCTGGCTGGCAGACGTACTCAGCGAACACGGGGCCTGGCTTCGCCCCGGACGTGCGCCTGGTGCTTGAGAGCGGAACTTTCTACCCCGGAGCAGGCGATAGACGGCTGCTTGGTGTGGCCGTGTCCGAAATAGCTATCAGTGTGGCACCGAATCGCTTTGGCCTCAACTTTCCGCCGCTGCTGTGGTTGCTGCTGGCTGCGGTTACGCCTGCGCTGTGTCTCGGGCTTGTGGGAGTGTTCAGCAGATCCTTGAGGGCGGGCCTCCTAGGGGGTGTTTTGTCAGGTGCGGCCCTCCTTCCGCAAACCTTTGCTACCTTCATGCCTGCCTCAGTAGTACTGCCCCTCTACTCATGGCTTGTAGCAGCCGCTACCACCATTTTCCTCCTCATTGTTGTGCGAACCCTGCTCGACCCGAACTCACCTGCGCTGGCACGGCTTCAACGCCTCGCGCGCACCCGTTGGGAACTGCCCATTGTCGGCGGTGCCACTGGCTTGTTGGCTGTTGGGGCAACCTGGCCGCTTGTCACGCGCCTGAGTGATTCCCTTCCGGGCTGGCCCGCCGATAACTTTGCGTTCTTGTACAAGCTCTGGTGGTTCCGCACGGCTCTACTGGAGGAGCACCGCTCTCCTTTCTTCGATCCGGGCAGCTACGCACCTTTCGGTTTCGACTTGGGGCAGGGGGAGCCGACGCTGGCGAACGCTATACCGGGCGTTCTGCTGGGAGCCATTAGTAATGACGTGGTCGCATATAACCTGCTGGCGCTCGCTTCCTTTGTAGTCTCAGGCGTCGGTGCTTATCTGCTCGTGAAGGAACTGACGGGGAGCAGATTGGCGGCCATGCTGTCGGCGCTCGCTTTCGCCTTCTGCCCCTACCGGATGTCACAGTTTGCGGGGCACCTCCAACTGCTGGGCACCGGCTGGATCGCGTTGGCTTTCTATTTCCTGGAACGCCTGCTCAGGACCGGCAAGGCTCGCGACGGTGTCTTCCTTGGGCTGTCGTTCGGTCTGGCGGCACTGTCGGCGTGGTACTACGCTTACATGGTTGGGCTGGCGCTCGGGTTGTACCTGTTGCTGCGGGTAGTCCTCGGCGGATATAGAGGTAACGTCCGTCGGCTGGCTGGGGGCCTGGTTGCCGGGGCGGCGGTGTTCCTCACTCTTGCCAGCCCGGTGGCGCTACCATCCTTTCAGCTGTGGGCGCAGGGCGGCCTCACACATAGCGCTAAAGCGGCGGACGAGCACTCAGCAGCACCGGCAGACTACATGGTCCTTAATCCCCTACAGCCGGTCTGGGGAGAAGCTGGTATGCGCGCCCACGCGGAGCAAAACGTCATCGAAAGCGCGCTCTACGCAGGCGTTCCGCTGTCGTGCGTCATCATCTCGGGCTGTGTGCTGCTCTTGGGCCGGGTTCAGCGGTCCGAGCGGCGGCTGTGGGGCGCATGGTTGGCGCTTGCCGCCGTCGCCTTTGTCTTGTCGCTTGGTCTCACTTTGCATGATGCCAATGGGCAGGTGAGGGTGGGGCAAGCAGGGGTGATTCCCCTGCCGGGGCAGCTACTTTACGACTGGTTGCCACTCTACTCCTCGATGCGGGCGTTTGCGAGGTTTGGAGTGATTGTCGCTTTGGCGCTAACAGTCCTGTTCGGGTTGGTGTGGGCTGCCTCCCTGCGTCACGGGCCGCCTATGGTGCGTCGGAACCCCACGATGGCGACATTGCTCCTAGCTCTGCTATTGCTGGCTGACTTCTGGACGGGACCATACGCCTGGGGAACCAGCCGAGTAGAGGCAACGGACACCGCGCGCTTCCTGGCACAGCAGCCGGCCGGCGTGGTGATGCAAATGCCGCTGGATAGCTCGCAGTCGGGTCCCGCGCTGTATCGACGCGTGCAAACGGGCAAGCCGGTAGCCTATGGGTACGAGACATTTGAGCCGCCAGCCTGGCGCGCTGAGAGGGACAACCTGCAAGAGTTCCCGGACGAAGCTTCGTTCGAGGTGCTGAGGAAGTGGGGCGTGCGCTACGTCGTGGTCAGTGGCAAGCCATATGGTGCCGATTGGCTCGGCGTGCTGGACTACCTCAAATCGCTGCCCCAGATGCGGTTCCTCGCTGAATTCCAAGACCGTACCGTGTGGCAGGTGGACCCGCAAGTGCTCGACGCCCGGCCCGACATGGGTGAGTACGCCACCCCGGACGATACTGCTGTATTCGAGTTGCTGCCCTGAGGCCCGTCCCTCACCCGCCTGTCTGTTCCCTGTGCGCAGGAAGACAGGGTGTACCACGATAGAACAAACGCTCACTTTCTGGTAATATTCAGGTATGGGGACCCCGCCGTTAATCCCACCACGTGAAAGAGCGCCCGGCTTCGATGAGCGGTTGAAGGCGCTACCCGGCACGCCTGGTGTTTACATAATGCACAACCGCGCCGACCAGATCATTTATGTAGGCAAGGCGGTGTCGCTCAAGAACCGAGTGCGGTCGTACTTCGGCTCGCTGAAGGGGCAGGCACCCAAGGTGATGCGCATGGTGGACGAGGTGTACGATTTCGAGTACATCCTGACGGACACCGAGCTAGAGGCCCTCATCCTCGAAAATCAGCTTATCAAGAAGCACCGCCCGCGCTACAACATCCGCCTCAAGGACGACAAGACCTACCCGTACATTAAGGTGACCACCAACGAGGCTTGGCCGCGCGTGCTGCCCACTCGACGTGTGTTGAACGACGGCGCTCAGTACTTCGGCCCGTTCCCCGGTATGGGCACGGTCTACCAGACGCTGGACCTGTTGGACAAACTCTTCCCGTTCCGCACGTGCGACAAGGAGATCACCGGCAACGATGCGCGGCCCTGCGTGCAATATTTCATCCACCGCTGTCTCGGCCCGTGCGCCGGTCTTGCCGACAAGCCAGCCTACGACGATGCTATAAAGCAGGTGGTGCTTTTCCTGGAGCGCAAGCACGACATAGTAATACGCGGCCTCAAGCGGAACATGGAAGACGCTGCCGAAAACCTGGAATTCGAGCGCGCGGCCGTGTTCCGCGACCGAATAAGGAACCTGGAGAAGTTGCTGGAAGAGCAGAAGGTCTTCAGCGCGACCAAGACCGATGAGGATGTAATTGCTTTCGCCCGCAACGACGGGGAAGCGTGCGTGCAGATTTTCTTCATCCGGGGTGGCAAACTGTTAGGCCGCGAGCACTACATGCTGGAAGGCACCGCCGACTCCACTCCCGGCGAAATCCTCGAAAGCTTCATGACGCAGTTCTACGATGACGCTTCCTACGTGCCCCCCAAGGTGCTGCTGCAAGACGATGTCTCGGACGCCGAGATTATCGAAGCCTGGTTGCGGGAGCGGCGCGGGCACAAGGTGACGCTGGCGGTGCCGAGGCGGGGCCAGAAGCGCGACATGGTGGAGATGGCTTCGCGCAACGCCGCAGAAACGCTGGAGCAATACCGCCTGAGGTGGTTGAGCGACGAACAGAAGGGGACGGCGGCGCTTACTGAGCTTCAACAAGTGCTGCGCTTGCCGGTGTGGCCCCAGCGCATCGAGTGTTACGACGTAGCGCACCTGCAAGGCACTGACGTGGCGGGGGCTATGGTGGTGTTCGAGCAGGGCGTGCCAAAGAAGAAAGAATACCGCCGCTTCAACATCCGCACCACGGGCAACGACGATTTCGCTTCGATGCGTGAGATGCTGGCGCGGCGCTTCCGGCGTGCCTCGGCGGAACAGTCGTCAGGAGAAAGGCAAGTGGCGCTGGCACATGCTGAGGCCGGGGAGAGAGACGAGCCGGCACCGACCGCCCAGTACGAAGCGGTGGCGCGACTTGAGGCTGAGGCCGTGGAGGACCGCAACGAGCCGCAGCTTGGCGATACCCAGGCCGACCTGTCTCGGAGGGAGCGGGCCGCGGAAGGTGGTAACGGGCATGCAGACGGTGCGTGGGACAAGAGCGGTTGGGCGGTGCTCCCGGACCTGGTGGTGATTGACGGTGGCAAGGGGCAGCTAAACGTGGCCTACGACCTGCTTACCACCCTGGGGCTAAGGGACGTGCCCTTGATTTCGCTGGCGAAGCGCGAAGAAGAGGTATTTCTGCCCGGCAGGTCCGAGCCAGTCATCCTAAACGCCCGGTCCGAGGGCTTGAAACTGCTACAACGCATCCGGGACGAGGCGCACCGCTTCTCGAATACTTATAACAAGAAGCTGGGGTCCAAGCGCGGCACCAGGAGCAAGCTCGATGAGGTGCCGCTGATTGGACCGGTGAGAAAGAAGGCGCTGCTGCACAAGTTCGGCTCTGTAAAGGGCATACGCGAAGCGACGATAGAAGAACTGATGTCGGTCAAGGGCATGGACCGCGCGGCGGCCTTGAACCTCAAGGAGCACCTGTAGATGAAGGTTACGTCAGCCGAGCCAACTTTGGAGTTGGACGAGCGCACGCTTGGAGAGCGGTTCGACATGGTTCTGCGCGAACGCCGTGACAGGGTGTATGAGTACCTGGACACGTGGCCCGGCTCGGCCAAGTTCAAGCCCCAGGACATCCATGACGCTCTCTTCACCTACCTACAGCGCCGTGGCAAGGCGTTGCGGCCGCTGCTGGTGCTCCTGTGCTGCGGCGCGGTCGGGGGCGACGAGGACCAGGCGCTCCCTGCGGCTGCGGCGGTAGAGGTGTTCCACACCTGGACGTTGGTGCACGATGACATTATTGACAGGGATGACACCCGCCGGGGCCGCCCGACTGTACATGCCATGTATCGGGACCACGCTATGTCCGAGCACGGCCATGACCAGCCGGATGCAGCTCATTATGGCACTTCGGTGGCGATCCTGGCGGGCGACTTGCAACAGGCTTGGACGTACGGGTTACTAGCTGACTTGGCCAACAGGGGGGTGGCGTTGCCACTCGTGCTGGAGCTTATCGACCGCATGGCAGGCGACCTCACTCCGGGGTTGCTGGAAGGCGAGATGCTGGACGTTCAATACTCGCTCATGCCCGCCGAAGACCTGGATGAAGCGCGCATCTTGCACATGCTGACTATGAAGACGGGGACGCTGCTTGAGTATGCTGCCTGGTGCGGCGCAAAGATAGGTCTTGGTGGTGCCTCCGACCCAGACGACCTAGCTAATAAGCTAGGGCGCTTTGCTTCGCTTTGCGGCACGGCGTTCCAGTTGCACGACGATCTGCTTGGGCTTACCGCTGACGAAGCCCAACTCGGTAAGCCGGTCGGCTCTGACATCCGCGAGGGCAAGCGCACGCTGATTGTGTACAAGGCACTCAGCCGGGCCTCACAGGCCGAACGACGGGTTCTTCTAGCAACGCTGGGGAAGAGCGATGCTTCGCCTGCAGAGGTCGAGCAAGTACTCGCAATTCTGCACTCAACCGGGGCTTGTGAAGAGGTGGCGGCCCTGGCTCGCGGGTTCGTGAACCAGGCGCTCACCCTGCTTGAGTCGGTGCCTCCCAATGAATACCGGGAGTTACTGCGCTCCTGGGCGTTGTTTCTGCTCGCACGAGAGAGCTAGGCGAGGCCAGCTATGCCGATCAAGAAAGCCTCAACCGAAACCTGGCAGAAGGCCCGCGAGATAGTTCAGGCAGGCGGCCTGGTCGCCTTCCCGACGGACACCGTTTACGGCCTCGGCTGCGACCCCTACAATGTGGCGGCTATCCAGCGGCTTTACGAGGCCAAGAGCCGGGACCAGGCTAAAGCCTTGCCGTTGCTGCTGTCGGGGGCGCACAGGGTTGGCGACGTGGCGCGCGTGTTCCCCGCGACGGCAGAGGTGCTGGCAAGGGAGTTCTGGCCCGGTGCGCTTACCCTGGTGGTGGCGCAGCAGCCGAATCTGCCGGAAGCTTTAGGTGGCGGCGACACGATTGCGGTAAGGGTGCCCCGGCATGAGGAACTGCTGGCATTTTTGGAAGCCTGCGGGGGCGCGCTGGCCGTCAGTAGCGCCAACTTGTCGGGGCAGCCGGAAGCGCATGACGCTGAACAGGCCGCGGCCTACCTGGAAGGCTCGGTCGACCTGATAGTGGACGGCGGTCGCAGCCTGGGCGGAGTCCCGTCAAGTATCGTGGACTGCACGCTACCGGTGCCTCGTCTCTTACGCGAGGGGGCAATTTCCGAGGAGCAGATACGCGCGGTCCTGGCAGCATGGGAAGCCGGGCGGGAGTAACACTTGCGTACGGAGCGTGTTTTCATTCTCAGCAGCCTGCTTACCATTGGGCTTGCCATACTGGCGGCACTCCAGCGGGGCGACCTTGCCACGCCCGGCGGTGTAACGCAGGTCAACTGGGCGCTGGGTGCGGCGCTGGTCGTCGTGGCGTCGGGCGGTTCAATCTGGCTTCGCTCAAGGCCGCGCTTCCCCACCAGGACGCTGCTCGAACCGGAATACCTGCCTCTGTTGCCGGTCCCCGTGCACGCGCTACTCCCGGCGTTACTGCTCGCGGGTTACGCTATCTTTATGCAGCTTTTCACGGGAAGCTGGTTCGAGGTGGTCGTCATAGGGCTGGCGTGGGTGTCGTTTGTGGGCGTCTACTGGGCGCTGGCCCACAGTGCCGACACGGCGGACCGATATTTTGGCCTGGCGCAAACGGCTCTGAACGTCTGTGCTCACCTGACGGCCTTCTTGCTGTACAGCACCATCTACGGTCTTAAGGTGCGCGCGCTGTACTCGGCTACGGCGGTGGCCCTTGTCACCATGCTGCTGGTCTACGAGATGCTGGCGCGCGATGCATCCTGGCACCGGGCGCTCGGTAGGCCCGTCGAAGGCCGCCGCAGCACCCAGGTGATATTGTCGGTTGCGGCAGGGCTGGTGCTGGGGCAGCTAACGTGGGGTCTCAACTACTGGGCGGCGCTCACCACGCTGGTTGGTGGGGCGTGCCTGCTGTTGGCGCTCTACGCCACCTACGGTATTGTCTCGGCGTACGTGGACCAGCGGCTCAACCGCAGCACCGTGTTGGAGTATGGCGGAGTGGGTGCGCTAGGTTTACTTGCAATCTTCGGTTCGGCGTTTCTGGGGCAATAGCCCTGATAAGGAGGTTGCAACTTTGGCTAATTACCAGGAGGGCGACGATAGCTACAGGCAGTTGTTGGAACTTGAAGAGCTAGAGAGCCTGCAAGAAGAGATAGAGGAAACTGGCTTCGACCCACAGACACAGTGGGCGGACTTGCCTGCTGACTTACTGGAGCGCCTTGCCTCCTTCGGCATCAACAACTCCAGCGACCTTGTGACTCGTATCGCCTATATGCATGGGGAACTGGACGAGCAATAGGGCCAGAACAATGTACTGCCTGACTTAATTCAGGGTGCCTCTATTTCTCCGAGTAATTCAAAGTCGCCATTTACAAACCGGTATATGGTAAGCGATCCTCCCTGCCTGTCGCCATTTGACTCAAAGGTCAGTGGACCACCCACCGCAGCCTCATATTCACCAGTACGTACCGCCTGGAGTATCTTCTGTCGGTCTACACCGACGCTCGCGGCAGCCTCTAACACGGCTGCTGTCAGGTCGTAAGCGTTCGTGGCGTACTCGGATGGCTGGACTCCAAAGCGCTCCTCGAATCTGATCGCGAACTCTGAAAACTGGCGCGGCTCACCTGGTGTCGGGTCGCCATTGAAGATTGCGTACCAGCCTTCCAAGCGGTGTCGTGCTTGCTCCGACAGCCTGTCGCTCAACAAGACATCCGTTGTAATGACCCCTATTTTCGGCGGATGTTCGGCAATCATAGAGGCAGCCCTATCTGCTATCGAAAGGCTGCTGGGCGCGATAAAGGAAATGTCTGCTTGCTCCAACATTGTGGTCCCATCAGGCGGGGGTGCCGCGACACTAACGATAGCGACAACGGTTATGCCGAGTTTAGCCGTTTCGTCCCGGAAGGCCGCTGCCATGCCCTTGCTGTAGTCGCTGTCGTCGAACAGCACTATCGCACTGGAGGCACCAAGCTCGCGCGCCTTTGTTGCGGCCACTCTAGCTTGGGCAGAATCGGGGGGCATCAGCCGCACTGCATGCCGGGAGCCTGAAGGATAGTAGCGGCCCGGCTCGTCCTGCGCCCAGCCACTTTGTGTCAGCCCCGGCCAGGTCGCGACCGGCAGTGCTTGCAGCAGCCCCACCTGGTTCAATATGGGGAGTGAGACCATCGCCGCTCCGGACGTGTACGGCCCTATGTAGGCGAACACACTAGCATCATTAGCGGCTCCACGACCATTTGCAGCCTCCAACATGCTTGCCGGTTCGCCTGTTTCATCGTCACCGCCATCCAGCGACACATGTTCGATGGTCCAGCCCGGCAGCAGCCCCCGCCTTTCTTCGATGGCGAGATCGATCCCGTTTCGGATGAGGTTGGCTTGCATCGCGCTTGGTCCCTTGTATGGCAGAGAAGACACTATGCGAAATGTCTGGCTGGTGGCGGGCGGCAGGGGAGTGATCGGTTCCGCACCGCAACCGGACAGCAAAAAGGCTGCCATGACGGCAGCCAAACACGTTCTGGTCAGCGTTGATCGTGACATATCGATGAGACTGATTGTTCCTAGTCCTCGCCCAGGTATGCTTTGCGCACTTTCTCGCTCTTGAGCAAATTCTGGCCAGTGTCTTCGAGCACAATCTGCCCTGTTTCGATGACATATCCCCTGTGGGCGACCTGGAGGGCCAGCAAGGCATTCTGTTCTACCAGGAGAATTGTGGAGCCGTTCTGGTTGAGGTCGCTGATGATGTTGAAGATGGTCTCCACCAGGATAGGCGAGAGTCCCATCGAAGGCTCGTCAAGCAGCAGGATTTGCGGGCGCGACATCAGGGCGCGGCCTATCGCTAGCATTTGCTGTTCGCCTCCGGAGAGGGTGCCGCCGCGCTGGGCCATGCGTTCCTTCAGACGTGGGAAGAGGGTAAGCACGCGGTCCAGGTCCTGTGCGACTCCGGCTCGGTCGTTCCTCGCGAACGCCCCCATCTCGAGGTTCTCCTGCACCGTCATCCGGCTGAAGATGCGCCTGCCCTCCGGCGAGTGGGCGATACCCAGCTTTACCAGTTGGTCAGGCGCAATGTTGTCGATGCGCCTGCCCTCAAGCTTGACGCTGCCCTTCCTGGGCCGAAGGATGCCTGAAATCGTCCTGAGTGTGGTGGTTTTGCCCGCCCCGTTGCTGCCGATGAGAGTCACAATCTCGCCGCGATTCACGGTGAGTGAGACGCCTTTGAGCGCCTGGATGTTACCGTAGTAAGTTTCGATACCGTCGACTTCGAGTAAGGCCAATGAGCTAGCTCCTCACGCCCGAATGCTATCCGGTGATTGTAGCCGCGCGTCCCAGGTAAGCCTCGATGACTCTGGGGTTGGCGCGTACCTCGGCGGGGCTGCCCTCCGCGATCTTCTGCCCGTAGTCGAGCACCGTTATGCGCTCCGACAGGCCCATGACGACCTTCATGTCATGTTCGATCAAGAGGATGGAGAGGCTCAACCGCGTGCGCAGATCGCGAATGAACTGGATCAGGTCGCTGGTCTCGAATGGGTTCATACCGGCGGTCGGTTCGTCCAGCAACAGCAGCTTTGGGTCGCTGCCCAGGGCGCGAGCGATCTCTAGCCGCCTCTGCGCGCCATAGGGTAGATTCTTGGCTAGCTCCTCGGCCGCGTAACTCAGCCCCACCGTCCGCAGTATCTCCATCCCCTTCTCGCGGGCGCGGGCTTCCTCCTCACGCATCTTTGCGGTGCGCAGAACGCTGCTAAATACGCTGGACCTGAGGCGGGAGTGCTGCCCTACGAGCACGTTTTCGAGGGCCGTCATGTTGGCGAACAGGCGGATGTTCTGGAAGGTACGCGCTATGCCCAGCGCCGTGATATCCGAGGGCGAGGCGCCGGTGATGTCACGGCCCTCAAAGATCATCCGGCCCGATGTAGGCTTGTACAGGCCCGTGATCGTATTGAAGAACGTCGTCTTGCCCGCGCCGTTAGGGCCTATGATGCTCACGATACCGCCACGAGGGATATCGAAGTCTACGTTGTTGACCGCCACAAGGCCGCCGAAGCGCATCGTGATACCCTGGGCTGAAAGCACATACGCGCCATCCTCTGACGAGCTTCGGGCGGGAGTGGCGGTGGCAGTGCTGGGTACTTCGCTCAAGGCTGACTCCCTCTCACGTCGGTGTCGCTCTGGTTGGTCTCGCGCACGTCGTAAAGGTCCTGTCGCTCCTGGTCGCTGATCTTCTCCGACTCGGGGTGCAGTTCCAGTTTCCTACGGCGACTCGCGATTAGCCCCTCGGGCCGGAACAACATGAACAAGACGAGAATGATGCCATAGATGAAGAACGTATAGTCGGTGAGGCGCACATTCTGGTTGAAGTTGATGAGGAATTCCAGGTCCGTTGCCTTGCCCAGGTTGGATATCCAGGTAGGGAACTGGATTAGCACTACCGTCTGAAGCAGGTAAATGACCACCGCCCCCAGCATTACACCCCACAGGTTGCCCATGCCACCAAGGATTACCATGCATAAGATGAGCACCGATTGGCTGAAGTTGAACTGTTGCGGTGACGCGAAGCCGAGATGAGAGCCGTAGAAGGTGCCGGCGAAGCCAGAGAGCGCCGCGCCAAGCCCGAACGCCCACAGTTTAGCGGTGGTCGTGTTGATGCCCATTGTGGCCGCTGCCAGCTCGTCCTCGCGTATAGCCATCCAGGCGCGCCCCATGCGAGAGTCACGCAGGCGATTGATGATAAATACCACGAGCGCAATCAGCAAGAGGCCCAGGTAATAGAAGCTGATGTTGTCGTTGTTCGCCCCGATGATGACGGGGCCGAGCGCGGGCTTGTCGACGCCCGCGATGCCGTTCGTGCCGCCCGTAAGCTGGTCGAGGTTGAGGATGAAGATAGGCACGATTTCGCCGAAGCCGAGCGTCACGATTGCGAGGTAGTCGCCGCGCAGACGTAACGTAGGCGCGCCAAAAGCCACTCCGAACAAAGCAGTGATAATGCCGGAGACGATCAGCATGATCCAGAAGGGCACGTGAATGTCGAAGAGCGAGGACGCCAGGATCGCGTAACTGTAAGTGCCTATCGCGAAGAAGGCGGCGTAGCCCAGGTCCAGCAGGCCAGCGTAGCCGACCACTATGTTGAGGCCGAGTGCGAGCAGCGTGAAGGCGGCGGTGTCAGCGGCTGCGTTCAGGAAAGCCTGGTCGAACCTGATGGGCAGGCGGACGATACCTGCCTCCGACAGTAGCTGGGGCACGGGCAGCAGCAGCAAGAATACCGAGACCAATGCGGCCACGATCATTGAGCTGCGACTGGCCTTCTTCGCCGCTGGGAACAGGCTCCCGCTGCCTGCGGTCTGTGGGGCGTTGGCTGTTCTTTGCATAGGAGGCTACACCTTCTCCGCGACGCGCTGCCCCAGCAGCCCTGAGGGACGAAATACGAGGATGAGAATGAGCACGGCAAAGACCACAGCCTGAGTCCACCGCGTCTCGAGGAACGTGTCGCTCATGGCCTCGACCATGCCTATGACGAACCCACCGAGCATGGCACCGGGGATGTTGCCGATGCCACCCAAAACTGCTGCGGTAAAGGCCTTCAAGCCAATCACGAAACCGATGGTGAATTGCACGCCCTTGATGAACATGCCATAGAGAATGGCCCCGGCCCCCGCGAGGGCGGCACCGATGAAGAAAGTCAGCGCGATGGTCCGGTTGATGTTGATGCCCATCAACTGTGCCGTGGTCTGGTCCTGCGCGGTGGCTCGCATCGCTTTGCCCAGCTTGGTGCGCTGCACGAAGAGCGTGAGCAACACCATGAACGCGATGCTGATAGCAAAAATGATTACAGCTTTCCACCGGATCAGGAGGAATTGCTCGCCAATAGGTATGCGGATAAAGGTCTCAGGTATGATATCCGGGAAGGTTATATTGCTTGGGCCCTTCCACACCTGGCCGACGTTTTGCAGAATATATGACACGCCAAGCGCGGAGATTAGGGGAGCCAGCTTGGGCGCATTTCTCAACGGTCTATATGCGAATCTTTCAATGGCCACGCCTATCAAACCGGTAACAGCCATCGTGAATACGAAGGTCACCAGCAGGACGACGATGAGAGCGATAGGGTCTTCCAGGGCCGAGTTCCGGCTGTCAATGCCAAAGACCGTCACAAAAGTCAGCGCGGTGAAGGCACCCAACATGAAGATATCGCCGTGCGCGAAGTTGATTAGCTCGATGATGCCGTACACCATCGTGTAGCCGAGTGCGATGAGGGCGTAGACGGAGCCGCGTGAGATCCCGTTGATGATCTGCTGCAAGAACTCCGCGAGGGAAGGCAAATCCATCTGCTCTCCAGACGCTCAGGTAGGTTGCGGGCCGTCCGGGAA
>JALZHG010000122.1 GCA_030914045.1 Chloroflexota bacterium | reverse complement strand
GGGTACAATGTACCCTGGTCCTCTTCTTAGCACCCAAAACCTGAATTACTTGGCGCGATGCGCTTACATATCTTTCAGTTAGGTTGTACTGCCCGGCGCGTTAGGGGACTCCTCTATTACGAGTTCGTTGACCATCCACTTGCCGTTTTGCTTCACCATATAGTAGGTCTCGTGCAGGGTATCAGGCCCGTTCTTCCTCACCACCTGCCTGGTGTCCCTGTTGTAAAAGGTGACGCTCCAGGTCTCTATTGTGCGCACCGTAGCGGTGTCGCCGTTCACCTTTACATCCACGAAATCCAGACGCTCCATGACGGGCACGGCGTACATGTTGTTCTGCTTGAGCATCTCAATCATCTCGATGTTTTCCTGGAGCACGTCCCCCACGCGAGTGCCCTTCAGCACCTCTGTATCCAGGTCGCGCCAGGCCTTGATCTGCTCGTCGTTGCTGATGCGCACCGTCTCCTTTAGCCGCTCCTCTTCCTCGGCCACGTTCACGTTGCTAGGCTGCTGCTGGGGCTGCGGCTCCGGCTGTTGCCTGCTGAGAAGCAGGTACCCGCCTCCCAACATCAGCAGCACAAGCGCGGCGATTCCAGCTACGAGCACCGGCATCAGCCACGTCCGCTGCGAGCCTTGCCGCTCAAGCTGCCGTACGGCCCCACCCTCGTACGGGGCGAACGCGCCACCCTGGAGCCTGGGTCCCGACGCAGAGGAGAAGTTGCCGTAGGTGCTGCTGCCCGCACCTATCTGGCTTACATCCAGGCTGCGCGGAGGCGGCGGAGGAGGGATAGAACCACGAGGAGTCTCGGACAGTTGCGGTTTCGCCTGTTCGCTGGGCAGAGGGGGCGGCACGAAAGCCGGGTAAGGCTGCTCTTGTTGCTCCGCACCCACTACGCGCACCGGAAGCCCCGTATTGGGCGCTGCCGGAGTGTGGTCCTCAACCTCAGGCGTGGGTGTGGGAGTATCGTAGCGCTGCACCACGTAGGTGACCGGGGGCGTGGAGTCGGTCGCCGTTTCGCTGGTGCCGGGCACGTCAGGTCCCGCAGGCGAGATTGGCAATGTGGGGGCGCTTACCTGGGAGTACCCGCAGTTGGCGCAAAAGCGATGACCCGCCTGCACAGGCGAGCCACAATTGGGACATTGTTGGGACATTGAATAATCCTGACTTCTACGCGGAAAACTAGGCGGAACGGGCGATCACAGGGCATGCCGCAAAATAAGGCTCTCGGTTCGAGTATACGCCATGTAAAACTTGAGCGTCAAGAAAAGGGGCACGCGCACGCACAGCTATCACCCCACGTGTGAGGACTACTCAGGGGAAAATGTTGCTCACTAAGTAGGTTAGCACCGGCAGTTGGAGGGCCTCCGCGAACGGCCTGGGGTAGACGATGAACAGGATGGTCGCCGCGCAAAGGGCCACGCCGTAGGGCATGAAGTCGCCTATCTTGCTCTTCTTGGAGACGAGGAGGAGTATGGCCGCCGCGCCCGCGATCAGCGGTCCTATCAGGAGAGCGCCCACGACGTTGGGGAAGCCGAGCATCAGCCCCATCATCAGCGCCAGCAGCACGTCGCCGAGGCCCAGGGGTTCCTCTATGTGGGGGAAGATGAGCCGCGCGAGCAGGTAGGCCAGCAGGAAGAACCCACCCGCGACACCGGCACCCACAAGCCCACTGACGAGGTCCATGCCAGGCAGGACGAACAGGCCAACCAGGGCAAGTAACGAGCCTAAAGCTATGATAGAGAAGTAGATGTCGCGGTGCTTCCAGTCGATTACGAGCACCAGCATCAGCACCACAACATAGGCCGAGTGGAACAGGAACGAGGGGCTAAGACCTTGCAGCCAGCACAGCCCAGCGAGCAGCACGCCCGTAGCGAGTTCGGTGGCGGGGAAGGCGGCAGAGAGCTTGTGGCCGCACTGCGCGCACTTGCCACCCTGCATCAGGTAGCCCACGACCGGCAGGGCCTGCATCAGCGATATGCGGTGCGACGAGCGCGTGCAATGGAGCGGCCCGAACATCGGCTTTTGGGCCGCGAGCCGCGTAGCTATAAGGTTGACGCCGAACCCGGCGAAAAGGCCCAGGATAAAGGCCAGGGCCACGTAGATTAAACCCAAGTCAGATTCCCTCTAGAGTTACCCGTTCGCAGCAAATATAAGCTACGTGGATACCGGGCGCAATGGGAAAATTGTTTGCTTTTTGCGCGCCGAAAGTCACGCTTGCTCACGGCATGGTGGCGGCACCCCAGCGTAGCTCGTAAATCGCTATCAGGTCTTCCCCGGCAATCCTGTTGTCCACCACCGGAAAGCGCACCTGCTCGACCGCCCACTCAGGAGGTCCATCCTCGAACCACGCCGGGTAGATCAGCAGATAGTCGGCCCCGGCCGCGCGCATGGAAGCCGACATGGTTTCCCAGGGCCCGTAAGTGCCCAGGGCGCTTGGTGAGGTCAGCCCTACAACGTCGAACGTGCGGCGTTCGGAGAAGAGGCGGACGGCCCCAATCGGCTCAGAGGCGATCAAGGCTTCGGGTGGCGTGTTGCGCGCGATCCAGCGGGCCGGCGTTACGTGCGCGTCGGTGATGTTGCGCACGTATACGACATGGTTGCGTGTGGCCCACACATAGTTATTGAGCACCACCAGCGCCACTACTACGGCTGCTAGGGCTGGCAGCACCAGGCGTCGGGCGAGCAACCGTTCCAGGGGAATGGCCCTAATGAACAACCACGCCAGCATCCCAACCAGCACTATGGCGCACGGGTGTACAGGGAGGATGTAGCGGTCCTCCTGCCCAAACCAGGGCTGAATGAGCATCAGCGCCAACACGAAGCCGAAGAACGACATCATTAGAAACAGGGCAGTCCAGCGCGTCTCGCTCTGCGAGTCTCTGCTTACCGGGCGGACGAACCAGACCAGGCCGCCTAACAGGGCCAGACCTGCCACCACGAACGGCAAGAAGCGTCCCGCCAGCAGGAGTTCTTCCGCCGCGCTGCCGAACCCGTCAAACAGGCGCAATCCCCCCACCTTTGCGTAGAAGGAGCTAGGCAGAGGCCGGCCCCAGCCCAGCAAGTAGGTCAGGCTGAGCAACCCCGCCCCGGCCGCACAGGTAAGAAGGTAGGAGACCGCGAAGATACCGGCCTTTTTACGCTCCCGCCCGTCCATGGCGAACAAGAAGCGGAGCAGCAGCCATGCAAGAGCTACACCAGCGAACGACAGCAGGTCGGGCCGCGCCCACGGCAACGTAGCGCCTAGCAACAGGCTCCAGGCCGGCCTGTCCCGCCGCCAATCGAGCAGGAGCAGATAGAGCGCCCACACCACCAGTGCGGCGGAAAGCGGCACCTCCAGGCCCGACATAGCGCCCCAGGCCAGGCCCAGGTCCGAGGCAGCAACCACGCCGAGCACCCAGCACACTGTAGCCTTACTTAAACCCCTGCCTTCAACGTTGGGGAGGGCCATGTCAGCCAGTTTCCAGGTGCCAAGCCCCGTTGCCGCCAGGCAGAGCGCGCCCGGCACGTAAGCCGCCAGGAAGAGGTGTCCGGCTTGGGCCGCAAGCTCGCCGTTGTCGCTGACAATCGTGGGAGCGAAGCCGCCAAGCACTGAGTGAAACGGCACCAGCAACACGTAAGCAACCAGGCAGAGCAGGTACCAGCCGAACCCCGTGATGCCACCGCTCGTCTCGCCCGGATTGTAGGTGAAGAACTGGCCCTGGGCAGCCGAAGCCACGTAGTTGCTGTAAATGTAGCCGTCGTCGATGGGGAAGGCCAACGAGCCCGTGTGCCGCAACGAGGCAACAGCCAGGGCCAGCGCACACAGTAGCGCCACCGCCGCGATAAGCCACCCACCCGCACGCCCAGCCAAAAACGACCGCGCCTTACCATCTCGAAGCATGGGCTGATTCTAACAGAGGTGGTACCGCAGAACAACTGGCGGGAGGAGACGCAAACGCCAAGACGCGGAGACGCCAAGAACGACGCCAAGAACGACGCCAAGCGTATAGAGGGTTTAGAGAGTACAAAGAGGACCGGAGTACTTGGTGTTGTACTCTGGTCCTCATGCTTGAGCCACAACCCTTAACCTTGGCGCGTCCTCTGCGTCTTGGCGTCTTGGCGTTTAGAACTCTCCCACTACTTGACTGCACCAGCCTCCGCTTTGAGGGAGGGGAGGCGGCGGTTGGCCTCCTCGATGCGGCGCAGCGCCTCGCGCAGGTTGTCGGCGGAGTTGGCGAACGAGATGCGGATGTAGCCCTCACCGAAGGCCCCGAAGGAGGTGCCGGGCAGCACCGCCACGTCGGCCTCGGTCAGCAAGTAGTCGGCGTAAGCGCGGGAGTTCATGCCCGTGCCTGTGATGTTGGGGAAGGCGTAGAAGGCCCCCGCCGGGCGATTGCAGCTAAAACCGGGTATCTTGTTCAGCCCCTCGTACACCAGCTCGCGGCGCTCGACAAAAGCCTGAAGCATGTGGTTCACGTCGTCCCTCGGCCCGGTGAGCGCGGCGATAGCGGCCCGCTGGCTGAAGGTGGAGGTGCATGACACGCTGTTGATGATGAGGCGGCTGACGTGCGGCACCATCTCAGGAGGGAAGACGCCGTAGCCGAGCCGCCAGCCCGTCATGGCGAACGTCTTGGAGAAGCCGTCGAGCAGGATGGTGCGCTCCTCCATGCCGGGGAAGCTCAGGATCGTGTGGTGCTCGCCTTCGTACACGATTTCGCTGTAGATCTCGTCGGCCAGCACCATGATGTCGTGACGGACGGCCAGGTCCGCAATCGCCTTGAGGTCGTCCCGCGTGAGCACACCGCCCGTGGGGTTGTGGGGCGAGTTGAAGATGATCATGCGCGTCTTCTCGGTGACTTTGCTCTCAAGCTCTTCCAGGTCGATGCGGAAGTCGTTGCTCTCGCGCAGGTGCAAAGGCACGGGTTTGCCACCCAGGAAGTTGATCATCGACTCGTAGATGGGGAAGCCGGGATTGGGGTAGATGACCTCCTCGCCCTCCTCCACCAGCGCCATGATCGCGTAGAACATGATAGGCTTGGCCCCCGGCGTGACGATCACATTGGCCGGGTCGAACGTGAGGCCGCGATTGCGGCCCGCGTATTCGGCAATCGCCTCGCGCAGTTCGAGAATGCCCGTCGAGTTGCTGTAGTGGGTGTAGCCCTCGTCCAGCGCGCGCTTGGCCTCCTCCCGCACGTTGGTGGGAGTATCAAAGTCCGGCTCGCCAATCTCCAGGTGGATGATCGGCTTACCCTGCGCTTCAAGCGCCCTGGCCCGCGCGGCCACTTCAAAGGCCGTCTCGGTCCCCAGGCGCGTCATTCTATCCGCGAGTCTCAACTTCATTGTTGCCCTCCAAAGTTAGTGATGAGTACCGAGTTCCGAGTGCCGAGTGAATTTAGACCTACTCGGTACTCGGTACTCAGTACTCGGAACTTACCGGGTCAGGTCCGCTACCGTGTCGGCGTCGAGGCGCTTCACTACGGCCACCATGAGGCGCGTGGCGTTGTTGAAGTCTTCCAGGTGCATCATGGACGCGGCGGAGTGGATGTAGCGGGTGGGCACGCCGATGCTGATGGAGGGCACGCCGTCGCCCGCGAACTGGAACCTGCCGCCGTCCGTGCCGCCCGCCGCTATGCTGTCGAACTGGTACGGTATGCCTTCCGCCTCGGCTACGTCCACCACCAGGTTGCGCAGCTTCAAGTTCGGGATGAGGCTGCCGTCGTAAATGAGGATGACGGGGCCTTTGCCCATCTTGGACTGCGCTTCGTGCGACTTCACGCCCGGCGTGTCGCCCGCGATTGCCACGTCCAGCGCGATGCCCACGTCGGGCCGCACCATCTGCGCCAGCGTCTGCGCGCCCCGAAGGCCCACTTCCTCTTGCGCGGTAGCGCCCGCGTACAGGGTGTTAGGGTGGTCGTCGCCCACATGTCGAAGGGTCTCGATTGCCAGGGCGCAGCCGAAGCGGTTGTCCCAGGCCTTGGCGAGCAGCATGTTCTCGTTAGACAGGACCGTGAAGGGGCAGATGGGCACCGCGAAGTCGCCGGGACGCACGCCCGCCTCCAGCGCGTCCTCCTTGCTGGTGACGCCGATGTCGATGAACATGTCTTCCTTCTGGGTCATCTTCTTGCGCTCGTCGGCGGGCAAGAGGTGGGGCGGCTTGGAGCCGAACACGCCCACGATGTCACCCTTGCGCGTCCTGATGAGCACCCGTTGGGCCAGCATGACCTGCTCCCACCAACCGCCGAGCGTCTGGAACTTCAGGTAGCCGTTGTCATCGATCATCTTGATGAGAAAACCGACCTCGTCCATGTGGCCCGCCATGAGCACCCTCGGCGCGCTGTTGGGGTCCACACCTTGACCGCTCTTGTACGCTACAATCGAGCCAAGCTTGTCGGTGACTACCTCGCCAAGCGGAGCCAGGTACCTAGCCATGATGTCGCGCACAGGCCCTTCCTGTCCGGGCACACCTGGGGCTTCGGTTAGCTCCTTGAACATCTCTAGCAGTTCATCCATAGTCCGGTGGGGTCCTCCGTGGAAGTAATTGGGCGTGGTGCTTGCAAATGGCCTCCAGGTCCAAGGGGAAGCATCCGCCTTGTTCAACCCAGTTTCGTACCGCAAAGCCGGCAGTAATACGCCCCACCTTCACGCTGGTCGGGCATGCCGGTTATCCAGAGGTCGCATTGAGTGCAACGGTAAGAGAGGGCGCGAGGGCCGGGCACACCATCAGGAGAAGGGAGAGGGGGCTTCACAATCTCTTTCAACTGCTCGCGGGTGGTAGCACCGAGCACGCGAGCCGCGCGCACTTCGCCGTTGTCCACCACCAACCCCAACGCCATGCCGGGCGCGATGAGGTGGCGCTGAGTGAGGTTGTCGAAAAGGTGCTCCGGGATGATGAAGCTGGCGAAGGTCTCCGGGGCCGAGTGGGGGTGGGCGTCCAGCGTTACCGTCTCGCCGCCGAAGAAGCCGCCGAAGTTGAGAACGTCGGTCACAATGTAGGTGACGTACTGGTCGTTGGAGTAAGTCTGCGCTGACTGACCCTCAGCCATGAATAATCTCCTCGTGTGGGATGTGCCGTGTAAATGGGTAGCACAATAGCCAGACATTATAACACATTGGACGATGGACGATGGACGATGGATGATAGGAGACGAAAACGCAAAGACGCAAAGAACGCACAGTATGCGCCAAGAGGATGATGGTTTGGATAGCAGCCATCGTCCATCGTCCTCTAGCTAGATTCTCCCGTCGGTGTTATATTTGGAGCACTATCGACACTGAGCTAATGTGGGGTGTAGCATGCAGACCGTTACCCAGGGCACAAGCAACCTCGACCCGCACCGCGACCTGCTTTCGTATCGCGACGAGTTTCCCATCCTTAGCAAGAAGACTTTTCTCAACACCTGCTCGCTGGGGGCGCTGTCCAGGCGCTCGCGGGCCAACGTGAATGAGTTCCTAGACCTGTGGGAGGAGATGGGGGCCTCGGCGTGGTACGAGCTTTGGGTGGGGAAGCTGGCCGAGCTGCGGCAGGCTTACGGGCGCACCATCAACGCCGCGCCGGAACGCATCGCCCTCATGCCTTCCATCTCGGTAGCCGTGGCGGGCGTGTCCAGCGGGTTGGACTTCAGCAAGCGCAAGAAGGTGGTCATGTCGGACCTCGACTTCCCCACGCTGGGACACGGCTTCCTCGCCAAGCGGCAGCAGGGCGTGCATGTCGAATTCGTGCGCAGCCCCGACCGCGTGACGGTGCCCTTGGAGCTGTTCGAGGCGGCTATTGACGAGGATACGGCCCTGGTGGCGACCTCTCACGTCTATTTCACCAGCGGTGCCATACAGGACATCAAGACGTTGGCGCGCATAGCCCACGAGCGGGGCGCTATGCTCATGCTGGACGCTTACCAGGGCACCGGCCACCTGCCAACCGACGTGAACGACCTCGACGTGGACTTCTACATGTCCGGTAGCCTCAAATGGCTGCTGGGCGGACCCGGCATTACGTTCCTGTACGCGAGCGAGCCTGCCTGTCTGCAAGAGCCGACGATTGCCGGTTGGTGGGGTATGGGCAACATGTTCGACTTCGATGTCACATCGCTGCAATTCCGCTCCGAAGCCGCGCGCTACGAGATGGGCACCCCCAGCATGGCCGCTGTCTACGCCGCCCTAGGAGGCTGCTCCATCGTAAACGAAATAGGCTCGCAACGGATTCGAGAGCGCGATATAGCCCTCACCGAGGACCTTATCAACCGCGCGGTTGAGGCGGGTCTCAAGCCTCGCGTGGCACCCACACCCGAACAGCGCACACCCCTCGTGCTGCTCGACTTCGACGAGCCGAAGCCCATAGTGGCGGCCCTCGCCCGCCAGGGCATCGTGGTGGACTCTCGGCCTGGGGCGGTGCGCATCTCTCCCTACTTCTACAACACTTTCGAGGAGAACGAGATCGTCATCCAGGCGATCAAGGCCGCCACGCGCTAACGCCGAAGCGACTTATAAACACTGGTAGGTGTGATGCCTCCTCACACCTACCAGTGTTGTAGCGGCACCTCTGCTCCATGACCAACTCCCCTGAAGAACCAGCCCGGTTGGCTCCGCAACTTATCGCGCAGGCGCTCCCTCAAGGCGTCCGGGCACCTCTACAGCGAGTCCATGCGCTTGCGGAGGAACGCGGGTGGTCAGTCTACCTGGTGGGCGGGTTCGTGCGCGATGCCTTGCTGGGCACCCCTCAGAAGGACCTCGACCTGACGGTGGTAGGTGACGGCGTGGCGCTGGCTCAGTTACTCGGCTCGGAACTTGGCACGCAGGCAGAGGTAGCGGACCGCTTCGGCACGGCCACTGTACCCCTCGGAGGCGGGCTGGACCTCGACTTCGTGACGGCCCGCAAGGAGAGCTACCCTTCACCCGGCGCGCTGCCCATCGTAGAACCCGGCACCCTGGAAGACGACCTCGCCCGCCGCGACTTCACCATCAACGCCCTGGCCGTGCCCCTGGCGGGTGAAGGTTTCGGCCAACTGGTCGATAGGCACGGGGGCGCTGCCGACCTTGCAGCCAGGCTGGTCCGCGTGCTGCACCCCCGGTCCTTCGAGGACGATCCCACCCGCATCTTCCGCGCGGTGAGGTACGCCGAGAGGCTGGACTTCAAGATCGAGCGCGACACCCTGGAGCTAGTGTTGCGCGCGGTGCGGGATGGTGCCCTCGGCACCCTTTCCACCGAGCGCGCTGTGAGGGAGTTGCTGCTAGTCATGGAGGAGCCGCGTGCCGAGGCGATGCTAGCCTCGCTGGACCGCCTGGGTGTCCTTTCCTGGGTCCACCCTGGCCTTGCCTGGGCTTACCCGCCGGGCCATGTTCGGCTGGCGAACGACCGCGAACTAACGCCCAGCCAGAGGAGAGATGCCTACCTGGCGACACTCGCCGCCGAATACGCCAGCGCCCCGGAAGAAGCCGAAGCCCTGGCCCGCTGGCTGCGCCTGCCCCAGCCTCTCGTGCGCCTGATGAGAGACGCAGCAGTGTTGGCAGGCCGGTGGCCGCGCCTCAGCAACGACGACCTCCGGCCCTCGGAAGTGTACGACTTGCTAAATGGGCTCGACGACGGGGCGCTGGAAGCATTCAGCCGATTCGAGGCACTACGGGCTGATACGGTAGGCTGGGCGCGGTTCCAGGAGTTCATGTCGAGCACGCGAAAGCTAAGGCCGCACTTAACTGGCGACTACTTGCGCGCGCTGGGACTCAAAGAAGGGCCTGTCTACAAAGAAGCAATGAAGGCGCTGCACGAGGCGGTGCTGGACGGAGCGGCCAGCGAGAAGGAGGAGGAAGAACGGTTCTTGCGCGAGTGGCTGCGCGAGCGAGGCTTATTGGAAGGGAGTTAGCTGGAGGGGCGGCGCATCAGCGACGGGGAGCCGCGCATGAGCCGCCCCTCATTAGACCTGAAGATTGGAACAAGTACAAACTACTTCTTGGCTGTCTTCTCAGACTTGGAAGCGACTTGTTTCTTCTTCTTGTCATTGTTCTTGGGACTTTTGTCGCCCATGTGCCAATTCCCCCTTTCAGTAGAGTCGGGAGGGAACCCCGTGCAGAACTTATATCATGCACGACGCTTGCTGTCAATGGTCCGCAGATGTAGGTTCGGGGTTTGGTCATTGCGGTGGGTCGTGCCGGGCACGTGTACGTGTTGCAAGGTTGAAGGACGGGGCCCGTTGATTGAAATCGAGGGTTACAACAAGGACGACGCCCCTCGAATTTATTCGAGGGCTACACAAAGCAAAGTCCCTGCGGGACTAGGGCATAATATTGACGACTTATGGTTCTTCTTGGAGAACCAGTCTGCCGAAGGGCAGACTTTGCAAGGTGTAGCCCTCGAATTTATTCGACGGGCGTCGTCCTGCGCACGCGGAATCTTGTACCGGATCAATCGACGGGCGTCATCCTTGTGGTAATCCTCGAATTTGTTCGCCGGGCGTCGTCCTTGTCAAATGCATCTGACTATCCCGGCAGCCCGATGCAGTACGTATGGCTAACACTTCAACGCGCAAAGTTTGACTGCCTCCACCATGCTTACTTATAATTGCCCTGAATTGTCTCTTCCCCAACCACTCCCTAGAACTGAGTCCACCTTGAGCAAACCCCGCTTCCTTTCACGCGCTCGCTTGGTCGTTTCGCTGGTAATTCTCTTCTCCGTGTTGCCACAGGTTGCCGCACCACCCGCCACGGGAGACGTGGCAGCTACGCCCCTGCCCAACCGTTCCTTCTTCGGCATGAACCTGTACGTCACCGGCTTGGAGCGCAGCAAGGACGAGAGGCTCGCCGTCCTCAACTCAGCTACCGACCTGGGCGTCAAGTGGAGCCGCGAAGAGATGTCCTGGGCCAACCTGGAGCCGTACGAGAAGGGCGAGTACAACTGGAAGGCCTACGACCCGTGGATTGACGAGCTGGTCAAGCGCGACATTGACGTGATCGGCGCGATCCAGACCTCCCCCGCCTGGGCTTCCGGCATACCGCAGGACTCGGTGCCCGACTGGTACTGGTACACCCCACAAAACCCGCAGGACTTCGTTGATTTCGCGCGTGTAGCAGCCGAGCACTACAAGGGCAAAATCGATGTGTGGGAAATCTGGAACGAGCAGGACGTGGAGATGACCTTCAAGTGCCACGCCTGCGACCGTGTGAAGGTCTATGCCGAGATGCTGGCCGGCAGCTACGTGGCTATCAAGCAGGTCAACCCGGAGGCCACGGTGCTGGTCGGCGGCCTCTCTATCCACGACCGTACCAACGCGGGTATGGCCTTCCTGGAGCAGGTGGTCGCGGCCTCCGGCGGCAAGCTCAACTTCGACGTGCTGTCTATCCACCCCTACATGCCCGACCGCCACCCCGAAAGCACCGACCCCAGGACGGTGGTACAGAACTTCCCCTACCGCCTGGAGATGAGCCGCAAATGGCTGCAAGACCACGGCGCGCCTAACAAGGAAATCTGGGTCACCGAGACAGGCTATTCGACCTGCAACCCCTGCGGCAACCTGGGTGTGAGCGAGGAGGAGCAGGCGAGGCGACTGGTGAGGCTGTACGCGCTCGCCATGGCCGCGCCCAACGTCACCCACTTTACCTACTTCCAGATAAAGGACAAGTTCAACCACCCGCCGGGCGATATGTTCGGCAACATGGCGATCATGCGCAACGATATGAGCCAGAAGCCCGCCTACGTCGCCTACAAGGTCATGGCGCACACGTTTGAGGGTGCCACCTTCACGGGCCAGGGGCCGCTCATGCGGGCGGTGCAGAACCGCTGGCAGCCCCAGTTCGACCGCTACCACTTCAGGTTCACCAGGGCGGGCAAGAATATCAGCGTCATATGGAAGCTGGGCCAGCCGGAAACAGTGACCATGCCCCTCACGCAGCGGAGCGCCGAGATAGTGTCGTCGCGGGGCGAGAAGCTAGACGTGCAGATACACAACAACGCAATCACCCTGCGCATCAGCGAGGACCCGATCTACGTCATCGAATCAAACCCGGCCACAAGCGCTGCGCTGGACCCCGCCATAGACGCGGCTTCGCCCACAGGCTTCAGGGCCTCTCTGCGGTTCCAGCCCTACTGGCAGAACAACGGGGGGCTGCCGCTGTTCGGCTACCCTATCAGCGGCGAGCGCAACGAGACCAACCCCATAGACGGCAAGCAGTACATCGTGCAGTGGTTCGAGCGCGCCCGCTTCGAGTACCACCCTGAGCACGCGGGCACCCCACACGAGGTGCAGCTTGGCCTGCTAGGCGTGGAGCTTCTGAAGGGGCGCACCTTCCCGCCCATAGCACCTCCGCGCGGAGTGGAGGCGCAGTGCTTCAAAGAGACCGGGCACTGCATCTGGGGCAAGTTCCTGGAGCGATGGCGCAAGCTGGGCCTGGCGGTGGTGGGCCTACCGCTCTCCGACCAGTTCGAGGAGCGCAGCACCGACGGCAAGACCTACATCGTCCAGTACTTCGAGCGGGAACGCTTCGAATACCACCCCGAGAACCAGCCGCCTTATGACGTCCTGCTGGGCTTGCTCGGCAGGCAGTTGTACAAGCCCTGATTCTGAAATGTGAAACGTGAAACGTGATATGCTGATAGGCGTGTTGTCTGACACACATGGGACGCTTCACTCTCGCTTGCTGGACGTGTTTCGGGAGGCGGGGGTGGAGCGCATATTGCACGCGGGAGACGTAGGCAAGGGGAGCGTGCTGGTTGAGCTAGAGGCGGTGGCCCCTACCCTCGCAGTGAAGGGGAACATCGACACACGAGGCGAGACAGCTAAGTTGCCGGAAGAGGTGCGCTTCACCGCTGAAGGGGTTGAGATTTACATGACGCACATCGGCGGCAAACCCGCACACTGGCTCCCGCGCCTGCCTCTACCCATACCGCGTGTCGCCATCTGCGGGCACAGCCACATCCCTCTGCTGCAAGAATTGGGTGGAGTGCTGTTCTTGAACCCCGGCGCTGCCGGTACCAGGCCACGGTTTGGCCGAGAGCTTACGGCTGCCCTACTGCACCTGGACGCGGGGAGCGCGAGGGCAGAGATAGTAACATTATGACAAGCAGCCACAACACCGAGCAAGAGCCGAGGGCCGTCGTCTGGGACCTGGATGGGGTGCTGGTGGATAGCGCGGAGGCGCACAATCGCTCCTGGCGGGCGCTGTCGCAGAGATATGGCTTGCCCTACGACGCTGACGGCGATTTTCGCAACATCTTCGGCAAGCACAACACCGACATAATGAACATGCTGTGGCAGATCACAGACCCCGCGCGCGTAGCGGAGTTGGCCGATGCCAAGGAGTCAGCCTTCAGGCGCGAGGCCACCCGGTTGAAGCCGCTTCCCGGCGTGGTAGAGTTGGTGCGGGAGCTTGACCGGCGGGGTTGGAAGCAGGCGATTGGCTCTTCCGCCCCAATGGAGAACATCCGCGTGCTGTTGGAGGCTACGGGTGTCGGCCCCTACATGCAGGCGATAGCCTCCGGCGACGACGTGACGGCAGGCAAGCCTGACCCGCAGGTCTTCTTGATAGCCTTCGAGCGGCTGGGAGTATCTCCCCGTAATGGCGTGGTAATAGAGGACGCCCCGGCGGGCATCCAGGCGGGTGTGAGCGCGGGCGCCGCCACGTTGGGTGTCACCACCACGCAGAGTGTGGAAGCCTTGCAGTCGGCGGGTGCGGATCGCGTCGTCAACAGCCTGGCTGACATCTCTGTAGACGACCTGGAAGGGTTGGTGAGGCTGCGGCAGGGCAGAACATGACCTCGCGCCCGCCGCTCACTTATAATATCCCCATGCCCAACGACACAGACGCAGCCCAGCTACACGCCTATACCCCGGACCAACAAGTACCGCTGACCGAGCGCGAAGACATCCAGGAGATGGCCGCCGCCCTGGAGGCCCTGCTCTTCATCGCGCCCGAACCCGTGCCGCTGCCCGACCTGCGCAGAGCCTTACAGGTGCGGCAGCCGACCCTGGAGCGCGTGATAGAGTTCCTGGGGAAGAGCCTTTCGGAGGGAAAGCGAGGACTGCGACTCCAACGGCACAACGACATGCTCCGCCTCGTTACGGCCCCTGAGACGGCGCTCTACATCGAGAAGCTGAAGGGCGCGCAGGCCACGCAGAGGCTGTCGGATGCGGCCCTTGAGACGCTGGCGCTCATTGCGTACACGCAGCCCACAACCCGGCCACAGATAGAGGCCATACGGGGTGTGGACTGTAGCGGCGTGGTAAACACGCTTATGCAGCGCGGGTTAGTGGTCGAAGTGGGCAGGCTGGACACCGTGGGACACCCGATCCTCTACGGCACCACACTGGCCTTCCTCCAGCACTTTGGCCTGGAGCGGCCCGACCAGCTACCTTCCGTGGTGGGCTTGCCGTCCCGCAACGGGGCAGGAGCGGAAGCCGGGGCCGAAACGGAGACGCAAAGTGAGACCGCTACGCCAGATCGTAACTCTGAGTCATCTGGTCCATCATCACCGCGTCAGTCTGAGGGAGAGGGCCGGTCGTCTTGAGGGCCTGCTCCACGTGCCAATCGGACACCGAGCGGCGGCGTTCCTCCCACTTGATTAGCTCGTCCTGAAGGCCCCGCCCTATCACCGAGTCGTCCTTCACCTCGTCCACTTCCATCTCAACGATAGCCATCGAGAGCGGGATGCCGTCCAGGCTCTCGGTCAGCACGCGCGCCCGGCCCCTGATGCCCATGGTCATCGCCCCGCCCACGAGGGAGATCAACACGTGCTCGTTGTTGAGGATATTGCGGTAGGTATTCACCTCGCGCGAGATGGCGAAGCGTATCACCGAGGGATTAAGGGCTACCACCCACGACACAGGACACGTATCGGGCCGACCCCGCTCGTCAACGGTGGCTAGCACCACCAGCCGCCCCACTTGCAGGTACTTCATAGCCCGGTCAGGTAAACGGTTGCCAAGTATCAGGCTCATGCTAGGGCCTCCTTTATGTGGATTTGGAAACTGGAATTTCGAATTTCGAATTTAGAAGGTATCCAAGCAAATTCGCAATTCGAAATTCCAATTTCCAATTTCCAATTGCACATGGCTATGATGAGTACGCTCCCTGCCCATGCGCCGGAGAAG
>JALZHG010000313.1 GCA_030914045.1 Chloroflexota bacterium | reverse complement strand
CCCTCGGCTTCACCCCAGGAGGTATCCAGCTCCTGGCTGAGGACCTCCACGAGTCGTATCCAACGCTGCCCGGCGTACTAGGGCCTGTCGATGCAGCCCGCTCCTTCGCTGAGACCTGGAGTGGCTTGAGTGGCCAGCCTTACCACAAGAAGAGAGCCCAGCGGATCCATCAGCTAGAAGAAGTGGTGCCCGTGGTGGGCGTGTCGGGGAGACTCAGGCGGGCCACCGAGGCCGACCGAAAGCTACTAACGGTGTGGTTCATGGACTTTGCTGAGGAGGCCCTGGGCGAGGAGGTGAACTTTCAGGCCGCCGGACGTTCCGTCGATGCCTACCTCGGCACAGAGGACATGGGCCTCTATCTCTGGGAGGACGGACAAGCCGTCTCGATTGCCGGGCGCTCCAGGCCGACCCCCAATGGCACGACCGTCAACTACGTCTACACCCCACCCGAGCACCGCAACAGGGGCTACGCCAGTGCCTGCGTGGCAGCCTTGAGCCAGCTTCTATTGGATGAAGGTTACCGGTACTGCTTTCTGTTCACAGACCTCGCCAACCCGACCTCGAACAAGATCTACAGAGCAGTAGGCTACGAGCCGGTCTGCGACGTCGATGAGTACGAGTTCGGGCGGATCCCTAGCGCTGATCAGTGATCCCAAAGTTGTAGATGACACGGTGGGTGGGGAAGGCAGGATCCCTGGTCGCGATCTTGCAGATAAAGCAGCGCCCGGAGCGGGTCCTGTGATGATAAGCCTCCAGGTCGTAGATAGTGGCGTTCTTGCCTGTCTGCCATCTTCACCTCTGGTGATCCTTCCTCGTCGATGCCCTCACCATAACGAGGTATCTGCCGTCGAAAAGAACCTCCCCGGCAAGTTCTCCGGCCAGGTCCTTGGCAGTGAAGTACCGACGAAAGATGAGGTGCTCAGTGCCGTCCGAGAGGGTGCGTTCCTGCCACCCCGTCTCTCGTTTGCGCCACCCCAACTTCTTCATATCCTGCTCTACTACCTCCACGACGGCGAACTCAGAGGCGATCCGGCGAATCTCTTTAAGAAAGACCGAGCGCTCGTGCGGGAGCAGGAGGCCGTAGAAGTTGCTCGTGAACACTCGATCGAACGAGGCGTCGGGGAAGGGTATGGAGAACGCGTCGCCCTGGACGAAGGTCGCTCCGGGCACGCGCTCTCTGGCGATCTTGAGCATCTCCTCGCTGCCATCGAGCCCCGTAACCTCGCCTTTCAGGTACCGGGTCAGGACGCCGGTACCGCATGCCACGTCGAGGACCCTGCCCGCCGGTAGTGACGAGATCGTGTGTCCGAGCGCCCCGAGTTCCTCCTCAAATTCGGCTCGTTCGCCCTCGTTCGGGAGCCAGCTTCCTCGCCAGCCCCCTTCGTAGTCGTGGGCTCCACGCTCGTAGTAGCGCACCCGCCGTTCGTTATAGTCCTCCACACCCTCATCCTACATTCGATTACTGGTTGTTCGGGTTTGCGTATCCATGCCTTACTCTTCGCTAACCTGCCTTCTCGTCCTGGAAAATGCTCTACGGAAGCTCCTCGGTGCATAGTGTCCGTACCTCGTCCACCAGCATCCCGAGCCGCTCGACACTCCCTTTGAGCCGGGACGTGCCGTCAGCTATCCCGCCCAGTACGTCTTCAACGATCTCCTCGAAGTCCGAAGGTATCGACGGGAAGCCGCTTACAGCCTTGACCGAGCCCTTTTCGTTGACGAAGTAGCGCTCGTTGAGGGCGAAGAGGACCTGTACCAGGCACGCCACGCACCGGAAGGCGCAGCCGCTCACGTAGAAGATGTCGCCCCGACCGGCGGACTTATGGCTGGTTTTCAGCGCAAAATGCGCCTCCCACAGGTACTTCTCGATAAGGACAAGCTTCAACGGACGCGGGTACTGTGCCGTCTGCTCCTTGAGGGCCGCGAGCTCGCCGTCCGGATCGTAGAGAGGGCAGCAGTAATGGGCCTCGCCGATGTATGTGTGATTGTGGAATCCGTGGGGATGACCCGGCTGGTAGTGGCACGACGGTCGCCCGGCTCGGCATTCGGCGAAGACCTCCTCGACCCGGTCGAGGTCACGGTAGAGCCAATCGACCCGCTGGCCTCTTATCTGAAGCCAGGCCCCACCGTTGATCCATGGTCCCCACTCCCCGAGATTTGTCGCCGCATCCTTCGGGTGGCGGTCGTCTATTTCTTCGGCCAGGCTGCGAAGTTCTACTACTGAGGGCGGGTTCTCTAGGCGGTAATAGACGCCGAGGTCGATGTCGGAGTCCGGATGGGCTTCACGGCGGGCCATAGAACCCCCGAGAGCGACGGCGGCGACCCCTTCTATGCTACCGAGGCGGCCCGCGACGTGCTCTGCCAGTTCTAGGAGATGCCTATCCATCATGGGGCCGCTCCTCTTCAGACCTCAAACGCCACCAGTCGGTTCGAGCTGACGGACAGCGTTTTGCCGAGGAAACCAAGAGTCGAGGTCCAACTATATAACTGCAGGAGGCCGAGCCCAACCACGTGTGCGGATTGCCTGCCCAGCAACCAGCCGAGCCTTGGTTTGCCCCCGCTGATCCATAAAGCCGTGACCCTGCGGTCACCACGGCGAGAACCAAGCAGAGAGAAGCAGTTTTCATTTTTCAAGATCTCGGGGTGATGAGTGATGACAGCGACACCCTCATCTATAGTAAGCGGTGAGCGGTTCTCACTTTCGATTATCTTCAGCGCGTCATCGGGCGTAACGTTAAGGGTCCCTTTGCCCGTATCAATATCTACCAACAGGTACGCCTTACCATTAGGAATCTGCAAACCCTCAATGGGCTCAAAGCTCGTGGGGTCGACTGGGTGCATGCCGACGTTTCCTTTTGTGCCTTCGAGCTCTATGAGCGGCATCGCCATATCCTTGGGTACCAAGTCTCTCTTGACGACAATGACAAACGGGATGCTTCCTTCTTTCGCCTGGATCACTCGTGTGGGGAGTTCTCTAACCCTGTTCCTGCGCGGTTTGATGTGCTTGGTGAACTCCTCAGCCGTCACGCCGGCGGCTTTGGGATAGCCTCTCTGAATCAGATTTCCGACCTGCCGGTCGAACTCTCTACTCAACTCTGTTTCAGGTTCTTTGTTGGGCATGATGGTGGTATTGTAGCTACCCATCGATGAACCAATACGCATCGTGGATACACTTCCTGACGTGACCAAAGACGAGGTAAGGTAGCCGACCCGCTGCGGGGATGGGTAGTTGTTCGCTTACAGGTCCACTCAACATAGCGTGCGCTGAAGCCGGTGCCGAGTTCGCTACGCGGTTGGCGCTACCTGGGAAGTTAGTCGCCGGGGGGAGCTTCTAACTGGTCCTCTCTGGCCTGTCGGGGCCGCTCGCTGGCTTCTTCGGGGATTGCTTCTACTTCTTCGCTTATGTCGCGGGGCTTCTCCCACTGTTGGCGGTCTTCTTCGGTTCCTTCGTCACCCGTGCTAGGACTCTGCTCTTCGCGTACCTCGCGGGTAGTCTTCTCGAAACGTCGGGGGTCTTCTTTCCGTTTTCCGCCAGTGGTATCCAGCTGCTCGTCTTGGTTCATCACTCGCCTCCCAACGTCCTGCACTACCATGATTG
>JALZHG010000121.1 GCA_030914045.1 Chloroflexota bacterium | reverse complement strand
GAACGACTTACCGAGTAGGCACATATTCCTTAGCCGCAGTCTTAGCTGACGCCCTGCCTCCGCCGAAGGTGGGCCGGGTTCGCCCACCCACTCACCCCCGGAGACAATCATCCGCTGCAACGCATCCGCTTCGACGTGCACGCCCCGCTCGAACCGCCCCGCCAGCAATCGCGCCACGGTACTCTTCCCCGCCGCCTGTATGCCTGTTACAACGATGATGGCTGGCTTAGTAAGCAAGACAGTGGTTAGTGGTTAGTGGTTAGTGGTTAGTGGTTAGTGGTTAGATAGTATCCAACCATCCTAATCTTTGCGCGTTCTTTGCGCGTTCTTTGCGCTCTTTGCGTCTTTGCGATTCCGTCTCCTACCATCGTCCATCGTCCATCGTCCATCGTCCATCGTCCATCGTCTATCGTCCAGCCACCGGCTTTCCCGCCGTTCGTCTGCGGCGCGGGGGCTTGCTGAGGCGAATCTTCCAGACCACGCCCATAGCCTCAGACACGATGCTGCCGTTCATCTTGCTGTTCCCGACGCGGCGGTCCGCGAAGATGATGGGGGTCTCTTTGATTTTGAAGCCGAGTTGGTGCGCCCGGAAGGTCACTTCGATCTGGAAGGAGTAGCCATTGGAGCCTATGCTGTCGAGGTCGAGGGCCTCAAGCACCTGTCGGCGGAACGCCTTGAAGCCGCTGGTGAGGTCGCGATAAGGCACGAACAGGATGGCCTGGGCGTAGAGCGAGCCGCCCTTGCTGATGATCTTACGCAACACCGACCAGTTGCGCGTGCCCCCGCCCTTGATGTTGCGCGAACCCAATACCAGGTCGGCCCCTTTCTCTATCTCGCGCATGAACTGGGATAGGTGCGCCGGGTCGTGGGAGAAATCGCAGTCCATCTCGAACAGCACGTCGTAATCGCGCGCCAGGCCCCACCTGAAGCCCGCTACGTACGCCCGGCCCAGCCCTTCTTTCTTCTCGCGGTGCAGCACGAACACGCGGCCCTGGTGCTGCTCCGATAGGCGGTCCGCTAGCTGCCCGGTGCCATCGGGCGAGTTATCGTCCACCACGAGGATGTGATAAGGCCCGCGCTGAAGTATCTCCTCCACAAGGGGCTGCAAGTTCTCGATCTCGTTGTACGTGGGCAAAATAATGAGTGGTTTCAACGCCAAATGTTTGCTCCTGCTGCCTGGGACTCCGGCTTATGGGGTGGGCTGATGTACCGGCCCCGGCGTGGTGCGCGTGGCACTCTCAGCCTCCACGGTCCCGCCTAACGCCTCTAATTGCGCGGCGTCTTCGTATTCGTCCATATGGTCAATATAATCGTCGTCCTCGCGCTCGCGCCAGAAGGGGCTGAGCCATACGTACAACGTGTAGAACAATGGCAAGGTGTATACCACCAGGGCCGCCGTGACCTGGATGTTGCGTATTTCGGTGCGGTTCCAGAGCCAGATGAAGTCCCACACGAAGTAATTGCCGACACCGCCTATGCAGAAGAGCACCGTCCGGTTGGCGTAGGTATAGCGAGCTAGCGGCGCGGTGAGGGCCACCAGCCACATCAGGTACCAGGGCTGGAACCAGAGCGTGGCAAAGGCCAGGTAGACGAAGATTATCTCGTAGAAGCTACCCAGCGTGCGGTCCACGAGCCGGTTACGTTCCGCTAGCGTGACCGCGTTCCTGCTGCGGAAGACTCGCACCGCCAGCCCCAGAGTGACCAGCCCCACGAGCGCCAGCGCCCCGTTGCGTACCAGCGACTCGGCTGTGGACCTGTCAATCCGGTAGTCGAACACCAGCACGTCGAGCACGACTTTGGGTATCGAGGCGGTGAACAAACTCTGCCGCCCCAGCGCACCGATGCTTTGCAAGCCCTGCCAAAAAGGTGCGTAGAAGGCCACAGCGAGGGCCACAGCCGCCAGGGCCGTTATTATCAGAGTGCGAAGGACCTCACGGTTGCTAATGCCGCTTACGGTGCCGCCATCCCTCAGTCTGCCCCGTAGCCGCGCCCGGTCGCGCCATAGTGCGGCAGCCGCCACCGGCACGAGCAGCACCGGCACGAACTTGGTGAGCGCCCCCGCCATGAGCGCGGGTATCACCGCTGTGCGCCGCGCTCGCACGAACAGGTAAATGGCGGCAAGCACGAACATAATCACTATGGCGTCGTTGTGGCCGTTGCCCGGTATCTCGAAGAGCACCAGCGGGTTCCAGGCGAAGAAGAGCGTGCCCCTTAGCGCCCAATCGGGCTTGAGCGACCGTAAGATGCCGTAGGTGAGCGCCACGCTGGCCCCGTAGGCCGCCGTCACCAGCACCTTGAACAGGATGAGGTTGCGCCACAGGTTGTCGCCCGCGAGCAGGCTCGTGCCCGCCGACATGGTCTCCCATATAGGGCCGTAGGGTGAGGCTTCCCCCCTCCAGGCCACGTAGCGGAAGAACGGGTCACCGGGGAAGTTGTTGGGCAGGGTGGTGAAGGGGTTGAGGCCGTAGTGGGCGGTGAGCCGCGCCCGGAATATCTGATCGAAGAGGTCGGCGGCACCCACCGGGTACATGAAGATGAGGGTGATCGCGAAAGCGGCCGCCCAACCGCAGATCAACACCAGGGCAAACCGCCTGTAGCCTGCTGATACGCCTAGCGCGGGTGGGCAGAGGCGGAAGGCCAGGTAGTAGCAGGCGAACAACACCAGCCAGGTGACAGCCCATTCGTTAGCGGCGGGGGCGGTGTAGCCGTTGATCTTGACGAGGTCCAGCAGGGGCAGGCTGAAGTAGGTCGAGAGCATGTAGGGCTGGACGAAGCCGAGGAAGTAAGCCACGCTGGATATGCCGCCGAAGATAACCAGCGGCATCAGCCCCAGCCAGTTGTCTTCACCCTGCACCGCACGCGTGCGCTCGCCCGCGACAATAGCTGCCATCTGTCCCTTCCTTCGTGGTTGGATATTATAGCATAGCTGGACGATGGACGATGGACGATAGACGATGAGAGAGGAAACCGCAAAGGCGCAAAGAGCGCAAAGGACACTATTGATTAGGGACTGTGTCTTACGTAAGAGGACCTGGGTACGATAACATGTACCCAGGCCCTCTTCCTACTCACTGAACCCCAATCTTCCCGTGTCCTTTGCGCTCTTTGCGCCTTTGCGGTTTCCTCTTAATTTATTCCGTTACAGCCCGTTGCCGCAGTTGGTGCAGAATTTGCCGTTGGGCATGTTGGAGGTGCCGCACTTCGAGCAGACCTTGGGCGACTGGTTCGCGCCGCAGTTGGGGCAGAACTTGGTGTTGGCCGGGATCTGTGCGTTGCAGTTGTAGCAGGTCGCAGTGGTCGCGTGCACCTGTGACTGGCCTCCCGCCTGCGCTCCCTGCTGACCGCCTTGCATGCCCTGGGCGATGATTTGTGCCATGCCCGCGCCGAGGCCCATACCGGCACCCAGGCCCATGCCTGTGCCCGCCGCGTCACCCATGTTGCCGCCACCGCCTCCGCCGCCCTCACCGAGGTTGCCCACGGCCTGCGCGGCCTGGTACTGCATGTAGGCCTGCATGTTGCCGACTACGCCCATACCCGTGCGCTCATCGATCCTCTTCTGCACTTCCTCGGGAGGGGTGATCGAGGTGATGAAGAACGCCTTGAGGTTGAGGCCCAGGTTGGCGAAGTCCTCCGTTACAGCCGTGCGCAGACCCGCGCCCAGTTCGTTGTAGTACTGGGCCAGGTCGAGCAGGGTCTTCATCGTGGTGCCCATCAGGTCGTTGAAGCGCGACACGATGATGGAGCGCAGGTAGTCCTCGATTTGCCCCGTCTCGTACAGCCCCTGGGTGCCCACGAGCCTGTTGACGAAGAACTGCGGGTCGGCTATTGCCATCGAGTAGGTGCCGAAGGCTCGCAGGCGCACCATGCCGAACTCACTGTCCCGGAAGGTTACCGGCTCCATCGTGCCCCACTTCATGTCAATCAGGTCGGCCAGGTTGACGAAGTAGACCTCCGCGCGGAACGGCGAGGTGCCGCCGAACGGGATGGAGAGGAGGTCGGCAAGTATCGGGATGTTGGCGGTGGAGAGAGTATGCCGGCCCGGCCCCAGCACGTCGAGGGCCTTGCCATCGCGGAAGAAGACCGCCGCCTGGTTTTCGCGCACTATGCACTGAGAGCCAAGTCGGAACTCGCCCGACCCACCTTCCGGCACCCGGTGCACCATCTGTCTGCCTGTCGGGTCAAGAAATTCAATTACATCAAGTAAGGCCATGCTAGTCTCCTTCGGAGTGCCAAGCACCGAGTACCGAGTTCCGAGTATAGCTCAGACGCCACTCGGAACTCGGCACTCATTACTCGGTACTTACTACTGTCCTCCCTGGGCCATGCCAATGCGGCGGGTGTCGGGGCCGCCGTCGATGCTGCCTGGCTCGGAGGTATCGCTGACTGTGCCTTCGTTGCGGGGGGCTTCACCCCAGCTACCGCTGCTGCTTCCGACGCCACCACCGCCACCGCCACCGCCACTACTACCGCTCAGGCCCATACGCTGCTTGAGGGCGGCAAGCTGGTCGTCAATGCGGGCGTTGCGCTCGGTGGTGTCGAATACGCTATCCACGTCCTCACCGTCAGCGTCGGCTTGAAGTTGGCGGTCGGCGTCGGAGCGGGCTTCGGCCATGCGGATGCGCTGCTCCATGCGAGACAGGTCGCTGCTGTAGTCGGTCACGTCGAGGTTGCGGGCGGTATTCGTCATCTGCTGCTGCGTCCTGACACGGCGATGGCGAGCGATGAGGGCGTCGCGGTTGTTGAGGGCCTGCTGGTACTTGTCCTGCAAGGCGTCGAGTTGCGAGCGCAGGCGGCCCACCATCTCGCTCTGGGCGTTCAGTTGCTGCTGGAGCACCTCGGCGTTGGCGTCGGCGTCCGACTTGCGCTTGAGGGCTTCGCGGGCCAGCGTGTCGTTGCCCTGCCCCACGTAGTGCATGGCGCGCTCTTCCATGTGCTGGGCCTTGTCGCGCTCGGCCTGGAGGTCGTCGCGGACGATGCGCTCCTGGGCCATCATCTCAGCGACCTGCGAGCGGGCCTGCTGCAATTCGCCCTCCATGTCGCGCAGAATCTGGCTGAGCATGATCTCCGGGTCTTCCGCCTGGTCTAGCATGTCGTTGATGTTAGCCCGTAACAGCGTTGATAGTCTTTCTAACACACCCATGATGTTCCTCCTATTTGGATTTGGGATTTGGGAATTCGGATTGCGGATTTGATTTGGGATTTGTTCGTCTCAGATTGCGTGACTATAAATCCGCAATCCGAATTCCCAAATCCCAAATCTTCCTACGATTGGTTGCTGGTGGTGCCCGAATTCAGGTTTACGTCGGTGGTGCTACCGCCCAGGCTGCTCGCCGGCCCACCTGGGTCCACGCTCAGGTCGGTGCCGGAAACGCTGCCGGGGTCGGAGAGGGCGTTCATGTTGTTCGCCAGGTCCGCGCCGTCCACAATGTCGCCGCCCGGAGCGCCGGGGGCCATGCCGGGCGATGAGGCCGACTCGATGCCTGTGCCCGCTTCGCCGCCCTCGGTCATGGGCCTGCTGCCGCCCTGGTCTGTGCCCATGGGAGTGCCCGCGAAGCCCTGGTTGCCCTCGGACATGCTGTCCACAGCCGGGTCATGGTGCAGGTTGCCGCCCCAGGCGATGCGCTCGGTCGGGGTGCCCGACGTACCTGAGATGCTGGGGTCGTCCACGGGCAGCATGTTGTAGTCCTGCCCCACCGCCGCAGTGGCTACAGGCCCCGTGCTCGTGGGCGACTCAACGTCGTCCAGTGAGGCCCCGGAACCCGCTATGCCAGCCTGCCCGGTGGTGGCTATGCCCGCCGCCGAGCCTAACGCGTTCGTGGGCGCGCCGCCCCCGTAGCCCGGCCCGCCGTAGGTGCCGGCCGAGCCTGTGCCGGTGGTGCTGAGGCCCTGCTGCGCGTAAGGGGAGGGGGTTTCAGGCTGCGCCTGCCCCTGCTGCCCGGTCTGCCCGCCGTAGGGCGTGTACTGGCCGCCAGACGACCCGTACTGCTCGCCACCTTGCTGGAAGCCGCCGACCATCGCCTGGTACTGGTCCTGCGGCAGCGTCGTGCCGGAGGTGAGCAGGTCCGCGCGCTGGTCAAAGCGGTCGTTGAAGTCGTTCACGACGGATGAGAGACGGTCTATAGCGGAAGTAGTCTCGCCCCTTGCCTGGCCCTCGGTGGCCGACTCCAGGGAGCCGATTGCGCCGGATAGGGTATCCACCCCGCTTGCCAGGGCCATGTCGAAGGCGTAAATCTGGTCCAGTTCCTCGGCCTCTACCTTGATAGCCGCGAAGAGGCCCGCGTAGCCGTAGGTGGCGTTTTGCAGGCGGTCGATGAAACGCTGGAGCCTGCCGGATACGCCGTCAATCTCGCTTATCGCGTTCAAGTCACCGCTGCGAAGGAGGCCCTGCTGCACTCGCTTGAGGCGGGTAAGCTCGCCCTGGTAGCGGCGGGCTAGCTCGGTGCGCAAGATGCGGTCTGCGTCGCGCCTTCGCTCCCGGTCCACGTAGCCCTTATAGCCGGGTATGATACCCGCGATCTTGTGCAAGAAATCGTTGGGCTGGTCGCCCATTACGCGATCTCGTATATCCATGCGTTTCTCTCCTTCTCAAGTTAGTTCCGAGTGCCGAGTGCCGAGTACCGAGTGCCGAGTGCCGAGTTCCGAGTTGTCCTTGTTGGTCCGTCACTAGTTACGTGGTAAGCCACTTGTATGTTGCGTCACCCCTACTAAGCACTCGGCACTCGGTACTCGGAACTCGGCACTCGGTACTCGGAACTTAGTCAGCGCCGACACTGCCGCCGCCACTACTGCCACCACCAAACGAGCCACCTCCGCCGCCCCAGCCGCCCCCGCTACTGCTGCCACTCGATGATGGCGAGCTTGTGAGCGCGCTGGACGCGGAGTTGACCATAGTCGTGAAGCTGTCAGCCATACCCTGCATCGCGCCCGCCAGGGAGTCGCTCATGCCCTGCATGGCCCCACCTGGGTCGAAGTTGGGCGTCGGTCCGGCGTTGGCACCGCCTGCCGCCTGCTGGCTCGGACCGCTCGTACCTACAGGATGATAGCCATAAGGGTGCCAACCGTAAGGCGAGTAGTAGGTTGGCATCGCGGCGGGCACGTTGTTGAACTGGTTGATAAGCTGCCGCTCTATGCCGAGCGACACCGCGTAGGGCAGGTACTGCTGGAACTTGTCGGCGGCTGCCTGCACGTCGGTGTACTTCTGCATCTGCTGCAAATAGTTGGAGAAGGCCCGCCACTTGGTCGACTCCTCGGCCCCGAAGTCGGTCTTCCTGGGCATGGCGGTCGAAGTGAACACCCACACCAGGCCCACCAACCCTATCGCCACACCCAGCAGGGGCAGCATCATGGTGAAGGTGGGAGCGAGAGCAAAGCTGCCGAAGAGTATGAGGCCGCCGAGCACGGCTATGCCACACCCGGACCCCATGTTGCGATTGCGTACGGCCTTGGGGTTCTCGGGGAAGTACTTCAGCGCCACCAGGCTCTTGTACATTTCGTCGTAAATGGGCGGCAGCTTGGTGTAGAAGGTGTTCTTCAGATCGGACAGCTTCGTCACCTCTTTGCCGCCGAACACAGCGTCGAGCAGCATTTCCTCGAAACGGTACTCCACCTTGCCACCCAGCTTCCGGTACTCGAAGTCTTTTGACTGCGTGAGGAAGCCCTGGCTGCGCGTTTCCTGTATTGTCAGGTTGCCCTTGCGGGCCTGGTCCACCAGCGTGGCGATCACGTCACGCACGTCAGCCGACTCATCGAGCAGCGTACCCACCAGGCCGGGGGGTAGATTGCTGGGAGGCTCGGCCACGTAGTCGCTGAAGAGCTTGAACGGCTTATCGCGCCCGTGCAGGTACCAGCGCCGGACTACGAAGAGCACGCCGCCCGCACCTACCAGGAGACTGAGTAGCAGCACCCCGAAGTCAACCAGCGGCCTGGTATTCTTATTGTAGTTTTCCTGCGCGTCGATAGCCCCTTGCCACGAAGGCTTGGCAGCGTTCAGGGTGCCTTTGGGTATCCGCAGCCCCACCTGGAAGCCACCACTCAGGTCCGCATTCCTGGCGAAGGTGATGCGATTGCCCTCTCTGCTAATATCGGCTTCCGGTATTGAGGTTACCCTGTCGCCCTCCCAGGAGTTCGTGTCGGTACCCTCGGGTAAGGTGATCTCTACCAGGCTGCTGTTGATCGGCACGTCAGCGTCGCGCGCCACCGCATACCACTGAAGCTCATCTTCGTCTTCATAGACACGGATGACACCCTCGACGTGGTAGTCCACCCGGAATATCTTGTAGAAATCGCCTTCCTCAGGCGTTCTCTCATAGATCCAGCGTAGCCTCTTCTCGGTCCCGTTGTCTTCAACTCCGAACGTACCAGGCTGCCCGGTGGTTGAGTCGTCGGGATCGAAGCTCGTCTCCCTGAATGGGACCTCGTCGCCGTCGGTTATATCGAACACTCGAATGTTGCTTATGTTATCTACCTGCTCCATATCCCAGGTGCGAATGGCACGCCTGAACGACCCCTCGTCATAGACGTATTCGATGGTCTCAGAAATATCGAGGCTTCCATCCTGGTTGATGGTGATGTTAGAGTCGAAACGTTCCAGGTGGTACCGCCGCGTTTGAGCGGATACGCTTAACGGTGCGGCAATCATGCCCACTGTGACACACAGCGAGAGCAGGAGCCACATGGTCAGCAGGAGAGAGCGCCGCGCGTATCGCGGACCCCTCATGCCCCTGGAAGAATTGAGCGGATTCAGCATCAGACTACCTTTTTTGAGAGTGCTACGCCGGATGTATGATGCGGCTATTGCGGGGTGGTGGGTGGGTGGGCGGCTTCGGCGGCTTGCGCGGCGGCTCGTTGCTCGGCGGGCGGCAGGAAGAACTCGGTGCCGCAGTACTCACAGCGAATGACGCCCTTGCCGCCTACCACCTGGGGCGCGCCGCAATTGGGGCACTTGCCGGAGATGGCGGCGGTGGTAATGGCTGCCGCGTCGGACGATACGAGCTTGCCCCCGCGCCAGTCGACGTAGCCGGTGAAGAGGCCCTTGCCTACGAGGTCGTAGATGGCCGACTTCACCTGGTCCATCGGCATGTTGGTTTCGAGGGCCACGGTGCCAAGTTGCACGGTGCCTTGCGTCTGGATGATGTTGAGGATGCGCTTCTGCTTCTCAACGTCCGCGAACTGCACCGCCTCGGAGCGGCCCTGCATGAGGAACCACACTCCGAACCCGGCGACCACCGCAGCTACCAGCAGCGCGCAGCCCATCGTGAGGGCGGCCCCTCCTGCCTGCATCGTGGTGCCCGTCTGGTTCATCTGCCCGAAGACGAAGATGCCCGCGCCGAGGAACATGACCACGCCCACGCCGATAAGCACCAGGCCGATTACTCTTCCCGAACCAACCATGCTTCACACCTCCGCACCTGTAACTGTGCTATGCCGGGTCGCCCACCCGACACTATATACGTGCGTACCTGCAAAGCGAGTTTCATGGTGCGCCAACACGCACACTAAAGTGGTGTTCGCCAGGCACAAACAAGCATTGCAGCGTATATTACAACATCCTTCACCTCTTGTCTACGCTTCCCATAGGATGTCCTCTGCAGAGTAACGAAATCACCCAGTGGTAGCATAGATGGCATGCCTTTAGCTCGACCGAAATTCCAGCCGACTGGCCAGCCGTTGATTTCCTATAGTGTGTCGTATCCTAACTAGACTTGCAGAGGCTTCAACCAGAAAACGTTTATTCTCTCCTGCAGGTGCTGATAGAATGTATGGGAACAAGAAAGTGCCGGTGTGTCTAAGGACCAAAGGCATCAGGGTGGCAATTCCGCGTCGAGGAGGAATTCAATGGACAGCCCCAGAGAGTTGATGTTGCAAAAGATAGAGTCCTTATACGAAGAGTACCGCAAGCGGACGCAGGGTTGGAGAACAATGCAGCCACACTCAATAGATATGCAGATCGACTTTGAGAGGAGCTTAGCTCTCCGAGATGAGATAGATGAGCTAGAACGATCACTATTGCCCACCGAGTACGAAATCGCAAAATTGCCGCGCTGGGCAAGAATAGCATTTGTAGCTCGTTGTTCTAGGAGATTGCTTCCTCGTGCACAAGAGTACTGCCGGATCGATGCACTTAGCGAGGGAGTTGTCGCACTTGAGAATGCAGCAACTACTGGTCAGGTCATGAACCTAGTTTCCTCATATACAGACAACATCCGTGCCCGGCTACGAGAGTTACGTATGGCCTCACCTATGGGTCCGCACTTTTACCCAGCAGATCCCGTAGCCGACAAATACGCTACAGCAATTGCAACGGCTATCGAAGCACTGGGATTTACCGCTATAGGCGACACTCATAGGGTTGTGTCAAATATCAATGAGGTAGTTCAAGCGCTCTATCCACTTGAATGGGAGGGCGTAGGTATGGACTATGGCCTGCTACTAAGGCTTGCGAGTCAAGATGGTTGGACTGACAACACCCTGGTGTCTCCTGATATTTGGGCCGTCCATTCTACGTTCGATATTGAGCGGAAACTTGATGGACGGTCAATCTTAGACATTTCCTCAGTGATTGATCAAAGATTGATCAACTACTTCCATAAGCATCCTAACCTTCTGTACGAGATCACTCCGAGGCAGTTTGAAGAGTTGATAGCTGAGATCCTACATGGCTTTGGTTTTAGCGTAGAATTGACAGCGCAAACGCGCGACGGTGGCCGCGATATTATTGCGATAAGCCATTCCGTAGCCCGTGTAAAATACCTAATCGAGTGCAAGCAATATAGTGTAGAGAGGGCTGTAGGATTGGCTCCTGTTCAACGGCTATTTGGTGTTGTGTCGGGTGAACAAGCTAGCAAAGGAATCCTAGTTACAACAGCTCAGCGCTTCACTCAGCCTGCTAGAAGATTCATAGATCAGCATCAGTGGCTCATAGATGGCCGTGACTATGAGGGACTAATTGCTTGGCTTGATGATTATCAAGCTCTGAAGCTGCGGCAGAGTGTTTCCCCTGACGATAGGGGCTAGGGTGTGCTTTTGCTAATCAACGACCCAAAAGAAGCAAAGTGTAGCCAATGTAGGCACATGGTGGTATAATTGCCCTAAGACACGTTATGTTAGTACTTTCCAGCGGCGGTGCATAGCAAGTCGCTAGAGGAGATGATATGCCGAATTTCAGCGGACCTGAGATACTGTTGGTGCTTGTGATCGTCTTGATCATCTTCGGCGCGGGCAAGCTGCCGCAGGTGTTTAGCTCTCTTGGCAAGGGCGTGCGCGAGTTCCGCGATGCCGCTGAAGGCGACCCTACACCTACCACCACCGCCTCAAAGACAACCGTATCTACGACCACTCCGCCTCCGGCCGCCCCCGTCGCGCCGCCTCCCGCCACCACTACCACCACTACCACCGCAACTACGGAAGAGTCTACACGGCAGGGCTAGGAAGCGTAACACGTAACACGTAACACGTAACTCGTAAAGCGGCTCCAGGGATTATGTACCCTGAGAGCCGCTTTGTTGCTTATTGCGCCCTTACGTGTTACGTCTTACGCGTTACGTCTTACCCATTCCTCTTGCCTTCAGCAGCCCCAGCGCCGCTTGCAGCACCTGTTGTGGGGTGATAGTTTCGAGGGCGGGGCAACTCAGGCATGTGAAGAACCCGGCGATGGTGGTGCCGCCGACCAGGGGGAACTTGCAGGCGCAGGGCAGGTTTGAGCGCACCACCGCGTAATCTACGCCCTCTTTGCCGCCGGGTATCCAGGGCCGGTAGCTGCGCGGGTCGGTGGGGCCGTATATGCCGACCACCGGGGTGCCTGAGGCGGCGGCAATGTGCAGGGGGCTTGAGTCGTTGCCGATGAAGAGCGCGCAGTGCCGGACGAGGGCGGCTGTCTCGCCCAATGTCGTCTGTCCGGCGGCGTTGATGATTGAGGCGGTGGTCCGCGAGGCGATTTCGGCGGCGGCCGGCGCGTCATCCTTGCCGCCCATGATCACGATGCGCGCGCCCGTGCGGGCCGAAAGTCCGTCGGCCACTTCCGCAAACCGCTCGACGCTCCACTGCTTGCGGCCCCACAACCCTTCGCCTCCTGGGTGTATGCCCACCAGTAGCTCGTCAGGGCCAACCCTATAGCGGTGCAGCCAGGACAGGGCCTTTGCCTTTTCCTGCTCGCTGGGGAAGATGCGCAACGCCAAGTCGTCCACGGTCACGTCCAGCCTGCTAACCGGCCCGGTGTAGTGCTCCACGGCGTGATGCTTGCGCCATTCTGTCCCGGCCCAGGGCAGCCCCCACCAGAAGCGCGGCAGGTTCATCTCCGTGCGCCTCGGGATGCCGCTGAGCCAGCTTACCCACCAGTTGTAGTTGGAGAACTCCACCGCCAGGTCGAAGCGCGCCCTCTGCAAGCTCCAGAAAAGCTTGAGCACGCCCGCCAGGCCGGGCCATTGGTGCCGCGTCGGCCAGAGTAAAAAGCGGTCGATATCGGGGTTGTTGCTCAGAATGCCTTTGTTGGTGGGGTAAACCACGGCGGTGACTTCGGCCCGCGGGTAGCGCCTGCGGAGCGCGTGCAACGAGGGCGTGGTGAAGAGCGTGTCCCCTATCGGAAGCAGCATCATCAAGAGTATGCGCTTGGGCTCGCCCCGGTCGTGCATAGGCGCTATTCTACACCACAAGCAGCAGCGGGGTATAGGGTAGGGGAAGAGACGGAAACGCAAAGACGCAAAGGGCGCAAAGAACGCGCAAAGACAATTAAGATTAGGAGGGTACAAAAAGAACCAGAGTACGACATTTATACTCTGGTTCTTTTTGTACTTAGAACAACTACTTAATCTCTGCGCGTTCTTTGCGCCCTTTGCGTCTTTGCGTTTCCGTTTCCGTCTCCGTCTCCTAACGGTCTTCGCGGAAGAACTCTATCACTTCCTCGCGCTCGGTCTCGGTGGTCATTACTTCTATGAACGAAAGGCGGTGCCAGGGGTACATGAACACCTTGGCGCCATGTGTCAGATAAGCAATCGCCTTCCCGTCGCGCTTGCGGGGGTTGGTGAACTCCACAAACAGGTCCTGCGGCTTCGGAAGGTCCTCCATATCCGCCAGGATCGGGTCTTCACCTATTACATGTATGATTACTACCTTTGCCATTGCTCTCCTCGTCGTCAGTTGATAGTTGTTAGTTGATAGTTGTTAGTGAAGAACCTCTAACAACTATCAACTAACAACTATCAACTCTCAGATAGCCAGTGCGTACAGCTTGCGGTCCAGCGAGCCGACGTAGACGATGCCGTCCTCCACGGAGGGGGACGAGACGACCGGGCCTCGGGTCTTGTAGCGCCACTTTATCTCGCCTGTGATCAGGTCGAGCGCGTAGATGAAGTTGTTCACGGTGCCGAAATACACGGCGTCATTGGCGGGGGATATCCTCGGGGACGAGGTTATCTGGCTCTGGGTGTCGAAGTCCCAGATGGTGCGGCCTGAGTGAGCGTCCAGGGCGTACATGATGCCGTCGGTGGAACCGATAAGCACGCGCTCGCCCATCACGGCGGGCGACGAGGAGACCGAGCGTTGCGTCTCGAAGCGCCAGGAGGTGAAGCCGGTGTCTACGTCCACGCCGTACACGTAATTGTCGAGCGAGCCAATAATGGCCGTGTTGCCCGCGATACCCGGCGTGCTGATGATGGCCCCAAGCGTGTGCATCTTCCACTTGAGCGTGCCGCTCAACATATCGAGCGCGTAGAGGTTGCCGTCGCTGGAGCCTATCATCACCAGGCCGTTGGCTACCGAGGCCGACGAGCGTACGTGGTTCCAGGTGCGGTATTTCCACACGATCTGCCCGGTCTCGGCTTGCAGGGCGTAGATGTTCTGGTCGTCCGAGCCGATGAAGAGCAGGTCCTTGTACACCTTGGGCGAGGAGCGCACGGGCGAGCCGGTCCTGTAGGTCCAGGCGGTGGTGCCGCGCCGGGCGTCGAAGGCGTACACGTAGCCGTCCTCGGAGCCGACCACCACCAGGTCGCCTACCAGCGTGGGCGACGAGCAGATACCGGCCTTGGTGGGGGCTTTCCAGAGGAAGTCGCCGCTCTTGGCGTTGAGGGCGTACAGGTTGGTGTCGTAAGCGCCAAAGAAGACCACCCCCCGGCTGCACAGAGGCGAGGAGCGGATTTCGTCGTCCGCCGTGAACGTCCACAGCACCTGCGCGCCTTCGGCACCTACCTGGGAGGGTATGGGTGCGTGCGCCCTTTCCACCGGCGAATTAGTGCCCCTGTCTTTCGGCCCGGTGTAGCTTGGCGGCAGTAGCACGCCACTCGATACGTCGGGGCGCTCCATCCCGCCGGTGGGCGTGCCGGAGAGGCCAGGTACGGGTGCCTGGTCGATGAGCGATACCTGGTCCTCGTTGAGGGGGCCGGATTGGCGCCTCTTGAGCTTGGGGTCGAGCACGCTGGTCTGCATGAGGGCCTGGCGGAAGGCGGGGGCGCTGGGCCAGCGGCGGTCGATGTCGTATTCCACCGCCTGCAATATGACCGACTCCAGGTACTCGCTGACGCGTGGGTTGAACTTACGTATGGGCCGCTCGTGGAAGGTGAAGGGCGTCTGTATGCGCGGGTCCGACTTGGTCAGCAGGTGGTGCATGGTCGCGCCGAGGCCGTAAATGTCGCCTCGTGGGTCCGCGAGGCCCCTGTACTGCTCAGGCGGGGCGTAACCCTCGGTGCCGATCATCGTGCCGCGCTTGTCCGACTGAAATACCTTGGCGATACCGAAGTCGATGAGGGTCAGCTTGCCGTCGGCCATCAAGATCATGTTCGACGGCTTCAGGTCGCGGAAGACGATGGGCTGGGGCTGGTGGCCGTGCAGGTATTCCAGCACGTCACAAACCTGGACCGCGAGGCGCACCACCTCTTCTTCCATCATCGGGTGCTCTTTGTTATTGAGCTGCGACTCCAGGTCCTTGCCGTCAATGAACTCCAGGACCAGGTACACGCGGCCGTGAGCCGTGAAGAAGTCGTAAATCTTGGGTATGCCGGGGTGCGACAGGGTGGCGAGCAGGGAGGCCTCTCGCTCGAAGTTGGCGAGGCGAATCTGCCCGGTGCGTATGTCGGGCGAGTTGTCGGGCATCTCCTTGACGGCGCAGTAGCGGGTCACCGCCGTGAAGCGCAGGTCGCGGGCCTTGTAGACCGTGC
>JALZHG010000120.1 GCA_030914045.1 Chloroflexota bacterium | reverse complement strand
GCCCCGCTGTAGACGCCCAGCGGGGCCTTCCCTCTAAGAGCTGTGTTATCGGCGCAGGATACGTTACTTCACCGTGAACTGCCCACCGTCGCTGTGCCCGAACACGTCCGGGTAGTAGAGCAGTTCGGCGTGAGCGGGCAGCGACATGTAGACGCCTGGGGTGGTGGCGCGGGCGTAGTATTCGTAGACGTAGGTGCCTGGGCCCATGTAGCCGGCGAAGAGCACCGTGCGGTCGTCGCGCATCTCCACGTTGTCGAACGGCCCCCAGCGCCACCAGCGGCTATAGTAGCCGTAGTCGAAGCCGAAGTCGTCTTCGCTGCCGGACTCGTCCGCCTGGTTGATGCCCATCGGGTTGGGCGGGCGCTCGGTGAACGAGGTGGTGTTGAGCGAGCCATTCACGCCCTCCAGCCCGGCGGGCAGCGGGTCGTTCACCATCACGTAGTACGAGGTCTCAGGGGCCACTATCGTCAGGCGCACCCGCACCAGGTCGCCAGCGTTGACTTCCTTCACAGGGTCGTTGCTGTCTTCCTTATAGTAGCTACGCGTGATCGCCAGGCCCTCGCTGCGCGACTTGATACCCTCGCCGGGCACGTAGTAGCGCAGGCTCACCTGGTAGTACATCTTGCCCCGGTCGCTGCTGCGTGCCAGGCCCAGGGTGCCGAGCGTGTTCTGCGGCATGGAAGACACGGGCAGGTTCATAGTCACCGTTTGCGTGACGTTGGAGCTATTGGCGACGGCGTTGCCCAGGAGTTGGTCGAACGCGGTCACCTGCCAGGTGTAATCAGCGGTAAGCTCCTGCGAGGCGCGCATGTAGTGGGCCAGGCTGATGATGCTGATGGAGGTCTCCATGCTCGACAGCCAGTGCCCTCCCTTCTGCGCGGTCATGAGCCAGCGCACCGCCTTAGGGGTGAGCGGGTCGTTAGGCGACAGGGTTACCAGGGCGTCCACTGCCAGGGCGGTGGCGCGGGTGTTGGTAGCCATGCTCCAGTAGTCGGGGCGCTCCTCCTCCCAGTGGGCGGTGGTGCTCGATTGGCGGGCGGCAGCGGCCAGGCTGTCCAGCACCGTCTTGCTCTCGGCGGCCATGCCCATCTCACTCAGGGCGATGGCGAGCCATGCCCTGGCATGATTGCTGATGCGCGGGGCCTGCCCAACCAGGTTGGTGCCCTCCTGCCGCATTTCGGGGGTACGTAACTGCGCACGCGACAGCACGTAGAGGGAGTAGGCGCGCATGTTCAGGTTGTAGGTGTCGTCCACACCCTGCGGGGCATTCTCAAGCTGGAACTGCTGCAACCGCTCTATGCCGCGCTGCAACATGAACTCCGGTACTGTATGCCCGGCGGCGCGAGCCTCGGCCAGCCCCTGCACCACATAGCCGGTCTGCCACCAGCTAGAGGGGCCGTCCTCCCACCAGGACCAGCCGCCATCGGGCTGTTGCAGTTCTTGCAGACGCTTGAGGCTGCGTTGCAGGATGCTCGGTATCTGCGCTGAGTAGGGGGTTTTCATGCCCTGTTCGTTGTAGACCTTCTCCAGCACCACCAGCGGCAGGAAGCGGCTCACCGTCATGTCGGTGCTTTCGTAGGGGTACTCCTCCACGAACCCGAGGCTGTGAGTGGTGGCAGCCGCCAATGAGGGCGACACCTGCACCTCTAGCTCGCCCAGCAGCGGGTTTACCGTGAACGGCAGGAAGATCGTCTCTTCGGTGCGGGTGCCAGCCACCTCGCCACTGGTAGCCACAGCTTCGGGCGCGGCGAAGGGCTTCACGGGGAGCGACAGCCCTATGGCGTCTTCCCGGTAGCTTGCCTGGCCCGCGTTGCCGACCGTGTGCACCCAGTAGCGCAGGTTCGCCACATCGCCCTTGCCCACATTGGCCGTCCAATTGACTACCGTCTGCGTGTCGGGCTGTAACGTCATGCGCTGCACGGCGGGAGTGGCCGCGTCGAGCGTGATAGCCCCGCTCACCACCAGGCTAACCTCCACGTCGAGCGCCTGCCCGGTGTTGTTGTGGACGATGGCCTGCGGGCGCGGGTTGTCGCCTGTGAGGAAGAAGCGCGGCAGCACCGACCTTACGAGGAGCGGTTGCGTAACCGTCATCGGGGCCGAGGCCGTACCCGCCTGCGTCGCCAGGTTGATGCCTTGCGCGGTCAGCCGCCAGGTGGTCAGGTTGTCCGGCAGGGGCACGGCGACAACCGCGCTACCGTCCGCCCCGGTGGTCACAGCCGAGGTCCAGAAGGCGGTGTCGCGGAAGTCTACGCGAACCCTGGCGGGGGCGGCGGAGTTCGCGGCTTGATCGCTCTCGGCGCGCGCTCCAGCAGTGGGCGCGGCCTCTTGCATCGGCATTGCTCCCGGTATCGCCCCGTCACCCGCCGCGTAAGCCATATCCGACATTTGAGTATCGTCCGAGGTAAAGCTGGTGCCGGTGCGCACGCTCAGGCCCCGCTGGCTCCAGAAAGCGTCGAACAGGCGGGTGGCGTTGTCGTCCGACATGGCGTAGATCGCCTCGTCCACCACAGCCAGCGATAACTCACCTGGTACGCCTTTACCGCTGCTGTCACGGGTGCTCACCTTCACGCTGGCTGTGCTGCCCGGCTCAAACGGACCGTTGCCCTGCGGCTCTATGCTCACCTCTAGCTGCTTGCCGGAGGTGTCGAGCGTAAGGCCGACGTAGCCCTGCCGCATGGTGACCTTGTTGGCCCAGTCGGCGGGCGCGCCCGCGGGTGGGCGTTCCTGCCCCAGCAAAGTGAGGCCGATATAGACGTTCGGCAGGTCGCCCTCTTCCAGCGTCACCTCTACCGTGGGCGCGCCACCCCGGAGCGTCACGAGCGTGTAGCGGCGCAGGTGCCCCCGCTCGACCGTGAGCAAGCCGGTGGCCTCGGTGAAGGGCGAAGTCACCAGGATGCGGGCCAAGTCGCCTGCCTTGTACAGCTCCTTGTCGGCTACAAGCTCCACCTGCTGCTCGTTCTCATACCGCCAGGGCACGTAGCCGGGGTCGTCGCTGTAGGCGTAGAAGCCCATGCTGCTCTTGATGACATTGCCACGGGCGTCTCGGCTCTCGGCGTAGATGCGATAGCTGCCGCCCTGCGGAGGCGTGAACAGGTACGTGGCGCGGCCATTGGCGTCGGCGGTCACGTTAGCATCACCCACCGGCGTCTCAACCTCAGTCCAGGGCAGGTCGTAGCGACCACCCGCAGGCTGTTGCCACTCGACCCGCACGAAGCGCAGGCTGACGTTGCTGTTGGGCTGTACGTTGCGGCTGAGCGATTGTACGGTGCGCACCGTGACGGTCAGGGGCTGCTTGGCCTGGGCTACGTAGTCGCTGGTGCGCAGGCCCACGTAGAACTGGCCCTGGTGCACCACCGCCGTCGTGCTGTTGGCGACCGCCTGGTTGCTCAGGTCCTGCACCTGCCCCTCGATGAGCACGCTGCGGCTGCCCTCGGTGGTGGTCACGTAGCGGCTCACGTCCACGGTTGCCAACCCGTCTTTGTCGGTGCGCACCTCAAGCGAAGTCACAACAGGCTCAGACTCAGGGAATGGCGGGTAGCTGTGGTAGATGATGGGGTACGAATTGCCGAACTGGTAAGACTCGCCCGTATCGGGGTCGCTCCAACTGAAGTAGTGGGGGCCGGAGCGCAGGTTGACGGTGGCGGTGACGTTGGATAGAGGACCTCCGAAGTAGTAGCTGGATGTGATGTCCGCTACCAAAGGGTCGCCGCGCACTACTTCGGGCGTGGCGGTGACGCTCACCTGGAAGTCGGGCTTGCGGTACTCTTCCACCTGGAAGCTCGCGGACACCGAGTAGCCATAAGAATAAGGGTCGGACCGCGCGCCGTCGCGCGACATGACAACGGAGTAGCTGCCCGTGGGCGCGTCGGCAGGCAGGAGGAACTGCCCGCTGAAGGTGCCCATCGACGACAGGGTCACGGTGCCGGTATACACGTTCGTCTGACCGTTGTTGCCGTAGGTGTAGGCCAGTATCTCCGCCGGGATACTGGTGTCCGGCAGCGAGTAGAGGGCGTCGTCATCGGCCCGCACCACGCCTCGGAAGTAGACCGTCTGCGCGGGGCGGTAGATGGGGCGGTCGGTGTACATGGCCCCGCGCTCGTCGGAGTTGTCACTACCGTAGTAGCTGAAGTAAAGATTGCGGCTCCAGCCGGTGGTAGCGATTAGCGTATCACTCCCCGTGTCGCTCCACACACTAACGACGGACGCCGATTGGTTGGCGTCGCCAAGCACCAGCCGTACAACGCCGTCCGCACCTGTAGTGCCGCGCTCCGTGCCGAGCCTAGTGCCGTTGTAGTCGGATAGCTCCACGCGCAGGCTGTAGCCGGGTACGGGCTTGCCGCTACCGAGGTCTGCGGCCCAGATGAACAGGTTGTTCCCCTCCGACTTGGTGACCACGCCCGTACGTCCCACCACCAGCACGCCCGCGGAATCGAGTGGCCGGTCGCTGTACGGGCTGGGAGCGGTGGCCCTCAGCAGGTAGAAGCCCGGCGGCAGGCGGTCGGCGTTTGCGTCTAACCCTATAGCCGGGAAGAGCGTGGCAGCCTGGCCGTCCGGTGTATTCGGCACGTCCACGTCCCACTCGCGCTTGAGTTGGCCGGGCACTCTCGGGGTGTTATTGTTGTAGTCGTATATGCCCCGGCGCATGATATAGCGCACGTCATTGTCGTTGAGGGTGTAAAGCTGCAACTTGAACTTGTCCAGGTTGGTGGCTTCTATGCGTGCACGTGTTGGTCCCTCTGAGTAGACAGGCTGGAAGATGCCGCCCTTGATCGAGACTGCGGGCGGCAAAGGCCCGATCTTTACCTCCCAGGTGCTGCCAGCGACCGGGAAGCCCCACTTGTCCTTCAGGCCGTCTTTGAGGGCGAACCTGTAGGTGGTGTCGGGGAGCAGTTGCACGCCCGACGTATAGACACCGGTGCCCTCGGCCGTAAGCTGCCCGATATAGCCCACGGGTGTGGGGTCTATGGTGAGGAACTGGGACACGTCCTGGTTGGGCGCGAGCGGGTTGTTGAAGTAGAAGCCGAACGCCTCGCCGGGAGAGGCGGGGCCATCACTGCTGTCGGGGTAATGGTTCTCCACGTGGGTGGCATCAGTGGTGCGGAAACTCCAGCGGTTGGCCGAAGCCCCTCCCGTAAGCTCCGTGGCGTTACCTTGCGCCGGCTTAAGACTGCCGGTCACCTGCACCGAATAGCTGCGGCTGAACTCTAACAGACTCCTGGATGTGAACGTCACCACCGTGCTATCCGGGGACCATTCGGCGGTGCCCTGCACCGGCAGGCTGATGTTGCTCTGGACCGACGCATGGTCCATCGGCATGTTGAAGTGCACGACAATGGGTGTATCCAGGTCCACGCGCTCCGAGCCGTTGGAGGGCGAGACGCTGAGGATGGCGGGCCGCACCGTGGTAAAACTCACCCCGGCACCCTGCTGCAACGTTACACCGGCGGCATCGGGCCAGCCTGCCTTCACGTCCACCCGGTAGGCGGTAGAGGGGAGGAAGCCCGACGCCGGATGGAAGCCTACAGCCGCCGTGCCCAGCCACACCCAGCGGCCATTCACCTGCGGGGATATAGTCACCCATTGCGAAGGGTCAGGCTGGCTGTCGAGCGCGGTGAGGGGGATCATCGGGCGGTTGAAGGTGATGGTGACAATTGTGTCGGTGGGCACCTCGCTGGCCCCGGCGCTTGGGAGGGTGCGTAGCACGGCGGGGGGAGGCGCGGTCTGGAAGCTGGCGGACAACGGAGAAGCCACGCTTTCGCCCTGCTGAGAGCGCGCGTCGGCGGCCACCGTCACGGTGTAGGAAGTGCTGGGCTGTAGAGCTTGGTCGGGGGTGAACAGGAGGGTGTTGGCGGTCCAGTCGAACTTGCCAGGCACCTGCGGACTCATCAGGAAGGCCGACTGCACCGAAGCCTGGTCCATCGCCTCGGAGAAGGTCACGGCGAGAGGTGCCGCGCCCGCTATGTCACCGGAGCGCATGCCCACGCCCGCCGTGATGCCCAGCACGCGGGGTCTGCCTGTGGTCCCGTTTTGCCCCTGCGCGGCTACAGGCGTGAAAGTGGCAGCGCCCGCGATGAGGGTGGGCGTGCTCTCGACCTGCACGTTACCTACCGCCGTCGGGTCGGATGGCGGAGTTGTAGGCGAAGCCACCGTACCGGGAGTAACGCTGTCCGGCGTGCGGGCAGGCCCAGGCGTGTACACTGTGACCCAGCCATCCAGGCCGGACGGGCCATCAGAGATAGCGCCGGGCGTGCCGGTCGCGTTCGGGTTCTGCCTGGGACCCTCGGTGGGACTCTGGGACAGCACCCGCCACACCCCCACTCCCACCAGGAGCAGCAGGGCAAGCGCGATGCCCATCCCCATCAATAGCTGGCGATTGTTGCGAGGCCCAGGCCCGCTGCCTTCTGTCGAGGTATCCACTGCGATTACCCCCTGTTGGATTTGAAACTTCGAATTTCGAATGGCGGATTTAGATTCGTGATACCGTGATTACTTACATGACGAAGGCAGCGCGCATAAAGTTCCCGCACCTGATATAGGAGGTGAGGAACGGACTGCCATGACCAGTATATCACTTTGAGCGAGGAGATGTGATTTCGCGTACACGAATAGACGCTTCCGCCAAACTAGAAGATACAAACGGTACTCTATACATACCACGAGACCAAAGCTCCCCTTGTCATTCCGAACGCAGTAAAGGATCAGGTGGCATGCTAGAGTCCTCAACGTTCAGGGTGATAGCGGCAATGGGAGCCTCGATGCTTCAGTAGGGAGGGCCAAACACGGGCTGCTGATCCTTCACTGCGTTCGGAATGACAAGGACGTGATGTACCTTGATCTTCTTGCGGGGGTTGCTGGAAACAATAGTCCCAGGTACTAGCCAATTAGGGCCATGACTTTTATGCACCCCCTGTAGTAAGTAGTTCCCATTCACTAAGCTCAACACCGCACCTATACTTAGCGTAGGGCCTCCCTGCGCGGGTGGCACAGGCACGTACTCGGCCACCTTGCCGGTAAATGCCACATCAGCCGCCCACCTGCCAGGCAAGCCGGAACATAGATACACAACTGCTAAGGCGCTCCCTTCCGTACGGTCCAACATACCGTATAAGGCACACCATACAGATATATGCCGCGCAGACCGCGAGTGGGTAAAGACCCATCATGTCGCGGCCCGCGGGGCTACAAGCATAACCTGCGACTGCAACAAGAATATGCTACGAACAGCTATCAGCACCAACAAGCGCAAGAGCGCCCGCGGACAGAGCACTGTGGAGTTTGCCTTTATCAGCATCCTCCTTTTCTGGTTCATCCTGGGCATCTTGGAGATGGGGCGCTTCCTGTTCACCTATAGCGTGGTAACCAACGCCGCCCAGGAAGGCTCGCACTTCGCCATCATCCGCCCGCGCGAGGTAGTGGCGGCAGCCCAGGCGACGCAGGTAGCCGCTTCTATGGCCGCCAAAGGCACCCCCACCTACGTACCCCAGCTGGTCGCCCCCTCTTACGCCTGCGATATCCAGGCCAAGTCGGTAGAAAAGGTGATCGGCATACCCAGGTCTTCGGTGAACATCGCCGTCTGGTACGACAACGGCGACGGCACACCCGTTGCGGTCACTGGTAGCAACATAGACGACGTCATAAAGGAAGGCAACCGCGTGGTCGTGGAGGCCAGCTACAAGTACAAGTTCATGGTGCCGTTCATAGATGCTTTCGCGCCCAACGGCATTGACGTCAAGATGCGCTCGGCGCGCACGATCCTGCAAAACGGCAAGACCCAGGCACCGGGCTGCACGGTAAGCCTCACGCCCGCGCCTACCTTCACGCCCGTAAATACCCCCACGCGCACCGAAACGCCGGTACCCTCGTCCACTCCCTTTGTGGTGGCGACGGAGACACGCACCTCTACGGCCACAGCTACCGGCACAGCAACCCAAACCAGCAGTGCCACCGCCACAGAGACACCGGGCACCCCTACCGCCACCGTCACCGGCACCCCGCCTACCTCCACGCCCACAGGCACAGCTACAGGCACGGCTACGGCTACCCCTAGCAGCACCGCCACCGCCACGCCCACACCCAGGGCGCTCATCATCGAAAGCGTGCAGGTCTTCTATAAGAAGCAGAACGGGAAGGCCGCAAGCGTGCAGGTGAAGGTAAAGTCGACAGACGGGCTGCCCGTGAACAACGCTACAGTGTGGGCGAAGGTCTGGATCAACGAACGGTCGGAGGTGTACGTCGACCGCGTGGACCTGGCGTTGGTCAGCCCCGGCACGTACCAGGAGTGCCCTGCCGGACACATAAGGAACGGGGATACCATTACAGTGGATGTCTATGCCAGCGCGCTCGGCTACAAGGATGCGTCGCAGATAGACGTTCCGGGCACCTACAGCGAAACGTTCTCCTGCAATTAGCGGGCGAGAGAGCAGAACACGACTCTGTTTAGGAAACGCACTCAACCTATGAGGAAACAGACCACAATAAGAAGCAGGGGCAGGGGCAGGGGCAGGGGCAAGGCAAAAGGCCAGGCTCTGGTGGAATTCGCCCTGATGGGCCTGTTCCTGGGGATGCTGCTGGCTGCTGCCGTCGATTTTGGCAGAGCCTATTATACCTCGATCATAGTGACCAACATGGCGGGCGAGGGCGCGGCTTACGCTTCGATCTACCCCGACCGCGACAAAGACCCCTACAACCCCTCGAACGAGCAGTGCATCCTCGGCAAAGCGGTGCAGACGCACCAGAGCATACAGGAGCGCGCGCGCAGGGTCGCCGTGGAGCACGGCCTGGTAGTCGAGGAGCAGGACCAGGACAACGCCCGCATAGAAGTGTTCACCGAGGGCTACGACGGCACCTGCGCCCTCCGCTGCCCCGGCAGGACCATCACGGTGCGCATCACCTACACCCTTGACGACCTGTTCCTGCCCAACATGCTCGGCATCAGGCAGATACCCATAACCAAGTCGGCGTCGCAGGTCATCACGGGTAAGCCATTCTACGGCAGTTGCCCCACGTCATGACAACGGCGGGCAAGAGGACGACCATATGAGCAACAGATATGTCACCAGGACAAAGACTTCAGCCCACACCGCACGGAGAGGTGCGGCTACAGGACGAGCGCGCAAACACGTACCTTTGCTCTACCGCAAGAGCAGCGGCCAGGCGATGGTAATTATCGTGCTCAGCCTGTTCGTGCTGATGGCTATCGTGGGGTTGGCGATAGACGGCGGGTCCAGCTACCAGCAACGGCGCAAGGCCCAGAACGCGGCGGACGCCACAGCCATGGCGGGCACGCGCAAGATGCTGACGCTCTACCAGGACATGGTTCTGAACTACGACAGCGACGTAAACGGCTCCAGCAGCAAAGAGGACGCTATCAGGGCCGAGATAAACAACATCGCCGCCGCCAACGGCATCGTAACCACCACCGACAAGCTATCCGCCTATTTCGTGAACGACCAGAAGCAGGTGGTCTCGGCCCTGGTAGGAGACGGCTGCGGCACTGCTCCAGGCTTGGGGCTTGTCGCGCTAGGTCCTTGCCAGGTGGGATACAACAACATGGTGCCCTGGGCGATGGGCGCGAAAGGCATCTACATAACCACGGCCTCCGAGACCGACGCCTTCTTCATGTCGCTCCTGGGCTTCAACAAGGTGAGCGCCAACGCTTCGGCCACCGCTTTCATGGGTGTTGCCATCAACATGCAGAACAATATCGGCTTGATGCCCATTGGTTTCTTCACCGAAACGGAGCGATTACAGGAGCTACAGCCGGGCCGAGAGTATAACCTCATCAGTGGCAGCACCAAGCGCGGCTCTGGCAACTGGGGGTACGTCGATTACAACGGCAGCGGCAACCCCGCCCCGGTGATAGATGCCTGGATCGCCTGTGGCTTCAATCCTTCGCTGTCCACCAATGCTCAATGGAACGAATGGTGTGCGAGCCAGGGCTACGCTACAAACTCGGACTATGCTACAGAGTACCGGGCCAGGGGTATGACCCAGTATTGGACGGGCAGCGGCGAACCCTTGAGCGGGCCGTATTACGAACCAAGCTTCGACTACACGGCCGGTTGGTGGCTGGCGGGGTCAAGCGGCTCCACCAACAGCACCTGCCAGGCGTTCCAGGAGCTTGCTCCCAAGATGTTGGGCCGCAACTTCCTCATCCCGGTGTTCGACCAGTCTAACGGCAAGGGTGGCAACAACACCAAGTTCCACCTCATCGGCCTGGCCTGGTTCGAGATAACAAGCGCCGACATACAGTGCCACAAGCATGACTTAATAACGCCAACACCCATAGACGAGCACTGGGGCTTCAACGGTAAGTTCATCAATGTCTACAACGCAGGCTCGACGGGTGCCCATGGCAACATTCGCCATAGCTCGCATCATGTGGTTTTCCTCGAACCGTAGCGGATTTGGAAATTGGAATTTCGAATTGCGAATTTAGTAGAACTCGCAGTGAACCTCAAATCTAACAAAGCAGCGGGCGACTTGGTTGTCCGCTGCTTTGTTGTAGGAGGCTGCGACGGTGGGCCGCGAAATACCGTAAGCTATAATGTAATACTGTCCTACAAAGCTTATTACCCTGATGAGGCGCAGCTTGGACGTCGACGTAGCCCCCTCTACCAATGGACCGAGACCGTATCTCGACCGAAGCAGCCCGGAGCCGCTTGCCCCGTGGCTCTCTACCACGGCGTTCCCCGAACGTCCCACTGACGCCCCCTTCGGCTATATGCAGGGCGACAAGCCGGTAGGCTGCACGTACCCCGGGCTATTCTGGAAGATCGCCAGGGATAAAGATGACACCATTCGGCTCGTATGGGCACCGGAGCATGATAGGTTCGTGGTCCCGGAGGAAGTGCCAACGCTTTTTCTGGCCGTCAAGATGCGCGCCGAGGCTCACAACAAGAGAAGTCTATGGTCCACCGCGCTGTGGGCCGCCATGCTGAGCCTGCCCACCCTGCTGAACGCCTCATCATCCTCAAATAGCAGCAGTATCACCGGACGCAGCTGGCAGGTGGGCCTGCTCCTGCTGCTCATGGTCGGGGTGTTTCCGGCGGCACAAACGCTGTGGGAATTGCGCAAGCTGAAGAGCTACACTCCTGAGAAGATGGCCGCACAGAGCGTGCAGGCTCGCTATATCGCCTGGATATCAAGACGGAACGCCTGGACCACTATAGGCATAGCCTGCGGCCTGCTCCTCATAGCCCTGTTCGAGTTATTTGTGGTGTTTTCGACCTTTTTCAAAGAGGTACCATCGCCTATCGAGGCGGCCGGGTTGGTCAAGAGCGCAGTGCGCGAAGGTGAGTGGTGGCGGCTGGTCACGTCGGAGATGCTGCACGCGAACCTGTGGCACATCATCTTCAACTTGACAGCCCTGTACGTGCTCGGCACTCTCGTGGAGAGAGTGGGTGCGCGCGCTTACGTAAGCATCGTGTTCCTGGTATCGGCGGTTACAGCCAGCCTGTTCAGCGTGGTCCTCGTACCTGATACTACCTCCGTAGGCGCGTCAGGGGCGATAATGGGGCTGCTGGGCTTCCTCGTGGTGCTGTCCTACCTGCGTAAGGAGGCGATGCCCGGCCCCTCCCGCCGCGCCATGCTGGTAAGCCTCGGCCTCATAGCAGCGGTAGGGCTGTTTGGGGTGGGAATCATAGATAACGCCGCGCACTTGGGCGGCTTCCTAGGAGGCGCGGGCCTCGGCCTCTTACTAATCAACCGCCGGGAGAAAACCTTGCCCCTCTCCCCACCCAGGTACATTGACCTGCTAGGCTGGGCCGCCACAGCTACCCTGGTAGCTTTCGCCATCTTCGCCGTCTGGCGCATGGCCCAATCCCTGGCCCAATAGCCACTGCAAAACCTGAGACCCAAAGCCAAACGATGATTGCTGACGCGCTAGAGGAGGTCCAGACAGAATGGCGGAATCTAGTGGGCTGGTCAAAATACTTGCAGAAGACCCGAACAGCGACGAGGGCGGGGAGACATTTTGGGCCAAACCACTTGGCAACAATCTATACGAGATTCATAACATTGTTATGTTCGTACCGGGGCTTCATCCTCTCGATGTGGTTCGCTGTGAGGAAGTGGAACAGGGGCTGCCCAGGGTGGTCCAGGTTGTTCGTGCAAGTGGGTACAAGACTATAGGCATTATCTTCCGAGAGGATGCCGGCGCTACCGAAGACCAGTTCATTGACGTGATGTGGGCCTTGCGCCAAAAGGGGTGTACCTATGAGAAGGCAAGCAAGAGTCACTTTGCTTGTGCGATACCACCCGACGCAGACTACCAGGAGATCACCGATTATCTCCAGAAGCAGGAAGATCAGGGTGTCCTTTACTTCGAGGACTTAGGGTAACTTAGGCCGCTACCGGTTCTGCAATCGTCCCCAAATGCCATCCCGGATTTGAATAGCCCATGATCTAAAAGATCGGTCCCGTTTCCACCTCCGACTCCGGGTTGCGGCGCAGCCACAGGGCGAACACGATACCCACCACGCACACCAGCAGGGCTATCACGAAGCCGGTGGTATACACCTCCAGCGAGGCCGTCTTGTAAGCGACGGTGTAGTCAACCTGGCGCTGGGCGAATTGCTCGGCGGTCTCGTTCGCGAAGGGCACGATGGGCGCGGGGTGGGCCGACATTAGCTCCTGGAAGCGGCGTAGGCCCAGCACGGTCAGTATGGACAGGCTCACCATCATGCCGACCATGCGCGCCAGGTTGACCGAGGCCGCCGACAGCGCCGCCCGCTTCAGCCCGCCCCACTGGAGCGCCGTGGCCGTGACGGGAGACACCAGCAGCCCGAACCCCAGGCCGTTGAGTGCCAGCCCTACCCAGTTGAGCGGGGCGTCGGGCGCGGCCAGGTTCCAGGTGCTCATCTCCCAGAAGCCGAGCGCGGTCACGAGGAGACCCAGCACCGCCACCCAGCGGAACTGCACCCGCACCCCCATTAAGCCTCCTATGATCGCGCCCACCGGGATGAGGGCTGTCATCCTGAGCAACATAAAGCCGCCCTGCTCCGCCGTCCCATCCAGCACGCTGGCTACGTACAAGGGCACATTCACCATCGTGATGATGAGGGCCGCGCCTACCATGAAATTGGTAATATTGGCCGCCGAGAAGGGCCAGTTGTGCCAGGAAAATAGCTCCAGCGGGATGAGGGGAGTGGAGGCGAGCCGCTGCCACAGCACGAAAACCGCGAACAGCGCCACCGATAGACCGAACAGCACCAGGCTCTGCGGCGTGATGAGATCGCCCGACGCGCCCCCGGTGGTCTGCGGAGAGAGGCCAGCCCACGCGCCCACGGTGCCGGGTGTGGAGAGACCCAGCGACAGCGCCAACAAAGCCAGGCCCAACAGCCCCGCGCCCGCCCAGTCCACCTTGCCGGGGAAGCGCGGCAGGGCGGGAGTGCGCCACACGAGATAGCCGAACAACAGGCACAGGGGCACGTTCACCCAGAAGATCCAGCGCCAGCCGATTATCCCGAACCAGCCCTCAAACCCCTGCATCACCAGCGCGCCCCACAGCGGGCCAATCACGCCGCCCGCTTCGGCCACCGCCCCCAGCACGCCCAGCATGAACGGCACCCGGTGCTCTTTAAACAGGTGTCGCACCATCGCCATACCCACGGGGAGCACCGCCCCGCCCCCGATGGCCTGCAACGCTCGCGCCGCGATAAGGAACTCAAGGGAAGGGGCCAGCGCGCACAGCACCGAACCGAGCAGGAACAGCCCCAGCGACACCAGGTAGATGCGCCGCTGCCCGTACACGTCGGCCACGCGGCCCATGAGCGGCAGCGCCACCGTGTAGCCGAGCAAGTATGCAGTGACCACCCAGGCCGCACGATCCAGTTCGGTAACCGGGATTTGCAGGTCGGTGGAGATGGGCCACAGGGCCGTGACAATCACCGTCTGGTCGAGGGCCGCGAGGAAAATGCCCAGGGCGACGATGGTGATGTGCTTGCCGGGGGATATGGACGAGTGCCGAGTACCGAGTGCCGAGTGCCGAGAACTGAGTGAGCCTGCCGAGTCGTCCGCCATAGGGGAAGCTATATCGGGCTGTGTTGCTTTAGCCATGCACCAACCTCACCCATGACAACCCGTAACAGGTAACGCGTAACGCGTAACGCGTAATTGGTAATTCGTAATTACTAATTGGTCACTTCTGATCTTTCCTGCGGAACACCCTATCCGAAATGTAACCGCCCATTAGGCCGCGTGAGGGGCGGCTGTCCTGGATGGCTTCGCGCAGTTCGGCGCGGAGCTGGTTGTCGCGCTCGCTGCGGTTGGCGTGACTGGTCTGGGCGGTGTGGGCGCGCTGCATCGCGTCGAGAAGAGCGTCCCGCTCGCTTCCGGCCAGCATCTCCCGCAGTTCGTGCATCGAGAGGATGTACTGGTCCAGCCAGCGCACCAGGGCCGCACGGTTCGACAGGAGGCCCTCGGTAAGGCGCTCCGGGTTGGTCTCCAGAGGCGCTATAACCGAGTCGTACTGCTCGCCCGCGAAGACACTCATGTCAGACCACGTGGAGCCGCCCGCCGTGATGCGCAGGAGATTGGCGCTCGCCAGTGCGGGCAACTGGGAGGCCGCCGCCACGAACGAGTCGTGCTCCAACACGTCTACGAACCACGGCTGCGCGCCCATAATCTCGGCCAACCAGATCACACGGTTGAGCGCCTCGCTGCCCGCCCTCGGTGCGGGGAGGATGCAGTAGTGGGCCTTGTAGAAGAGGTCCGGGCCAGGCGCTGCCTCGTCGCTTGCCAGGGAGAGGTCCACCGAGGTGGACATCGGGTGCCCGCCCACAAAGCCGACGTTAGGACCTAGTAGCTCGCGCGCCCACGACATCACCTGCTCTTTGGCGGGCAGCGTGTCGGTGACGGTGGCCCCATCCTCCAGGAAGGGCGCTATAGCCTCCATTACCTCGCGCACGGCGCTTACAGGCGTGGCTAACACCACAAGCTCCGCGCCCTGCACCGCCCGCCGCAAATCGGGGGCTATCTCGTCCACGCTGTTATGCCGACGTAGCGCTGCCGCCTCGCGGTCCCTGCTAGGGTCGAAGCCGGTGACGCGCACGCCCTGCGCGGGTGGGGCCGGGTAGTCGCCCACAGGCTCGACAGCCGCCCGCTTGATCGCCATGCCGATAGAGTTGCCTACCAGCCCCAGCCCGATGATGGTGATCTTGTTCATAGCTAAGTATACACCTGATTTGGG
>JALZHG010000312.1 GCA_030914045.1 Chloroflexota bacterium | reverse complement strand
GGACCAGGGTACATGATAAAGTACCCTGGTCCTCTTTGTACCCTCCAACCCTTCATCCACTTTGCGCGTTCTTTGCGCTCTTTGCGCCTTTGCCGTTTCGTCTCTATTTATCCCCGACCTGCAAGTGTTGTTGGATGCCTCGCTCCACCACCTGCCGGGCGCGGTCAGGGCCGTATCTGCCCAGGGGCTTGAACTGCTTGCCCTTGACCTCATTATAGGACACGAAGAAGTGTTCTATCTCGTCCACCAGAGCGCGGCTGATGTCATCCAGCGACCGCACTTCCTTGTGGGCGTGCGAATTGGCGGCCACGGCTATCAGGCGGTCGTTGCGCCCCGTTTCACCATCGCGCTCCGTCTGTTCGGCCTCTATCACCCCGATGAGCCGCGCGGGCACCAGGCAGCCCACGAAGGCCGGTTCGTCCATCAGGATGAGCACGTCCAGCGGGTCGCCATCGCCACCCAGTGTGGAGGGCACGTAGCCAAAATCGTAGGGGAAGTAGGCCCCGGCGGGCAGCACGCCGCCGAGCTTGTAGAGCCGCAACTTCTCATCGTACTCGTACTTGTTGCGGCTGTGCTTGGGCGTGTCTACGATGGCGTTGAGGTCGCCGGTGTCTTCATCGAACGCGGGCAGGCTCAGATAAGGGTCGGCATTCGGTTCCTGGGACATGCTGTACCTCGTGTGACTCGGAGTAGGAACCCGCTTTGCAGGTTTCGAGCCACACAGCCATGAAGGCGGCTAGAGCAGGCTAGGGGACCAGGAACCTCTCAAGCCCTCTCTGGATCAACCACAGCATGATAGGCAGCAATAACGCCGTGGCAATAGCGCGTATCGTGTCCGCCTGCCAGGGCCAGGTCGGCACCTTTTCGAGCACGCCCTGGGCCAGGGTCAGGCTCTCCATCGAGTTCTTCATCTGCTCCATCTCGGCCACTTCCCCCGCGTCCATGCGCCGCTTGATCTCGGCAATGGCTGTATCCATGCGCCGGGCAAGTTCCGCCTGCTGCCGGGCTTTCTCCTCAACGAGCATATTGTGCATTCCCCACAACGGTACTACAAAGCTGGCTAGGGCGATAAGGAACACCACCAGCATCAGGGCTATATGCTCGGACCGCAACTCTGCATCAGGCACCGCCCACTTCCAGCTATTAGCCAGCAGGATGCCCACGACGGCCGTACGAGCGGTCAGCCCTGACAGGGCATAGATGGGGCGCAAGTCGAACAGGTCTATGCGGGTATCGACGCTGTATATGTAGCGCACCAGCCATAGCTGCCGGATGGTGTGGTACGCAAATACGAGGGCAAGCGACCATAGCACCGAGTAATTCACCGCCTGGAGGAGAAAGGCGGTGGGCGTCATTATCAGGCCGATACCGAGCAGGAACTCTCTATCCTGGAGGAACAATACGCTCGCGCCGAAAAGGGCGCCACCCGCGGTCGCGAGCATCACGGGCACCGCGGGCAGGGTAGTAAGGCGGTAATGCAGCCTGTGGTATTCGGCCCGTGAGGCGGTCAGCGCAGGACGGAACCGGGCGAGTGCAGTCTCTGCCGCGTCATCGAGGTACTGGGTGACGGCAAGCAGCACAAACGGCAGCAAAATTATCACGACACTGGAAGGTCGCAGCCACTCGAAGGAGTTGGTGTCGCTCCAGGCCACGCCGATTTGCAGGGCGAGCGAAACCAGCCCCACGCACAGATAAAGCCACCAACCCTGGCCGGGCAGCCGCCTCACCCACGCCGTCAGACGGTCTATCCAGCTTGGAGCGTACTCTCTAGGGTAGGCACTCTCCGTTTGCGAAACTAGCTCGTTTGTGGCAGCCTTAACCATAGAACCCTACCCACAACCGACTATAAACACGACTTTGCCCATTACGCGCACATGGCAAACCGAAGTGAAACTATAAGCCCTCACATATTATAGCACCCCTCATGCCGGTTTGGCATGCAGCTTTCTCACTCATTAAGCAAAAAGAACAGCCGTCCACATGGAACGGGACTGCCCTCTTTGCCTGATTAGTACCTGTGAAGATGTCTCAGTTTGGCCTAGCGGTCCAGGTCGCCCCCACCCCAGGGCGGGTTATCGGCACCGAGGTCCGGCAGGGTGGTGCTAGCGTCCGGCACCGCACCACCAAGGCGGGTAAGTACGGCGGTAAGCGCGGCCTGCTCGGCCTGCAAGCTCTGGCGTAACTCGTACTGCTCGGTGCTGCCTGTCTCCTCGCGCAACATCGGGATGTACTGGCTGAGCGCGTTGACGAGGGCCGCGACCTCGTTCTGGTCAAGGTTCAGTTGCATTAGTTACTCTCCTTTGGTTTGCTATGCAACTTACCCCTGCAAGTTTGGTTCCAACATGAGTAGTTACGCCGCCGAATGCTCCCCCACAAGCTCAATAGCCGTGACGTTGACCAACGGCTGCGGGTTGAGCAGATCTATGTCGCCCACCACCTCATCCACCAGGCCCATGTTGAGGCACTGCCAGGCGGTGAAGTGGTGCTCGCGGCCCTGCATGAAGTGCTCGATCCAGTAGCTCGGCTTGTCGTACGGGTCGCCCAGCGTGTTGCGGCGGGCCAGCGTCTCGGCCATGATCTGCTTGCGCTTCGCCACGCGGTCGGCCTGGTCCTCGAACAGGAGGGTCTCGGCCTGCTTGTCGGCGGTGAACTGTATCGTGTGTATGTGCGCCATTGCGGAGCTATCCATCTGCCGGTGAGTGCCGAACTGCGCTATCAGGAAGGCCGTGCTGTACACGCCGCCCTGTATGCGGGTGTGTATCTCGAAGCCCATCTCGCGAATCCGCATGAGGGTGGCCGCCAGGTGGAAACCGCCGTCCAGGCTGCCGCCCACCGAGAAGAGGGTGAGGACTACCGGCGGCATGGGTACCGCGCCCCTGTTCGCATACGCGAAGCGCAACAGCGACTGCGACAGCTTGACCGCGCTCTCCGGCGTGATCTCGCCCGACAGGAGAAACTCCCCATATTGTTCCAGTTCCGCGTCCGCGGGAAGCCATGTGCCATGTTGTACTACGTTCATGATGTATCTACCTCGTGTTTCATGATATAGAAGGAAAAGAAAAAGGGGCTGACCTGATCGGCCAGCCCCTCTAAGCGTGTGCTAAGTTCACTTCATTGTGTTACTTATGCGCTATCCCGGTGTTCCCGGCGAGAAGTAGGCCATCGTCGTGCATACACATGCACATACACATGGACATCGACATACACATGCAACAGGCGCAGACATCGCAAGCGCGCGACTCGGCAGAGCAGTACCCCTGCCCCGCCAGAACCGTTATGCTGCTGTTGTGTGCGTCGTTCATGTAATGGCTCTCACCCAAGACCCGGTAAGTTGCAAAAGTATACCATAGGAAGTTACGGTCGGCAATACTGCTTTTTTCCACGAGTTGCACAGGACGACGCCCGACGATTCGCGAGTCAAATGGCACAGGGTGCAAAGCCGACGCCCGTCGATTGAAATCGAGGGCTACACAAGGCAAAGTCCCTGCGGGACTACAACATCCAATCAGGTCTTCCAAGATGTTTTGAGATTCACCAGTCTACCGTATGCAGACTTTGCAAGATATAGCCCTCGATTTCAATCGACGGGCGTGGTCCTGTGCAACCTCTAACA
>JALZHG010000119.1 GCA_030914045.1 Chloroflexota bacterium | reverse complement strand
GGGTGCCCGCGACTGCCAGCGTAATAAACGTCAGGATGAGTGCGCGTATGACCGTGCTTGCCGCGATACGCGCGCGGTCCCGGTGGCGAGCGCGCGCTGTCAATACCCCGAGCCACACGACAGGGGGGACCGCGAGGAGCAGTATGAGAGCACGCGGCTCGGTGATGCTGAACGGTAGCTCCATTCTCCCCTTCTACGAACTGTTCAACTTACGTAGCGCCCGGCGACTGCGCCACTCTAGAAACGCCCTCCGGATCGTGAGTCTTTGCGCGACGAACCACTCAGCCAATAACACAGCGAACCCAGCTATAGCTACCAGTGGCCAGAACTCCCGTCGGAATGGGTTCCCCTGCTGCGCCGTTGTGGCACCGGCACTGGCCCGCGCGCCCTGGGGCAAGCCTGGCTGCGGATTGGGGCGGATTGCCGACTCGTCGCGGGACGCCAGGTTCACGGCAAACGCCTCCTGGGCAACAATCTCCTCGCCTGCATACTGTGTGATGTAATACACGCCAGGCTGCCGCGTCTCAGGGAACGCCACCCCTCTCCGTTCGGGCGGCAGATCGTAAGTCCACTCTTTGCCGGAAGGGTCCTCCACCAGTAACTTGTTCACTACCTGGTCCACGGCATCCACTGTGACAATCGAGCGGGGAGTGACGGCTACGGGCACGCCTCCCGTAGGGTCGGGCAGCAGGTACGTGACAAGGTTGCGCATGAGCAGCGGGAACGCCGTCTGCAAGGGGAGGTCGCTCTGTTGTAAGTCAAAGGCAACTATGCTCACCTTGCGGCCGCCCTCCTGGCCCGCGATTATAAGAGGCCCCCTGTCGCTCCCGAGTACGACATGCCCCCACGGCGGCAGGTTGACCTGGGCCGCCTGGGAAATGTGCAGGTTAGACAGGTCAACGAATCGCAGCAGTGGGTCCCGTTCTGTAGACGCTGCCCCGCCTGACAGGCCGCCGGCGTCCAGGGCAGAAAACGAAGGTACCGGCGCTATTATCTGCTCTCCGATGCTGAAGATTGACGTGGAGGCTTGCGGCTCAAAGATGAGCATGTTGCCATCGGGCAGCCTGGACAGGGTAGTCGAGACCACTCCCGCATCCAGTACTGTCAGGTCGAATGGTATGCCTTCCAGGGTAGCGCCAGGGTCGTACTCGCCCGGTGCCACCTTGTAAAGGGTAACGTTCGGCAGCAGCGCCAGAGAGAGTTCCAGGAACTTGTTGCCGTTCGTAACCACAAGCACGTGGGCGGGCACGCTAGCCCTGTTGACCGTCCAGGCGGTGTCGTCTATCTCAAGCTCGTCCAGGCCCGCCAGGTGCGCCGCAACGACGCGGCCGTCGAGAGGCAGATCGTCTACTATCAGCTCCTGGGTCTCCAAAGGCCCTAGCGACACCGTGCGCGCGTTCCACGGAGCGTCGTCCACCAGCACGTCCAGCCTGCGAGTCACAGTCAGGTTATCGGCGTTGGTGAGCTGCACAAACAGCCCCAGGCTACCCCCACGCTGGTCAACCGAGATAGCCGTGATGGCCTGGTTGGAAGCGGCACGCCCCACCGGGAAAAAGCGGACTTCTGCCGCGAGTTCTTCGCCGCTACGCCCCGTAGCGGGAAATACGCCATCAGACAAGACCCATATGACCGCGTTGGATTGCCTTTGTGCCAGCACGGATGCCAACTGCATGGCCTCGGACATGTTGGTCCCTGTTGGTTGCGGCTTAAGGCCGGACAGACCATCCCGGAGCCGAGATTTATCGTCAGTAGGCGGCACGCGAACGGCAGCATGTTCGTCCGAGGTAATTATGGCCGCGGTTGCTCCCTGTGGCAGGTCATCCACCAGGCTGCGCGCCTGCTCAAGCGCGGCCTCAAGCCTGCTTATCCGTACACCTTCCCCGCCGTCCATAGCCCCCATGCTCGCCGACGTGTCCACAATGATGATCGCGTTCTGCCCCGCAGCCGTCTCGGAGGGCACCCAGGGGCGAGCCAGCGCGAGAATAAGCGCCAGCATCACCAGCAGTTGCAACAGCATGAGACCGGTAAGCTGTAGTCGCTGCCAGAGCGAGTTGGCCTCGCGGTCGCGGGTGAGATTGTCCCAAAGGTGCAGGCTACCGACGGGCGCGCTGGGCCGTCGAAACCGCAGCAAATAGAGTGCAACTATGAACCCGGCAAGTGGTAGCGCAAGCAGCGCAAGCGGTTGCAGTAGCCCCAAGGTACCCACCGCCTAACGCTCTGCCGCGGTGGCCCGATCAAGGCCCGACTGGCTAGGCGGCGCGGTGAGGGCGTTTACAGGCATGAGGTTACTTCGTCTCCTCTGGCGTTTCTTCCAGCACGCCGGCGACAATCGCGTCCGGGGAGATGCCTTCCGCTTCGCCGTCAAAGTTCAAGATCAGCCTGTGACGCAACGCGGGGAGCGCCGCAGTCCTGATGTCGCGGAAGGCCACGTTGTACCGCCCGTCCAGCAGCGCCATTATCTTGCCCGCGAGGATCATCGCCTGGAGCGCCCTGGGTGAGCCACCATAGCGGACGTACCGCTTCACCAGGGCGGCCGTCTCAGGGTTATCCGGGTGCGTCGCCCTCAATATGCGCACCGCGTATGCGGTCACGTGCGTGGCAATCGGCGTCTGGCGGGCTAGCTGCTGCATAGCGAGGATGTCCTGCGCATCCGCCACCCTGCCCACGTGAGGATCGATCCCCGATGTCGTCCGGTCCGATATCGCTATCAACTCTGCGGCCGTTGGGAAGCCAACTTCCAGCTTGAAGAAGAAGCGGTCGAGTTGCGCCTCCGGCAACGGGTAGGTGCCCTCCATCTCCAGTGGGTTCTGCGTGGCGAGCACAAAGAAGGGTTTGGGCAATTCGTAGATGGTGCGCGCCACCGACACAGTGCCTTCCTGCATCGACTCCAGTAGCGCCGATTGTGTCTTGGGGGTAGCACGGTTGATTTCGTCCGCGAGCAGCAAGTTGGCAAACACCGGGCCGGGCTGGAACTCAAAGCTGCGGCGGCCGTGCTCGTCCTCGTTGAGGATGTTCGTGCCTATGATGTCGGCGGGCATCAGGTCAGGCGTGAACTGGACGCGGCTGAACTGGCAATCGATCACATCAGCCAGCGTCCTTACCAGCACCGTCTTGCCGAGACCTGGCACGCCCTCCAGCAGCACGTTGCCGCCCGCGATAAGCGCGACAAGGACCTGGTGTATCAGGTTGCGCTGCCCAACGATTACCTTGCCGACTTCCTGTTCAATCGCCAGCGCCCGCTCTCTAAAGGCCTCCGGACTCATCTCGCGTCGTGGGTGAGTCACGTTGCCCGTGCCCACAGCACTTGTCTCTCTCTCAGTCAGTGCCACTCAGTGCTCCTTGGGAATCTCTGGTACGGAGGCAGGGTCTGCAACGGCTACCCCACCTCACCCGAAAGCAAAACTACTTGCCCAGTTCGGAGAAGTAGTTCTTCACATACTCTTTGGCGTCGGGTGGTACATAAGCACGGTCGATAGCTTCTGTTGCCTGGCGTGCGTACTCGGCCAGCACTTCGCGGTAGGGCGTCTGCACGCGTACCGCGCCACCCTCTCCGGTGCTTGAGGAGACATCGGCCCCGCCGCTATCACCTTCGCCTATGCGACCTCCGATCCCATCAGTGTTAGGCTCGTCTATATTTTCACCTGGTGTCTCAGAAGGCGTTTCTCCTCCTGCGCTCTCGCCCTCTGGGCCGCCCGGTACGTAAACCTGTTCTCCACCTGTGCCGCTTTCATCCTGGCCTGGCACCGGCGTGCCATTGTCTTCAGTGGCATTGCCTTGTCCCGATGGGTTGGGTATGTGGCTGATTGCTCCTCCCACGCCTCCCACCGGCCCGTTGACCGAGCCGCCCAGCGTCCCTTGTTCGCCGGAGTCGGAGGTCGCTCCCCCGGCGGTACCGCCACCCGATGATTGCTGGCTGCCCTCTGACTGGCCGCCTTCCTGCCCGTTGGTGCCGCCGCCTGGCGCGCTACCTGGAGAGGTAGTGCCCTCCTGCCCATCAGTCTGTGCCGGCTGGCCCCCCGTCCCACCCGACGATTGCGAACCTCCATAAGCGGCTACGTTGTTCTCCCCCACCAGCGGCCCAAGACCGCTGACGTTCTCGCTGTCCTGGCGGCCAGCCGTGCCGCCTTGTGCCACTTCAGCGTCCGGGTCAAAGTTTCCGAGGTCGGGGGTAGCGTTCGCATTAGCTGCTGCCGGACCACGGCGGCGGAACCCAACCTGTGCCTTCTTGGTCTGAGGTCGCCCAGCCTGTGCTAGTTGCTCCCGGCCCTTGTTCAGTTGTGAGAGCACGTTTTCCAGCGCAACGGAGTTTTCCCGCTGGTTATTAGCCGCCGCGAACTTCTCTGAGGCGGCTACAAGCGCGCGGACGGCGGGAGTGTAATCTCGGGTCCGCACTGCTGTGGAGGCTTGCGCGAGGTCGGCACCCAGTTCTGGTTCCCGCCCCGAAGCCTGGCTTGAAGCGCGCTCCAGGCTGAAGGCCACACGCCGCTCGGCGTTCGAGGTCAATCTCCCCATATTTTCGCTCAAGAACAAAGACGCCTCCGAAGCCCGTCCCAGGTCGGTGGTATATGTCGACAGGTCGGCCTCCCACTCCAGGTTCTGTAAGGCGGCATTCCATACCAGACGGCCAGCTGCAACCAACCCGTCAAAATCGGCGGAAGGCGTCTCAAGCATGCCGCGCAATCTCTGCTCGGCGTCAGCCAGGGTGGCTATAGCTGAGGCCTGGTCGAGCGAGGAGTTTTTCAGCGTGCTTTCCAGCGAGGCAAGTTCTTGTAGGATGGAAGCCTTAAGGTCCGTCGAGAGTTGGTCGTTGGCCTCCACCTCAGCGCGCAGGACCTGCACCTGCTCCAACTGGTCCTGTACCGCCTTCGCCAGCGCGCTCCGCTCCCCACGAGCAAACTCGGCCTGTGCGGGCACTACGACGGCACCCAGCAGCGCAACCATCGCGACCGCCACCGCCACCGCGTTGACTCGCGTCCAGCGGAAGCGGAACGGCCCAGGCAGGCTGTCCAACCGTTCATCCAGCGCCGCGGCGGTATCCGCAAGCAACGCGTAATGCACTCCCGTTGGAGGTGCTTGCAGGCGCACCAGCCTGGCGGCATTTATTAGTTCGACGGAAGTAGATACTCGTTCGTCAAGTCCGAGCGATTGGTCTATGAAGCGGGCAGCCTCGGCGCTAGTGACAGGCTGGGAGCGCGTCCACAGTCCGACTATTAGCAGCCAGGACACGAACACGACCAGCGCCGGCCACGTAGGCAGGTTAGCGAGCGTGAATCGGACCACGGCAACATAGGCCGCGAGAGCAATTAGGAGGAAGGGCAGCGAGAGCGCCGACATGCGCAGGGCGCGCCGCCAGAGGATCCGTTGCCTCGCGGCACGGAGCGCTTTTTCGATTGTCAGGCTCCCAGTATCAGCCTTCAGACTTACCTGGGGCCGTTTTGACAGGACTAGCAAGGCGTCCTCACTTCTCGAGGTTCGGGCGGTGACACGTAGTTGTAGAGGTACGCATCTCCATTATAAAGTACAGCGCGGGGTACTTGCTAGTTCAAACGCTAGCGGTACTGCATGTAGATTGCGCTCGGCTAGTGCCGCGTAGACCCGTTGTGACCCGTAGCGTCCCTGGTTATAATGGTGTGAGCATGGAAGAACAATCGCAGACAGTCGACCCGCTTGTCATGCTTTACGTCCCGTGTGGCAGCGAAACAGAGGCGACAGATATCGGCTCGCGCTTGCTGTCCCAGCGGCTGATAGCCTGCGCTAACATCTACGCCTCACGGTCCTTGTACGTGTGGAACGGTGAGATGGCCGATGAGCAAGAAATGGTGCTGGTCTGCAAGACTCTGGCATCACGCGCCGAAGAGGCCGCAGCGTTGATCGAGCAGATACACAGCTATGATGTGCCCTGCATCCTGAGAATTGTGCCCGCGGAGGCAAATAGCGAGTATTACCGCTGGGTGTCGGCTGAGGTAACGTCGCCTGCCGCGCCGAATGCCAGCCAAGCGACATCAGGTGCTAACTAGCCCACTTGCGGGCGACGGGCAGCCCAGGAGATACCGTGGAAATTTTCGGCATGGGGTTCGGGGAGATACTAATGATCGCGCTCGTTGCGTTAATCGTGCTCGGCCCTGAGCGCCTGCCGGATGCCGCCCGTTCGCTTGGCAAGGGCATCGCCGAAGTCCGCCGTGCGGTGGAACCCGCCCGGAGCGTCTGGCGGGACATCTCCACCGAACTCAACAATGTGGCGACCACGACCACGACCACGTTCAATACCCCACCCGCACGCAGGAACGGTAGCCCCGAGCAGATACACCCCGTCCTGGAGATGATGACGGACGAGGAGAAGGCCGAATTTGTGGCTGGCGGGGATATGCCGCCCCGCATCGCGGAGCATTTGGCGGCCCAAACTGCTTCTCACCACGTCGGCTCCAACGGCTCTCGCGAGGCGGTAGAGCTTCCCCATATCAACTACGCCATGCCTCACGCGGAAACTCCATACAGCCCAGAGCCGGACGCCAGCGACGATCTATACTACCCCTCGCCCGGTGGAGAAGACGAAGCCCGCGCGCAAGGGCCCGACCGCGAAATATAGCCGAGCCGTCACGCCCGCCGGACCAAAGCTATCCAGTCATGCAGGGCGCGTTCGGTGCTTATGAAGGCCAAATCGCTCCACGGGATCTCATCGGGAGCAAACGCCTGTACCTCTACGGCCTCGGGCGTAAGGCGGGGACGCTGCTCTCGGTCCGCCAGGGAAGCCAGGTAGATCACGTTCACCACGGGCGCGGTGGCGCGAGAATAGACGCCCAGCAAGCCATCGATTGCCACTTCGCAGCCGATTTCTTCCCGCGTCTCGCGCACCGCCGCCTCTTCGGTCGTCTCATCCCACTCCTGGTAGCCCGCCGGATGCGTCCAGTAGCCCGTTCGTGGTTCTATGCCGCGTCTCAACAGCCACACACGACCTTCCTCTATGGGGAGTGTGCCGCTTACCACCTTCGGGTTGATGTAGAATATGTGGCCGCAGCCGACGCAGACGAGGCGTGGCCGGTCCTCCGTGGGGAGGTGAAGTTGCTGGAGTGGTGTCGCACAGACCGGGCAGTACTTATATTCAAGCATGTAATCTCACTCTCGTAGTGGCGTTATCAGGGCTATTATTCTCGTGCGTCTGCCGGCTTGTCAAACCGTACTGCTGCGGGATTACCCTCTATTTTACACAGGCGTGATCGGAGGGGGTCTTGCCCCATGTAATTACAGTGTGTTAAAATCGGCTGTAGAGGTGGGGATTCGGCCCCCGCTGAGTTTTTGGTTGCTCGCAGTATTAGGCGTTGTTCTTATTTTTTCCGCACAAGCGCAGCTAGGAGCTACGTATTGTCTTCACAGCATGTTATCCCCCGGCCGGTAGATCAGCCCCTGGAAGCAGCGGGGCAAGAACGCGAGCCGGTCTGGCGGCGTCACCGCGTGTTGTTGCTCCTGGTGCTGATCATGGCATGCGCCACCTTCTTCCGCTTCTACGGGCGCATGTACGACCAGGGCACCTGGCAGAACCCCGACGAGATGTCGATCCTCAACTTTACGACGCCGAAGATCAACTGGCCGTCGACGACCGAGGAGCTGTTCGACTGGCACGTCAGCACTCTCAATACGCGGCGCGACGAGCTGAACGAGTACCCCTGGGGTGCCTTCCCAATCTACCTGGAACGTGCGACCGGCTGGCTCCTTGACACCGTCCTCCCCCCAACGTCCACGCAGCCGGACGGGTACTGGGTGAGGAGCATAGAAGGCATCGCCCTTATCGGGCGCTCCCTGGCTTCCATTTTCGACCTCATAACCGTGCTGCTGGTCTTCCTGATTGCCCGCAGACTCTATTCCAGCGGTACGGCCCTCATCGCGGCGGCCCTTTACGGGTTCGCCGTGACTGCGATTCAAATCGCGCACTTCTTCATCGTTGAGAGCTTCCTCGTAACCTTCATCATGGGGGCCGTTTACTTCAGCGTCGTGCTCATGCAACGGCCCCGCTGGTGGGCCGCGATTGGGGCCGGGTCCTGTCTCGGCCTCGCGGTCGCATGTAAGATTTCCGTGCTGCCCATCGCGCTCGTAATCGTCGCGGCAGTGGTGCTTCGCGCTGTGTACCGCAAGCGGACGCGTAAGCTTGGCGCGGAATTTGGTGACCCCGTCGGTGTGTCGCCCGCCACCGCCGAGGAGCGAGAGCGTAGTTTTTGGGGACACCTGCTCGGTGGGGCGAAATACGTCCTGCTGGCCGGGGTCTTCTCGCTACTGGCTTTCGCGGTAGGCGAGCCTTACGTCCTCTGGAGCTTTGACTTCACTGCGCTCGCTAGGGGCGGCCTAGATGCCCTCATCGAGTCAAACCCGTGGTCCAGGAGAATCAGGAACGAGCAGGCCGTGCAATCGGGGGCGGCTTCCGTACCTTTCACGCGGCAGTACATCGGCACGATGCCCGTCGTTTACCAGCTTGAACAGATGGTCTTCTGGGGCATTGGTTTCGTGCCGGGCTTGATGTGTGTTATAGGTGCCGTCGTCGCCTTCTGGAACGCGCTACGCCGCCGTCCCGCCGAGATTCTGCTGCTCTCAGCGGGCATCCCCTACTTCTTGACCATAGCCACCCTGCTCAGCAAGTGGATGCGGTACATGCTGCCGCTGGTCCCAATCTTTTGCATCCTGGGGGCGGCTTTCCTTGTGCGTGGAGTTATTTGGTCGCGCAAGCGATTCGTTGCAAGGGCAGGTGCCGAGTCGTCGCGGCGGGCCTCTCGCCTGGTGAGCCTACAGCGTGGCGTCTTTCCCGCGTTAGTCGTGCTGAGTATCGGTTGGGCGTTCCTGTGGGCTGTGGCCTTTATGAATGTCTACAGCCAGCCACACTCCAGGGTGCTAGCTTCTGAGTGGATTCACGACAACGTGCCGAGAGAGGCGACCTTGGCAACCGAGCACTGGGACTACGGCCTACCTATTTCACTGCCCCCGCGTAACGGGCAGGACCGCAGCGGCTACCCCAACGCGTTCGAGCTGGAGTTGTATGTCTTCGCGCAGCCCGACCAGGCGCTTGAGAGGCTCAAGACTTGGCTGCGCCGGGCCGACTACATCATCATAAGCAGCAACCGCCTGTATGGCTCCATTCCGAGGCTGCCCTGGCAATATCCCGTGCAAAGCAAGTACTACGAATTACTGTTTGCCGAGAAGCTGGGCTTCGTCAGCGCCAACACCACGCAGGTAACACCGGAACTCTTCGGGGTCAAAATCAACGACCAGCCCGCCGACGAGAGCTTTACCGTCTACGACCACCCGCGCGTGGACGTCTTCAAGAAGGTAAGCGAGCTGACGGACGAGCAGTACCGCATGCTGTTCAGCACGGCGCTCAATCGCCCCGTGATGTCCATAGATGCCTCGAACGGCAAAGTCGAGGACGATAAGGGGTTGAGCTACACGCAGCCTGTGAACACTCTACCGCAGCTTGACGATTACGCCTGGAACCCGCTCGGCCAGGAGCAGACGCAGTGGTTCGCCGTAGCTCTGTGGCTGTTGCTCGTAGAGGCGCTTGGCCTGCTGGCGCTGCCGGTGGTGTTTACGGTGTTCCGCAACGTGCCCGACCGTGGCTATGCTGTCAGCAAGCTGGCCGCCTTGCTCATGATTGCGTGGGGCATGTGGATCGCCGCCAGCGCGAGGGTGATTCCCTTCACGGTCTGGGGCGTCCTGCTGATGATCGGACTCGTCGCGGCGCTGTCGGCCGTCTGCTGGCGGCTGGGCGCGGGTGGCGAAATCAGGGAATTCTTCAGGACAAAACGCAACCTGGTGCTCGCATACGAGGCAGTGTTCTTACTTGCCTTCGCCGGCATGCTGGCCTTGCGTATGGCGAACCCCGACCTGTGGCACGGGTTCCAGGGCGGTGAAAAGCCGATGGAAATTGGATTCTTGAACGCGGTGCTTCGCAGCCCCTGGATGCCGCCACTCGACCCCTTCTTCGCGGGCGGGTTCATCAACTATTACTATTACGGCTACTTCGTAATCGCCTGCCTGGTAAAGGTCCTGGGCATCCACCCGGCGATTGCTTTCAACCTCGCCGTACCGCTGTTCTACGCGCTTACGTTCACAGCGGGCATGAGCGTCGTCTACAACCTGGTCGCCTGGAGCCAGAGGCGTCGCGGCAGCACGAGCCAGGTATCTCAGTCGGGCCTTGTATTTGGCGGGCTGGCCGGTTTCCTCATGCTGGTGATCGGGAACCTGCACGGCGTAATCCAGTGGATTATGATTACCTTTCCCGATGTCGGGCGGAGCATCGCGGACCTGGGTAGCCGACTCGGCTTTGGCGAACAATCAATGTACAGTTACTACCCGAGCTTCAACTACTGGGACGCGAGCCGTATCATCAACGACACAATCAACGAGTTCCCCTACTGGACCTTCCTCTTCGCGGACCTGCACCCGCACCTGATCAATATGCCGTTTACGGTCATGGCCGTGCTCTTCATACTGAACCTGGTGTTTGCCGGGGCTTACCGCAAGCCTCTCCTCCTGTCGTATCGTTCAGGCGCGCTTTCGTGGTGGCAAGCCGCGCGCTTGAGCGTGGCAAGCACGTTGGGCTGGCTGTGGGGCAGCGGTGCGGCGGGCGTGCTTACGTTCGCTCTGTTCGCCCTCAATCTGGGCGCGTTGCTAGTCATCAACTCGTGGGACTTCCCGACGTACCTGGGTCTGGCGGGGGGTGGCGCGGTCGTCGCCCTCTTGCTGCTGGGGCGGCCCCGTCCCGCGTCCGAGCCTGGTGCTGCCGCTGCCCCCGACACGTCGCTACGCAGCCACCTGACGTTAAGGGAACAAGCAGGGATGTACGGCACTGCCCTGGCGTCCATCGGACTTTTGGCGGCGCTTGCGCTACTTGCCTATCTCCCCTTCTTCCTCAACTTCAAGGCCTTCTACACCGCCATCAACGCCCTGGTGGACGGTGGGCGCATCGCGGACACCGCAGAGTTCATGCACAGGACTACCGTGGTCGAGTTCCTCGTTGTATGGGGCCTCTTCGTGTTCATCGCCGCTTCTTACCTGGTCTACAGGCTGTGGCACTTCCCCTGGACTGCGGCAGTGGACAGTCTAATGGGACTTGTGCCCAGTGCCGCCCAGCGTACGTCTAGAGATCTTTCACCTCAGCAGGCGTTTACGCTGTTCGGGAGCGGCCGCCAGGAGCGTCAGGGCTCCGGGCTTGTACCGGCGCTAGCCGTGCCACAGGGTGCCGCTCTGCCCGCAGACAGCGTGCCGTTCATGCGCGGTTCTGGTGAAGGCACGCTGGAAGAGCAGGCTTCCACTGACGATGTCCATGGGCCTACCGCGCCTGGAGACAAGCAGCCCTCGAACGGCCCTGCTGATTTGGCTGGTGATGGTCCGGCTGCAACCGTAACAGACGGCAACGGCAACAACGCCTCGTCCGGCGGCTGGCTGAGTGCCGCCAGCGCGGAAGCAGACAAGACGCTGAAAGTTAGACGTCGAGTTACCCTCGGTGCGGTGACGGCAACACCGTTACTCAGCCCTGGCGAGTCCGAGGATGACTCGGCGCTGGGGATGCACGAAGTCACATTACACGGGCATATACCCACGGCTCGCGCTGAGGCAGTTGAGCCGGGGTTAATTCCGCTTTGGGCGGGGCTAGGCCTGCTCGGTTTCACCGCCGCCCTGGTGGTCCTACAAATGGTCACCGGGCAGTGGCTGCTGGCCCTCCTTGTCGCACTGCTTGGCGGAATTGCGGCCACCACCCTTTCCACCTCGCGTACCGCGGGGAACTTCTTCTGCGGCCTCCTTATGCTGGGCGCGCTGGCTGTCGCCACGGGAGTTGAGCTCGTTTACCTGGCGGACCACCTGAGCCGTAGCGATAAGTTCCGCATGAACACCGTCTTCAAGTTCTACATGCAGGTGTGGGTGCTCTGGGCGCTCGCGGGCGCATCAGCGATCTACTACATGTTCTATGGTTTACGAGAGCATGCACGGAGTACCCAGGGCGACCGCACGGAAGAGCTAGACGAGACAGATAGCTACCCAACGACACAGAGCGCGGCTGGGCCAATCTCTTCCCACGACGCCAGGAACCGCGTAGCTGGCACTGAGACTCACGGCGCGGACGGCAGCAGAGGTGCGGAACCTGAAAACTGGCTGGTCTGGTCGATGGAGCATGCGACGGATACTACTACAGTGGTGGGCGATGGGCAGGCTTCTGGTGCTACGGGGTGGGAAAGTGCACCCGCACCACTGGATGCCACGGACGCGCAGGTTCAGAAGCAGGAAGGTCCGGCTATTGGATGGACTGTCGGGAGGCTCGTCTGGCTAGGTGCTTTTGCACTCCTCGTGATGGCATCGCTCGCCTTTACCTTCCTGGGCACTCCCGACCGCCTTGTGAAGCGCTTCGCCGTGCCCCCTCCAGCCGGAACGCTGAACGGGCTGGCCTTCATGACTTCAGCCATGTTTACCGCGGACATTGGCCCCGACGTGCCGCCCGTGCAGGTGAACCTCAAGTACGACTACGAAGCTATCAACTGGCTCAATAGCAACGTAAAGAGCGCAAAGGTGCTGGCGGAGTTGCCTGTGGAGTACTACCGAGCCTACGGCATGCGTGCCGCTTCGAGCACAGGACTGCCGATGGTCGTCGGTGGCCTCCACCAGGAAGAGCAGCGTTACGGCTGGCTTGTTGGCGACCGCCGAAGCGATATGACTGCGTTCTTCAGCACGCCGGACGTGCAGGTCGCACTCACCTTACTGAGCAAGTACGATATCGACTATATCTACCTCGGACAGTTGGAACAGGCAAGGGCCGGGGCAGGGGGCATGCGCAAGTTCGAGCAACTCGCTGATCCTGACGTAAACATACTGCGAGAAGTCTTCAGGACGCAGCAGCCCCAGGGCATCTCAGGCACGATTATATACGAGGTCGTCCGCGACCCCGCCCGGGAAGTCAATACCTTGGTGGGTGCGCCCGTAGCCAATTCTGGCATACCGGGCATCTCCATCACCCCGATGCCGACTCCTACAGCCACGCCTATGCCCACCCCGCCGACGGACGACCCTGAGCTGCGGGCGCTGATCGACCTGGTGGCACAGGACCCGCTGAACCGCGAAAATCGCTTCAGGCTGGTGGACTGGTACCGACAACACAACTTCCCGCTGGAGGCCGCCCGCGAGCTTGAGACGCTGGTGCAGCAGGACCCGTCAAACGTGGCACTGCGTCACATGCTTGGCGACGCTTACCAGCAGGGAGGCGAGCCGGACAAAGCACTCAAGGCCTGGGAAGATGCAAGGGACATAGACCTCAACAACCCCGCTGGGCACAACAAGGTGGGTATCGCCTACCTCGACCGCAAGCGCATGGACGACGCTATCCGCGAGTTCCAGGCCACAGTCGAGAAAGACCCGCGCTTCGTGGAGGCGTACTATCACATGGGCCAAGCGTACCAGTTGAAGGGCGACCGGGAGAACGCTATCGCATCGTACCAGAAGGTGATCGACAACGCCCCAGCAGGAGCGGAAGGCTGGGTGGACGCAGCCAGGCAGAGACTTACCGAGGTCCGTTAAGGATGGACCGGGACGCGCTCTGTAGGTCCAGTAGCGCGTCCCGGTCGACCGGACCACGGTGGCAATGGGCATAAACTCTTGACAGCGGAAAGTTGCGTACTCTATAATGCGCCTACTTCCTACCCTGCTGTACCATCCCATACGTGGCTGGGTGTTGGAGTATCCATCCTCTAGGTTTCGGACGGGGTGCGCGAACCATCTCCGCCCTCGATTTTCCACCAACTTAAGAGGGGAGGTGATCGGCCTACCAGGGGTCAAGTTCCTCGCTTGCAAGCTCCGGGGTTTGGGCAACCCGATGCGACCATGACTATGGGCTGGTCGTTGCGGCGAGGTAAAGACTTTAGAGAATAGATTTCGGAGGAGAGTTCATGCTAAGGAAATCCAGTAAACTCAGCTTGTTGGTAGCGTCGCTATCTCTGGCTGGAACTATCATTATGTCGGCGTGCGGCGGCCCTGCTGCCTCCACACCCGTCCCGACTAACACCACTGGTACCACCGGGGTTGCTACGGCTACCACGGGCACCACAGATGTTGCCACCGCTACCACCGGCACCACCGATACCGCCACCGCAACTACCGGAACGACCGGCGACGCCTTTGAAGGCGACACGATCAAGATAGGCGTTGACCTTCCCGTGTCCGGCGGCGACGCTACCATCGGTCTCCCGACTCGCAACGGTATGGAGCTTGCCATACGCCAGGCCAACGAGAACGGCGGCGTGACGGTCGCAGGCAAGACCTACGAGCTTGAGATGTACTTCCTGGACGACGTGCCGCCCGGTGGTACCTCCCACGACCCGGCCCAAAGCTCCAAGAACGCCGACTCGTTCATTGCCGACCCAGCAGTGCTCGTAGTGCTCGGCCCCTTCAACAGCTCCAACGCCCAGGCCATGATGCCCAAGCTGAACACTGCGGGCCTCTGCCAAATCAGCCCCTCGAACACCAACGAGACGCTGACCAAGCCTGAATTCGGCCAGACTCAGAATTACCGCCCGACCGGCGAGGTCACCTACTTCCGCGTGGCCGCCACGGACGACATTCAGGGTCCGGCAGCCGCTGACTACGCCTACAACGAGCTTAAGCTGACCAAGGTCTATGTCCTCGATGACACGGAGACCTACGGTAAGGGCATCGCTGACAACTTCAAGCGCCGCTTTGAGGAACTGGGCGGCACGGTCCTCGGGCATGACGGTGTACCGAAGGGCACCACCGATTTCAGCTCCATCATGACCAAGGTTGCCGCCGCTGGCCCTGACCTGGTCTACTATGGTGGCACCTCCTCGAACAACATCCCGCTGGCCCGCAAGGCCATGAAGTCGTCCGGCCTCGACGTGCCCCTCATGGGCGGCGACGGTATCCAGGACGCCGAGTTCCTGAACGTGGCGGGCGAGGACGCGGTTGGTAGCTACTCCACAGTGGCCGCCGTCAACGTCGAGACGCTCGACGAAGCCAAGCAGTTCATCGAAGACTACAACGCCGCCGGCTTCAAGGAGCCTCTGGGCGCGTACTCCGGCCCCGGCTACGAGGTCGCCAATATCGCTATTGATGCCCTCACCCGCGCCGAAGAACCGTCCCGCGACGCCGTCTGCGAAGCCCTCCGCAACACGAAGGACTACAAGGGCGTTCTGGGCACCACCAGCTTCGATGAGAACGGCGACACCACCAACAAGGTGATCAGCTTCTACAGGGCAGACAAGAACGACGCAGGCGAATTGGCCTGGGTCTTCGTGGACCAGATCCGCTTCGGCGACGAGTAATTTCTAGCTGATACGGAATATGGAGGGCCGTCCGGGAACGTTCCCGGAC
>JALZHG010000311.1 GCA_030914045.1 Chloroflexota bacterium | reverse complement strand
CACTGCCCCACATCACTACAAGCGCAGTGACCGCCAGAGACTCCGAGGCCGAGGCTAAACCCTTGGCCACCATCTCGATAAAGCCCGTGGCTTCAAGCGCCCCCACCATGACGAAGAGTCCCACGAAAAAGAGTATGGTGGGCCACTCCACCTCATGCAGCACGTGCTCCACCTCCGGCTCGCAGACAATCATTGCCAGGGCGGCCCCGGCCAATGCGACGACGGCGGGGCTGAATCCCGTGATCTGCTGCAGGAAGAAACCAACCACGGTCGCGCCGACGACAATGCCTGCGCGCACCAGGAGGCCTCGATCTTTGATCTCCGAGGCGGCGTCCAGTGCCATCACCCCCTTACGGTCCTCCTCGGTAGGAAGCAGCTTGCGGGCGTGGACGAGCCACACGATCCCCAGGGTGGCGAGCAGTATTACCAAGATCGGGGGCGCGAGGTTCACTATGAAGTCCATGAACGTGAGTTCGTCCACCACCGTCCCGATGATGATGTTCGGCGGATCCCCAACCAGCGTGGAGGTGCCGCCGATGTTCGACGCTAGTACCTCAACTATCAGGTAGGGGACCGGATCCTCCTCCATGATCCGGGTGATAACTAGCGTTACGGGGAACATTAGGAGCACGGTGGTTACGTTGTCGAGAAACGCCGATAGAACCGCGGTCACTAAGGACAGGTAGATCAGAACTAACCCCGGATGTCCTCTCGCCGCCTGTGCGCTCTTTATAGCCAGATAGCCAAAGATGCCGGACTCCTTGAGTATCCCCACCAGGATCATCATCCCGATCAGGAGGCCCAGCGTCTCCCAGTGGACAGCCTCTATGGCCTCCTCCTGTCCTATGGCCCCGGCCATGACCAGCAGGATCCCGCCTGCCAGCGCCGCCGGCGTGCGGTGGACGAGGTCCACAGCAAACAGGATCAGTACGGTGAGGAATACCGCCAGGGCGAACAACATCATCGCGACTCATCCCCCGCGATCAGAATTGCCGCTTTCCGGCGGGCACATCGCTCTCCTATCTTTCCCCAGGTTGCATTTCCCGAGAGAATACTAGAGCAAGCAGCTCCCACGCGGTAGGCCCGAACGAGTCATGTGCCTCCGCCCCCTTAGGCTCTCCTTCGACGGTCGGCGTCCAACTCGTCTACCGCGTTCGGAGAGTGAATACTCTCCCCGGTAGCCAAGCGGCGCGCGATGATGTATCTGGAGAAAGGGTAGTAAGGAGTAGGAACGCTGAGATCAGGACGACCCTCGAGATGATCTCCGGCTACCCCGTGGCCGTCGACGCGGCCTGAAGCGAGATCACGCCCAGGAATACCGCCTTGCTTGGCGTAGGCAACCTGGTGTAGATATCGGGATACGGACGATGCCGTAGGTCCCGGACGTCATCACGGAGACGCCCAGGACGACCAAGGCGTCGGCAAGCAGGGGAGTGCCGACGCCTCTAGAGACTGTCTGAAAAGTGCCACACTCAGCTCGCCGACGGTCATGGGAAGCCCTTTAGAGCCTCCGAAAGGGTACAAGAGCCTGCCACTACAGTTGTGTACCCAAGAGTTCTCGGCCACCTCGAGACTTTTCATACATTCTCACTTAGAGGTTAGGTGAACAGACACGTGATCGGCAGTGTTGACATCAGCCCGTCAGAGGCGTATACCGCCAACTGACAACAGAATGCTAAGACGCCAAGCCCCCGGGTGGCGCCGGGGGGCGGGGGACCCACTTAGGACCGTGCAGTGGTCCCTGGGGTGAGTCGCTCCTAGAAAGCGTAGGGCTTAACTCTTTCGGCCCGAACCCGACAGCTAACCTCGTAGGCGCAGAAGAAGGAGGTACTCGGGTGACCGAGCGACGATCCTCGCGGTCGTGTTCCTACGGCGGGGCTTGCCGTCTTCCCGGGGGGCGGGCGTGAGAGCCCGCCTCGCGGTCGGGGTCAACGCCGGTGTTGTTCTGGCCCTCGGCCTGGCGCTGTTGGTCCCGCTGACTCTCTCTTTGCTGTACCGGGATGGCTCGTGGCAGAGCTTCTTGATCCCGGCCGCCTTCATGATCCCGCTAGGCGCAGCGGGTCTCTGGGTGAGCCGGCTGAAGGGTATAGGGTACGTCCTAGAGCGGGATGTGTACCTCTCGGTGACCCTGGCCTGGGTGCTCGTGGCCTTTCTCGGCGGGATCCCGTACATTCTGGAGGGAACATTCACGAGCCTCCTGGACTCCACATTCGAGGGGATGAGCGGCTTCACTACCACAGGAGCTACGCTGCTAGCCGAGATCGAGGCCGAGACGCCCTCCATCCTCTTCTGCGCAGCATGACCCAGTGGCTCGGCGGCATAGGGATCGTCGTGCTCTTCGTAGCGGTCGCCCCCGCCATCGGAGCAGGGGCGGCACGTCTTCTGGGGGCCGAAGTCTCCGGGCTCACACACACCCGGTTGACGCCCCGCATCGCCGACACCGCCAAGGCTTTGTTGGTCGTCTACCTGACGCTCTCTGTGGCTACGACGCTCGCCCTGCTCTTGGCGGGGATGAACCTCTACGACGCGGTGGTTCACACCTTCACCACCGTGGCCACCGGGGGCTTCAGCCCCAAGACCGGCTCTATAGGCTTCTACGACTCCTTAGCCATAGAAGCGGTCCTCATCTTCTGCATGACTATCTCGGGGTTCTCCTTCTCGGTCTACTACTTGCTCTACGCCCGGCGCCGCTTCGACGTGGTGCTCGACCGGGAGCTGCTTGTCTACCTGGCCATAATAGTGGGGGCCGTCTTGTTCGTGTGGGGTGTCTTGGTCTTCGAAGGGGACTACGGGGACTCTTGGAGCCGGGCGCTAAGGGATTCGGCCTTTACGGTCACAAGCATCGTGACTACCACAGGGTTCGTCACGGCCGACTTCGATAAGTGGGACACGGCCGCCAAGCTCACCTTGGTCCTTCTGATGTTCATCGGAGGCTGTGCCGGTTCGACCGCGGGGGGGATAAAGGTCATCCGGATCATGGTCATCTTCCGCACCAACTTCCAGGAGATCTTCCACATGGTGCACCCCCGCGCGGTCACTCCCCTGAGAATAGGGGGTCGCAAGAGGGGCCGGATAATTCCTGAAGAAGTTCGCGTAGCGGTCTTGGGGCTCTTCGCCGCCTGGATCGCCGTGTTCGCCCAGGCCACGCTCCTCATCGCCCTCCAAGAAGACCTTACGCTGACCACCGCGCCCACCGCCGTGGCAGCTACGCTCAACGTGGTCGGACCGGGGCTGGGACAGGTTGGGGCCACGGAGAACTTCGAGGCGGTCAACTCCTTCGAGCGCGTGGTGCTCACAGGGTGCATGTTGTTCGGTCGGCTGGAGATATTCACGGCGCTAGTGCTGCTCTCTCCAGCGTTCTGGAAGAGATAAGTCCTTCCAGAAACGGTTATTCAACTCCCGATAGGGTCGAAAAGAGACTCTGCATGTCTCCCAAACGGCACTCTTTGCCCCGTTTTGGGGGTCACGCTATAGCTAAAATGCAGCGTTTGGACAGTGCTTTCCCGTTTACCAAACAGTATCTAGAAGATCTTCCGATTGCCAAGGTAGCGAGCTGCTGCGAGTGTCCCCCGAGAAAGCCCGCAAGGAGAGAATGAGCACAACGTCTATTAAGTACGGCCTAAGTA
>JALZHG010000118.1 GCA_030914045.1 Chloroflexota bacterium | reverse complement strand
GTGATGCGGCTTACTGAACTAAGTCCCACATTCCGGCGTCACTATTGATCAAACCGCATCACGTTTCACGTTTCACGTTTCAGAACCCGGAGGAGAGGGATGAGCGACCTGTATTACTTCAACGGCTTTGCGGAGGAGCGGCGCGACATGCAGCCGGTGTCTACGCAGCCTGTGGTGTCGCAGTACATGGTGTACGTGGACTTGCAGGACGAGCGGGTGCAGGACGTAGTAGGGCGCGTGCAGCGGGCGATAAGCGAAAAGTACCCGGACGCCGAGTTCGCCACCTACATCGGCACGCAGCCGCTGGGCGTCTACATCGACGTATACACCGAGCGCGACGAGTTCCGGGGCATCCTCCAGGTGCTGGACGACCGCCTCGGCAACCTCTACATAGCCGCCGGGGTCGCCGTCTGCGTCCAGCCTCGTCTAAAGGCACATGTAAGGGCCGCTTAGGTAATTACGAATTACGAATTACGAGTCATGTGTGGAAATCTCGCTTCCAATTTGTGGCTCCTTTCCTGTAAAATAGTATGTTGGTTTTGAAACACCCTGTAATTCGTAATTCGTAATTCGTAATTCCCCTCAGGGGAGGAGGTGTCGGTGATGGTGAAGTACATTTTCGTGACCGGTGGCGTGGTTTCGAGCGTGGGCAAGGGCATCACTGTCGCCTCGGTGGGGCGAGTGCTCAAGAGCCGTGGCATCTCCGTCTCCGTCCAGAAGCTCGACCCCTACATCAACGTGGACCCCGGCACCATGTCGCCCTACCAGCATGGCGAGGTGTTCGTCACCGACGACGGCGCGGAGACCGACCTCGACCTGGGGCACTACGAGCGGTTCATCGACGAGAACCTCACCCAGGCCTCCAACGTCACCACGGGCCGCATCTACTCCAGCGTCATTTCCCGCGAGCGCCGGGGCGATTTCCTGGGCGCTACCGTGCAGGTTATTCCCCACATCACCAACGAAATCAAGTCGCGCATAGCGGCTGTGGCCCGCTCCGGTGCCCCGGATGTGGTGATTGTGGAGGTCGGTGGCACGGTGGGTGACATCGAGGGCCTCCCCTTCCTCGAAGCTATTCGCCAGATGCGCCGCGACGCGGGCCGCGAAAACGTGCTTTACATGCACGTCACGCTGCTGCCGCAAGTTACGGCCACCGACGAGCTAAAGACCAAGCCGACCCAGCACTCCGTCAAGGAGTTGCGCTCCATCGGCATCAACCCCGACGTGATAGTCTGCCGCTCCGACCAGGAGGTAGGGGAGGACATCATCAACAAGATCGCCCTGTTCTGCGACGTAGAACCGCGCGCGGTCATGCCGATGCCCACGGTGAAGAACATCTACCAGATACCGCTCTTGCTTGAGGAGCACGGCTTGGGCGAGTACATCCTGGAGCGCCTGGGGCTGGAAGGGCACGAGCCTGACTACACGGGTTGGAAGCAGGTGTTGGAGCGCATGGAATCGGCTCGTGAGACGCTAACCGTGGCCCTGTGTGGCAAGTACACCGAGCTACACGACGCTTATATCAGCGTGGTGGAGGCGTTGCGGCACGCGGGCGCTTACAACGACGTGAAGGTGGAGGTGCGCTGGGTCAACACCGAGACGCTTGAGCAGCAAGGCGCGGACGAATTGCTTGACGGCGTGGACGGTATCGTGGTGCCCGGCGGCTTTGGTGATAGGGGCGTAATCGGCAAGATAGTAGCGGCCCAGTACGCCCGCGAGAACAACATACCCTACCTGGGGCTGTGCTACGGCCTTCAGATGGCGGTAATCGAGTTCGCCCGCAACGTGCTCGGCCTGCCGGGTGCGTTCACCACCGAGATCGATTCGCGCTGCCCCGACCCCGTAATTGACATAATGCCCGACCAGCGCGATATAGCGGACATGGGCGGCACGATGCGCCTCGGTTCGTACCCGTGCAACCTGGTGCCAGGCACCAAGGCGGCGCAGGCATACGGCGAGCCTGTGGTGTACGAGCGGCACCGGCACCGCTTCGAGTTCAACAACGCTTACCGCGAGAGGATGCGCGAGGAAGGGCTGATTGTGTCGGGTTTGTCGCCCGATGGCAGGCTGGTGGAGATTATCGAGCTGCGCGACCACCCCTGGTTCGTGGCTACCCAGGCGCACCCCGAACTCAAGAGCCGCCCGACCCGCCCGCACCCCCTGTTCCGCGACTTCGTTAAGGCTGTCAAAGCCTATAGCAGCGCGGCTGGAGAGGGCGGTACGGAGGTCGTGGCCCCCACACAACTGCCCGAGCACGAGGAAGATGAGGACAAGCCGCTCGGCATCAGAAGGATCGTGGCATAAAGGCACAGGGCTATAATTATTTCTAAACGTAGAAAGGGCATCCGAACGAGGCTGCCCTTTTTCTATTTGAGATACAATGAAACTATAGTTGGTGCTTCAGGCTTGTGCCTACGTTGAATTACAGGACCAACTCCCTACCTTGTCATTCTGAGCGTAGCGAAGAATCAGGTGGCTATGTATACTGATGAACTGCGAGGAGCAAGCCCGTCTTTGTCATTCTGAGCGCAGCGAAGAATCTCGTCCTACACCGGGATGTTACCCTTTTCTTACAGGAGGGTGCGGCCCAAAGTAAGGTGCTACTTGGGTGCTGTAGGACGAGATTCTTCGCTGCGCTCAGAATGACAAGGTAGGGAGTTGGTCCTAAAATTCATTGGCCTAATTACCCACCTGATTCTGAACGCAGTGAAGAATGACAAGGGTGGAAGATGGTACATCGTATCCAGCCGGGGTGGGCGATAGCCGTACATTGGGATGGATGTGAGATTTATCAGCAGGTAGAGGCTATTTGGCAGTGGCAGTCGCGGAACCTGAGCTAGACGCACCCTTGAGGGCGAGGGTTGCCAGGCGGCGCATATCGCTGGACTGGGCCATGTCGGGGCTAATGCTGCTGCTGGCCTTCGTCTTCATGGCACCCGGTCTGCCTCCTCTGAGGGTAGCCGCCCCGATGGATTACCTGCTGCCCCTGCACCCCTGGCAGCGGTACTACCCAGAAATCACCAGCCCCTTCACAGGCGGCGACCTGCTCTACCAGCAACTCCCCTGGCACCACTGGGCGCAGGACGAGTTCGCGGCTGGGCGCTTTCCTGTGTGGGCTTCCGGTCCGGCGGGAGGCATGCCCCTGCACGCGAGCATGCAGCCTGCCGTGCTGTACCCTCTGCACCTGCTGTGGACGCTGATGCCTACCGGTGCGGCGTTAGGCATTATCATGGCGCTCAAGCTATGGCTGGCGGGCCTAGGCATGTGGCTTTTCCTGCGCGCGCTCAAGCTTCACCCTGTGGCTTGCGCCCTCTCCGGCATGAGCTACATGTTCTCGGCCTCTATAGTGAACTGGCTCGGCTGGCAGCAGTCCGGAGTGTTGCTGCTCACCCCTTGGCTCGCGTGCGCCGTCTATCTATGGTGGCAACGTGATAGCCGCCCAGCGCTTGTGGGTATCGCGATTGTGGTGGGCCTGTTGATACTGGGCGGCCACCCTGAAACCCTGTTCATCATCGGACTGGTTATGGTGGGTTGGACCCTGGGCTTGATGCTCACCAGCGCCGGTACTTGGCGCTCTCGTCTGATACGCATGGCGGGCACTGTCCTGGCGGTGGCGCTAGGCTTCATGCTGGGCATGATACAACTGCTGCCTTTCTTTGAAGTGTTGAGCTTGAGTCACCAGTTCGTATTGCGAGCCGCCGACGACCCTATTTTTCGTGCCTCCCTGCGCCTGCGGCCCGAGGAATTCTTGATTACCTGGTTCGCACCAAGAAACGTGGGCTATGTCCCGGAGTGGGTACACTCGCTTTCCTTTGGCTTCACAGAAGGTGTCGGTTACGTCGGTATTGTACCTATCATCGGCTTGGGTCTCACCGTTTTGGCTGCTTTCCGGCGGAGCGTGCGGTTGTCGCTGGTGCTGCCGTGGCTTTTCATAGGTATTTTCTCCCTGGTCGTGACCTACGACGGCATAGTTGGTAGCCTCATCAGGATGTTGCCGGGCTTCGCCCAAAGCGTCAACGTCCGCTGGGTATGGATTGTGGGCTTTGCCGCTATCGTACTGAGTGCTTTCGGCTGGGACTGGCTGGCACGCACGGTCGCGTCTGAGGATGCGGGTGGCGTAGGCTTGTGGCGCCGGTTAGCGACGACGCAGGCAGTAGTGTTGATAATACTGGGCGGTGCTGTTCTGGCTGCTCATGTATCGCGGATTATACCCTCGCCCGTGATGGAGCCGCTTGGACTCTGGTGGCGGCTTAACGACAGCTACCGCTGGTATTGGGCCGTGTGGTCGGTAGGGCTGTTTGTAGCCATGTTGGGGTTGGTGTTCCTGTGGGTGACCTGGCGCGGGGGCGCGCGCGTGGTGCCGGTGTTGCTTGGCGTGGCGCTCCTGGTCGACCTCTGGTCGGTGCTCGTACCCATCAACCGCACCGCCCCGGCGGAGCAGTATTACCCCGTCACCGACTTCATCCGGCAACTGAGAACCAGCATCCCGCCGGTGGAACGGGTACTCATCGAAGACCATGTGCTGCCCGCGAATACCGGGTTGGTCTATAATATCCGTGACTGGCGCGCGGGCGACCCTATGATCACCCAGAGGTATTACAGGACGATGGAGGTGCTGGCTCCGAAGACATTAGAGAACAGTAACGACGAGTACAATGTCTACTTACGGGACCCACGGTACGAGCTAGCTCCCTTGCTGGGCATGCGCTACTTTGTCACGCCCTGGGACGAAGACCCCAACGACTACGACCGCCCCAACACCCCTAAGTTCACCCGCCTGGCACGTACGGATGGGCTGGCCCTCTGGCAGGCGGAGGGGGTGCCGGGGTTTACCTACCTGAGCGATAACGTGACGGCGGCAGCGGACGAGGAGCAAGCCCTCATCTGGCTCAGGGAGGCCACCTGGGACACCGCGCGCAGCTACTCGGCTGTAGCTGAGACGACTGCTGACAAACTGGGAGGCATACGGCACCAGCCCGGAGTGTCGCCGGGGAACGTGGAGGTGCTTGAGTATACGTCCGGCAACATCCGGTTGAGGGTGAACGCCGACAGGCCGTCGCTGTTGGTGGTGAGCGAAAGCTGGTACCCAGGCTGGCGTGCTGCTCTTGACGGGCAGCCGGTGGAGATACTCAGGACCAACTACCTGTCGCAGGGCGTGGTGGTGCCGGAGGGCAGCCATACGATAGAGATGCGCTACCAATCCGACGCGCTGAACCTGGGGGCTGTGTTGAGCCTGTTGGGGTTGCTCGGGACGGTGGGGCTTGCGGTGTGGGCGTGGCGTTCATCAAGACTACAGACTACTTCCTCAGCTTCGGAATAGCATATCTAAACGCCAAGACGCCAAGACCCAGAGGACGCGCCAAGTAGTTTATGGTTTAGACGGTAAAAAAATCCGAGAAGGGCCAGAGTACATCATCCGTACTCCGGCCCTTTTGCTTAATTAACGATGATTTTCTTGGCGGGTTCTTGGCGTCCTTGGCGTCTTCGCGTTTAATAAAACCGCTTCTACGTGGCTGCCGTCTGCCTGACAGCCTCCACCGCTTTATCGTAGTCGGGTTCGCGCATCTGGTCGGGGACGTACTCGGCGTAGGCTACCGTGTCGTCACGGTCGATGACGAAGACGGCACGTTGGAGCAGCCTCCATTCCTTCAGGAGCACGCCATAGTCCTGCCCGAACTGCTCGCTCTTGTGGGCCGACAGCGACTTGTGCCCCACTCCCTCCGAGGTGTGCCATCTTGCCTGTGCGTAGGGCAGGTCCATGCTGACCGTGTAGACCTCCACGCCCTCCGGCAGGTCGGCCCGCAACCTGTCCCACTTGCGCGTTTCAAGGTGGCACACGGGCGTGTCGAGCGAGTTCACCACGTTCAGCAGCCTCACCTTGCCCGCTGAGTCTCCCAGGCCCACGGTGCTCATGGCCGACTCCGTGGGGTCGAAGTATTCCAGGCTGAAATCAGGTGCCTTGTCGCCGGGCTTGAGCTTGCTGCCCACCACGGTAAGTTGCTCCCCGAACTCGAATGCCTCGCCTGTGCGTTCTTCCATCAAGTGTCCTCCAGGTGTGTAGTAGCCGTGAGCATATCACCCCGGCTCGGAAGCGTCAAGACGGACGATGGACGATGTACAAGTTGTGAGTTTTGAGTTTTGAGTTTTGAGTTGACGGGTAGGAGACGGAACCGCCAGGACACCAAGCACGCCAAGAACCACGCCAAGAGGATGATGGTTGGGTACAATCCATCAACTCACAACTCACAACTCCTCCCAAAACAAAGCCGCCTGGCTGTTACACCGGGCGGCTTTGTTCCTTGTTGGGCTTGCGATTGGCTTCCCCGCCAACCACCTTGTGCTTGTTAGTCGAGCGTGAGGGGCTTGCGGTAGGAGGTGCCGCTTTTGACCACCTCGTAGCCCATGCTCTGGTAGAGTTGCAGCGCGCCGGAGGGGTTTTCGGTGTCCACGCCCAGGGCGGCTTCCTTCAGGCCAAGCAGCTTTAGCAGGTGCAGGCTGCGGGCGATGAGGGCCTTGGCTACGCGCTTCTTGCGCCACGGCCTGCGCACGCTGATGTTCTCGGTCCAGCCGCGCTTGATGCCGGTGCGGGTGTTCCAGTCGTAGTCGATGAAGTTGCGGACCATGCCGACCACTTCATCGCCCTCCCAGGCGACCATCCACAGCTCCGGCGTGAACTTGCCCCAGGTGCCCCAACGCTCGAAGTCTGCCTCCTCGGTCTCTCCCTCGCCCCAGTGGTCCTTGAACGCCTCGACCTCGGCGGCCCAAATCTTGTGCATCTGCTCGCGGTCGGCCCGGTTGGTCGGGCGCACCTCTATGCCTTCGGGCAGGGGTATGTCGGGGATGTCGTCCAGGTTGGGACGCACCATATCGTACCAGTGCCGGATAGGTTGGTAGTCTTCGCTCCTGATCAACTCGGTAGTCCCGGTGACGCTGTCGTCGGCCCCGGCGTCCAGGAACTTGGGCGCGTCCGCAGGGTGCTCGGCGGCGATCTCGCGAATGCGCGCTTCGGCCCGGTGGAAAAGCGCCCGCCCGATGCCTTTGCCGCGCCAGTTGGGGTGAACGAAGCCCCAGTGGCTGTAAACGTAGGAGCCGTCCTCGACTTCCTTCCACCAGGTGAGACGGTTGTAGCCGATGAGCTTACCGTCTGCCTCCACCATGACCATGTCCTTCTGGAGGTCGGAGTTCTTGGGGTTGGCGTACTGGCGTTGCAGTTCGTCCAGCGTGGTCACCTGGAGCTCGTTGTCGGCGGTCCTACACGCATCCAGCAACTCCACCATAGCAGGAAGGTCGCTCTCGCCCCTGTAATGCCGGAATACGAGCCCCGGAACGTCCGGCGCGTCCGGCAGGTAGATCGTGTCGTCTACCTTTTCCAATGTGTTTGTCACTGTATTCTCCTCATTTCTGAAACGTGAAACGTGAAACGTGATGCGGTTCGTGCTATATGGTCCTACATAAGCCGCGATGGTACTAACAGCACCATCACGTTTCACGTTTCACGTTTCAGTCAAACGTCTTTGCTGTACGTGGTGCTGGACCTGACTTGCTTGAAGCCTACCGACTCGTAGAGGCGAAGCGCCCCTGAGGGGTTTTCGGCGTCTACTCCCAGCACGGCTGTGTCCATGCCGTCTTCTTTTAGCTTGCGCATGCCGGCCAGGAGCATTGCCGTGCCCAGGCCCATCTTGCGGTAGCCACGGCGGGTGCCCAGGATGTCGATCCAGCCTTCTTTGCGGCCCTTCGCTTTGTTGTCGTCGGTGTAGATCATGCAGAAGCAGAAGGAGGCCCAGGTGCCGTCGGGGGCGATAGCCACGAGGTCGCGCTCTTTTACATAGTCGGGGTGGTTCGACAGCCAGTGCGCGTGACCCTCAGCCGATTCGTCGTGGTGGTTCCAATGGTCCACGAACGACAGGTTGAACATCTCGATCCAGGTGGCGGCGCTATCGGCACCCTGAGTGTGCGTCAGCGTGTAGCCTTCGGGCAGCACGGGGTCGGGTATCGGCTCGTTGAGGTCGCGGGCCATCTTGAACCAGTAGCGGACAGGGGCATAGCCGTTGCGTTCCAGCACGTCCTTCCTGTAAGCCATGAACTCAGGGGTACCGTCGCCTGTGCCCGCGCGGACCTTTGCGGGCTTGCCGCGTTCCTGGGCGACGACGCGGGCCTGGCCCTCGGCCCACTGGAACATCTCTTCCTCCAGCCCCTGGTTGCGGACGTCAGGATGCACCATCATCATAAAGTAGGCATCGGTGAACGGCTCATCGTCCGGCTTGGGGAACCAGAGCCGCCCGAAGGCTACCATGCGTCCGGCTTCGTCCTCCCAGATGCGGGCGTCCCTTTCAACGACGGTGTCGGGATGCTCCATGTTCGTGCGCCAGTCGGCCACCGTCGCGAAGCCCTCGTCAATGTCGTCGTGCTTGTCGATGAAATTTAGCAGGTCGCAAATAGGCTGGAGGTCCTGCTCGCCCGCGTAAGGGCGGAATTTGATGCGCGTCTGTGTGTCCATGTGTCCTTCTTCTTGAGCGTGCAATTGCAGCACGGGTCATATGCATGCGGGTGAATGTCAGCCGCATCCTACCAGATGAGGGCTGGCGTGGCATCGGACTGCGAATGTAGTCTTGGTCCTACCGGAGTAGGTCTCAAGTAGGGGTTGTTCGGCCAGGCGCGTCTCCTTGGGGTGCATGCATACAACTTCCGGCCTAAGCATCAGTTGCCCAAAAGTTGCGCGACCCTTACTCAATAGGCTTGATGCACCGTTGCACCTTGACCACTACAATGCGTCTGAACATGACAGAGGTCTTCAACCACAGTAACTCTGCTTGCATAGAACTTCAACCCGGCAGTTGACATCTGACATGCTCCCATATAAAACCCAGACACAATAAGGAGAAGCAAAGAAGTGAAGAGGTTAGTCGTTCTATTAGTTACAGTTGCTCTCATGCTCACTACCGGAGTAGCATTGGCCGAAAACACGTTCACCGTGCCGTTCAGCGCCCTGGGCAACTCGGGGGTTGAAGGCTCGGCCGTGCTGACTGCTGCGGGCGAGGGCACCGACATCTCGCTGGACATCACCGGCCTGACACCCGGTGCGTCCGCCAGCGCCACGCTACACGCGGGCACCTGCGAGGCACCAAGCGCCAGCCTTGCCACTCTGCCCGCCCTTACGGCGGATGCCTCCGGTAAGGCCACGGCCAGCGGCCAGGTGCTCTTCAGAGGGACTGAAGGCGTCGCCCTCGCAGCTATAGCTGATGGCGAGCACGTCATGTTCATCAGCCAGGCCGGGCAGACGGTGGCCTGCGCGTGGATACCTGAGGTGGAGACCGTACCCACCGTTGGTATGCCCCGGACAGGTGGCGCGGACCTGTTGCTTGCGCTCGCGGGTCTGAGCCTGGTTGGAATTGTCGCGCTAGGGAGCGGGCTGGTCTTGCGCAGGCAGCACTAATGCTGGCTGAAGACCCGCTACTTACCCTGGTTGAAGCGTAGGTCTATACACCATAGCACGAGAGGCTGTCCTTTACCCAACGGACAGCCTCTTGCCCTTAGCTGGTTGAATTCGCCTAGCGAGGTGGATACAATGCAGCAATGTAGCAGTGCAGCAATGCAGCCGCTAATAGCTAAGTCGGTAAGGTGGTGCTTATGGACCCACATACGAACGCAGGCATAGTCGAAGTTCCCTGGCAAGCGCGCTTCTATCGCGAAGGAGACATCCCGGCGCTTGCGGAGTTGATAAGCACCGCCGACCGCGCGGATGGCGTGTACAAGCAGACCGGCGAAGAGGACCTGCGCGACACTTTTGAGACGCCTGGCCTGGAACCTGAGCGCCGGGTGATTGTGGTTGAGGGGCCTAAGCTGCCGGGCGTGCCGCAGGGACTGTTGCTCGGTTTCGGCAGGGCGTTCCCCAGCACAGACAAAGCCAGGAACGAGCGCATATACAACGTGGCGTTGCGGGTGCGCCCGGAAGCGAGGCAGTACGGGCTTGAGCGGGAGATCGCTCGCCGCCTGGTCGAATTGGCGCGGCAGCACGAGGCGGAGGCGGCACCCGGCCTGGCACCCGCGAGCAAGGTGCGCCTGCGGACTTACCTCTTCGATACGCACACCTCGGCCCGCAGCGTTTGGGAGCAGACCGGGCTGCGGCGGGTGCGCACCGGCTGGACGATGCTCCGCCCGCTGGACGACTCGTTAGCCGACCCACAGCCCGTCGAGGGTGTCACGTTGCGCACCTACCGCCGTCCCGAGGATAACGCTGCTACTTTGCAGGCCCTGAATAGCTCCTTCGCGGATAACTTCGACTTCCAGCCCTTGAGCGACAGCCGTTGGGAATATGCCATGTCGGCGTCGTACGTGCGCCCCGACCTGTCATGGGTGGCCGAGCCTAGCGACGAGCCTGGGAGGATAGTGGGCTTCTCGGTTTGCTGGATAACCGAGGAGGAGAACGAGCGTACGGGCCGCAAGGAAGGCTGGGTGGAGGGCCTGGGGGTCGTGCGGGAGTGGCGCAGGCAGGGTATTGGCAGGGCGCTGCTCCTGAACAGCTTGCACTCTCTCAGGAGCGCGGGTATGGAAGCCGCCCTGGCCGACGTGGACTCGGAGAGCGAGGCCCCCACCCGGCTGTTTCAGCTAGCGGGTTTCGGGGTGCGCAACAGCCTGTCGCAGTACGAGTGCTACCTGGACGAGGTGACTGTTTAGACTGCCACACTCACTCCACGGGTAAGCGCGTTCGACAGTGCCGCATGGATGTTTCATAGCCGGATGTTGGAGATTAGCGGCACAAGTGGCCTTTGTCATTCTGAGCGTAGCGAAGAATCAGCCACCCTTTCTTGATAGTTTCTATCTCAGCACCCAAAGCCCCTACCTTGTCATTCTGAACGCAGTGAAGAATCTCGTCCCTCAGCACCCAAGTACCACCTTTCTTGCGGGGCACTTTCCCAATGGAAAAACGTAACACCTGCATAGAGGACGAGATTCTTCACTGCGTTCAGAATGACAAAGGGGGCTTGGTCCTGCAATTCAACATTATCGCTACCCAGCTGATTCTTCACTGCGTTCAGAATGACAAGGTCGTGGCTTTGGTCCTGCTGTTCGACTTTAACCCAACCCTCTCTGTATAACGCCATTCCTACTTCTCGCCCTCGATGTAGAGCATGGGCGTGGTCATGCGTAGCTCCCCTTGCCGCTCGGCTACTTCGTTCAGCCGCCTTTCTAGCTCGCCGAAGACGCTTTCCTCATCTGCGGGGTCCACTACGCCGCGCCAGCCATCGAGGAAGCCGAGTTGGGTGAGGGTGTGGTTGAACAGGGCGGTGCCGTCCGCGAAGCGCATCGCGAAGCTGTCTTCAACAGCCCTGGTGACACGAAACCCCGCTCCTTCCAGCAGTGCCGACACAGATTCCTTGGTGCCTCTATGCTCTTCGTTGGCGGCCAGTCTCTCCACGTATTGCGTGTTGCCCATATTCGTTATGACGGCGCGGAAGACCTCGTAGAACTCTCGCCAGTGCCCTTTCAGGTTGGTGGTGAGTGCGAGTCTGCCGCCGGGCTTGAGCACCCGGTAGCACTCGGACAGCGCGGCCCGCGGATTGTCGAAGTTGTTGATGCCGAGGTTGGACACCACGAGGTGGAAGCGACCATCCGTGAAGGGCATGCTTGCCACGTCACCCTCGACAATCTCCACGTTTGGGATGTTGTAGGCTTGTTGCTTCAGCCTGGCGCGCTCCAGGGCCTCTTTCCAGAGGTCCAGGCCGGTCACCCGGCACGACTCGCCAAAGATGCCCGCAAGCTCGAAGAGGGGGAAGCCTGTCGCGGGGCCGACATCCAGGATGTCCAGGTCCTTACGCGGTTGCAGGTTGTCGAACAGCAGCACACCAAAGCGGCTGGCCCAGAAGGTCAGTTCGTCGTACACCGCGGCTATGTTTTCGAGTTGGAGGCTGCCGCGGCGCTGTAGGAAGCCTGGCATGGCATTGCTCCTGACGTTGTCTCTGTACCTATTATGGCTCCTCAGACACGGATAGTCACGCCGCTTGTTTCTTTGGTACGCATCATGCACCTGTAGAAAGGACGTTTGATTACTCAACGCAGGTGCGAATTACACGCCACCCTTGCGGTGGCGGCCAGGTACAAGGAGGTACGAAATGGGACTGATAGGACGCCAGGACGACGACCAGGACCTACCGAGGGGCGATGAGGAAGATTACGATACGGAAGGGCCGGGCGTGGTGGCTTTTCCGGGTCTCGGGGGCCTCGGGATGGGTACCGCCGGTACGGGACTTGGGGGCTTGCCCATAGGGCTTCTGAGCGACACCGAGGGCGCGGGGCCTGAAGGGGGCGCGGACCACAACGTCACCGACTCACCCGACCAGTTCTCAGGCGGTGGCGCTACCTCCCCAGGCAAAGACGCTAACGCCGACGTGCTGGACAGGTAGAGGATTAGCTAAACGCCAAGACGCCAAGACGCAGAGAACGCGCCAAGGTTTACAAGGTTTAGAGAGTACAAAAGGGACCAGAGTACCATATTACGTACTCTGGTCCCTTTGCTTAGAACCAAACAATCCTAATCTTGGCGCGTCCTTGGCGTCTCCGCGTCTTGGCGTTTAGATCACCTGCCACTCCTCGATCAGGCCGGTACTTTCTCCATTGGGAGGGGGCCGGTGTTGATTTTGAGCCTGCCGTGGGCGTTGAACATCATGTCGAGGGCTTCCGCCGATACGGGGCGGCCGAAGTGGTAGCCCTGGCCGCAGTCGCACTCCAGGTCCAGCAGGTGCCCTAGCTGTTCCGGCGTCTCGATGCCTTCCGCTGTGACGGTGAGGTTGAGAGCCTTGGCAAAGGCGAGGATGGCCCGCACGATGGCGGTGTTCTCGGCGTCGCGTCCCAGCCCCTCCACGAAGGAGCTATCGAGCTTGAGCGTGTCCACGGGGAACCGCTTCAGGTAGCTCAGGGCCGAGTAGCCGGTGCCGAAGTCGTCAATCGCCAGTTGTATGCCCAAGCCCTTCAGCCGGTGCAAGGTAGCTATCGTGGCCTCGGCGTCTTCCATGGCCGCCGTCTCGGTGATCTCCAGCTTCAGGCTGCGCGGGTCGAGGCCCGTCTGGTTCAGGACGCGCACTATGTCGTCCGCCAGGGCGCTGTGCTTGAACTGCTTGGGCGACAGGTTGACGCTTATCCTGAGCGACTGGCCCGGCGGCAGGGCGTTCTGCCACTGCTTCACCTGCGTGCAAGCCTGTTCTAGCACCCACTGGCCGATGGGCAGTATCAGGCCGGTCTCCTCGGCTATCGGGATGAACTCAGCGGGCGACACGATGCCGCGCTGCGGGTGCATCCATCTCACCAGGGCCTCTAGCTCCCGCACGGTGCCGCTCGCGAGGTCCACAATCAACTGGTAGTACAGGGTAAGCTCGTTGCGTTCGAGGGCGCGGCGCAGGTCGATCTCCATTTGCAGGCGCTCCCAGGCGCGGGCGTTCATGCTGGGGTCGAACACGGTGTACCTGTTCTTGCCCTTGTTCTTGGCCTCGTACATAGCCACGTCCGCGTTGCGTAGCAGCTCGTCGGGGCCGTCCTGCCCAGCGGTGCTGACCGCGATGCCTGTGCTGGACGTGACGAACACCTCGCAGCCCTCCACGTAGAAGGGGGCCGAGAGTTGCGCGGCGATACGCTCAGCCGTGGCGGTGGCATCGGCCATCTCGGCGTCTTCCAGCAGCACCGTGAACTCGTCGCCGCCGAGGCGGGCCACGCTGTCGCCCAGCCGCACGCAGTTTTGCAGCCGCTTGCCTACCTGCACCAGCAGCGCATCGCCCGCCCGGTGCCCCAGGCTGTCGTTGATGACCTTGAAGTCGTCCAGGTCGAGGAAGATTACGGCCAGGGACGATTGGTGCCGGGTGCTGCGGGCCAGGCCCTGCGTGAGGCGGTCCATGAACAGGGTGCGGTTGGGCAGGTCGGTCAGCGCGTCGTGGAAGGCCTGGTGGGACAGTTGCTCGCGCAACAGCTTTTGCTCGGTGATGTCGCTGAACACCGCTAGATGGTAGCCGGGCAGGAAGTCGGCCTTGGACGTGAACTCCACGTCGATGATTTCACCTTCCGGCCTCATCACCTGGAACTCGCCTTTGACAGCGCCGCGCTCGTGGAACATGCGGGTCAGTTGGTCTATGTCTCCAACGCGGCTGGGCGGCACCAGTTGGAGAATGTTCATGCCCACGAGTTCTTCCTTGCAGCGCGCCGCGAGGTGGCAGGCGGCGGGGTTCACGTCCACGAAGCGGCCCTGGCCGTCCATCACGAAGATGGCGTCTATGGCGTCCTCGAACACGGCGCGGAAGCGCGACTCGCTGGCTCTCAGGGCTTCCTCGGCGCGGGTGCGCTCGTCTATCTGCCGCTGGGCGGCCGAATAGAGCCTGGCGTTCTCCAGGGCCAGCGACGCAAGCTGCGCGAACCGGGTGAGCAGGTCCGTATCTTCGGGGCTGAACTTGCGGTTGTCCTCAACGAAGGTCAGGCAGAGCACGCCGGTAACCGCTTCACCCGACTTGAGAGGCACCCCAACGACGGCCCGCAGGGGGTCGAAGCCTGACATTGCGCCGTCCCATGAAGCGTAGTCATTCACCGACAGGGTCATGCCCGTCTCCCACACGCGCCCCGATAGGCCCTCCCCCTTCTTCACTCGCAAGTCCGCGGTGGAGAACATGCCGGTGCCTACCTTTGTAGACATGGTGAGGGAGTCCGGCTCGACCACGTAAATGCAGCCATGCGGGGCACCCATGAGCGCGGCGGCCCTGCTCAGTATGTCATCCAGCAGGCTGTTGATGTCGAGCCGGTTGATGAGGCCCAGGGTAGTCTCGTAGAGGAGGGCTAGCTCGTCGTTGCGGCGGCGCAGGGTCTCTTCGGAGCGCTTGCGCTCCGATATCTCACGGACTATCGCCTGCACACCACCGCCGTCTTCGAGCAGTCTGGCGCTGATCTCGCAGGGTATCTTTGTGCCGTCCCTGTACCGCAAAATGCGCTCGGCTAAAACGATCTGCCCTGTTTGGAGTAACTCCCAGCGCACGGGATTCACCGCCAGGTCATCAGGGTCGCACACATCAAGTATGGTGAGCGTAAGAAGGTCGTCGCGCGTGTGGCCGAGCATCTCGCATAGGCGCGAGTTTGCCTCCAAGATTCTGCCCTGGTTATCGTAAACTGCGATGCCGTCAGAAGCCTGCTCCATAAGCAAGCGGTAACGGCTCTCGCTATCACGGCTAGGTGCCGCGTCGGACTCGTCCGGAGAAGCCTTCATACCCACAGAGTACCGCATCCAGCAGGCCGCGGGAAAGGCCCCATTGGTCCTAAATGTGCCGTCACAATTGGCTACGCCGGAGTAGGAGGGTGGGTAGTAGGACTATGGATTTGGGAATTGGGATTTCGGATTGCGGATTTAGAAGAACCTCTACAA
>JALZHG010000310.1 GCA_030914045.1 Chloroflexota bacterium | reverse complement strand
GCCTCGCAGTGCCCAGACGGCGACTGCGGGCCGCGCGTCAGAACCGTGTACCTGATCGGCGCGGGCGGGCGAATCCTCGACTCTGAGGCGAGGTTCCTCATGCGTGGCCAGCCCGGGTGGGACGGCTCGCAGGACGGGACGTACCGGCGCGGCGAAGAGCCGCAGGGCGACTACTCCATCTCGTGGGGCGGAAGCATCTTCAACCGGGTTTCGGACGGCGACTTCGCGGGCGGCCTGGCATTTTCCTTCGCCCCGCAGGACGGGAAAGACTTATTTAAACTGAAGTTGCCGGCGGAGGAGTTAGACAAGTTCGGGAGATCGGCTAAATTCAGGAAATGTGTTGACGAGGCAGGTCTCAAACATTACACCACCACAGAGGCATGGAAGAACGGCTATAGGTTCAACGACGAGGGGGTACAGTTCCTTAATGCTATCCTGCAATATGAGCGGATTGATCCGGGGCTGTTAGCCTTCACGTTCATGGAGGAAGGCACATTTGATATCAATCGCGGCCCTAATAAAAACTTCTACAAGAACAGACAGGGACAGATGGTTGCTAGTTCAATAGATAAATGGGACTACGGCCCCTTCCAACTGAACTACAATTGGACTCTGGCAGATATTCGAAAGCCGGATTACTCGGACAGCGGGATCGGCTTCCATAACGCGGTAGGATTCTTCGGCCCGAACACGGGATTTAGTCCGTTAGCAAACGGACGCCTCGCGGCCCGGAAACTGGCCTTTGGGTTGAGGGTGACCGGGAGTGAGCGTGGTGCCGCCGGGTATTTCACCCAGGGTGGCAGGGAAGAAATCCGGCGGAAGCATTGGGATGACGAGGGGAAAAGATTCAAGGCCTTCATGGCGTGCTACAATTCAAACTGATGATCACTTCTTTCCCCTCCGTGAAGCGTTTAAGGGTTGGAGTAAAAATGCTGGCCCTCCCTTATTTACTGTCGCTATTCCTCGCGTGCGGTTCAAGCAGCTCAAAAAACCAACTGGTGGCTTTGGAAGTAGGTAATAGCTCGCCTGCAAGTGCCTCCTCCCCCTTAGCCACACAGACCCCACCCCCGACCCCACCCGGCAGCGCGGCGGACAGTGCCATCCGGGGAGTCGATTTCTGCAACTTTACCTACCACTGGTATCCCAAGTGGGGGGGGGCAGCTAGGGGGAGGCAAATTGTCCTGCGGGATGGAGACATGGAAGTAGATGTTCCTTCCGGCGTCAACGCGCCGCGCGGGTTCTTTCTTGCCGACCTGAATTATGGTGATTTAACAGGTGACGGAATAGAGGAGGCCATCGTCACCCTTGGGATTTGGAGTCAAGGCACGTCACGGCATCACTGTATTTTCGTTTATAAGATGTCGCCCAAGAAACCCGAGCGGATTTGGGTTTACGAGACAGGCGACCGAGCGTACCAAGGCTACAGGCGGGCATTCAGTGAGAATGGAAACTTGATCGTGGAGTTGTATAAGCCGGCGACTCTAATGGTCGACGGCCGACCGAAAGAGCTTTCAACCTCGACTACTTACACCCGAGATTCCTACCAATTTAAAGACGGGCGTTTTGAAAAGATTAAAAGTGAGGAACTGCCGAACACCAAGGAAGAGGGAAAGCCTTGGGTCATCGGCGGTTAATCGCGATGCGCCGCAACTATTAATTTCGAGCGCAGACGTGCTTCGGGCATCTCTTGCTAAGCAGTGATCGCGAGCAGGCTCTCGACGGGTGTATGCCGCTGCGTCCTTTAAAACACCCCAAGCCCGATCCTGCTATCGGCCGATGGTTCGAGTTTCCCCCCGGTGATACAGCCCTACTACCCGCCAACTATCTTCAGTCCCAAGTGATCGCACGGCGCGTCCGTCAGGTCTTGTTCCACACCCAAATGCTCCTCGGTCGTCTGGATGGACTCGTGCCCGAGCGAGAGCTGTATCTGGTCGATTGTGGCCCCGCCCTTGTGGGCCAGCTTGGCGAACGTGCGGCGCAGGTCGTGCGGAGCTACGCCCTTCTTCTCCAACTCTCCGACGTAGCCGACGATGGTGTTGTAGCTCGCCTGCGGCGTGATGACTTTGCCGAAACCCCGCCAAGGCCGGCTCTTACTCCCGCTCCATTACCACCTCGCCAACTTCCCTTGCCCTACCCTGCGCATCTACTAACATTTTACCTGCCATGTGGTTTTCGGAAACGTAATTGAACTGTATTTGGTAGCGTGTGAAGGGGCCGTAGGAAAACTGCCTGACAGGTGTTCTAAAGGCTGTTTTCATGGAGACAGCTCTAAGTGCGCCCGAAGGGTCAAAAGTGAAATCACTCAGCAGAACAGCTAGTTTCGAATAAGTGTGCTCACCGTTCTTCGTCTCCCAAGTGCTGAAGCCCTTGTAGACGCCAGATTTGGATACGTATACGTAGAGGGAGCCTTCCGAACGGGGGTTGGCAGGCTGGAACACAGGGTCGGCATCCCCGTGGTTAAAGAGCACGCGCGCGTAGTCGTCGTGCCAATAGATAGTCCCCTTCCACTCTCCGAGGTAAGGCGGCGGTGATGGCGTACGTACCGAGGTGTAAAAGAGGAATAAGCCCGCAGCTAAAATCGGCAAGACTGATTGGGCAAATAAGGGGGCGAGAAACTTTTTCTCGACCTTGATTATTCCCGTGAGCGCGCAGATCGAGATGACATAAGTGGCCGCGAAAGCTACAACTATGATCCACACAATTGGGTGATTCATCGTGACCATGATCTAGTCCCCCTGTGCTCAAGTTGATTGGGATCCACTTCTTAGAGCCGTGTTTAGCTCGGCCCAGATCCGAGAACTAGGATCGGCGGGCTTTATAGCGCGCCTAAAATAGATATCCTCCCGAATACTGGTTAGGTCAGAAAGCCGACGGCGTGCCTAGAAGCTGCCTGTTCCGACTATCGCCGCGCTCCTCGACGCTCGGGAACGAATTGGTTTTTCAATCTCTACCCTTCAAGGGACGTTTTCTTCCACCAGCTTCTGTAATAGCTATCGCTAGCTGCGGTTCGAGGGCGAGCAAAACACGCAGCATCTCGCGTGGCGAGAGATGGTTAGCGTCTGCGAGATCCCTTTGGACGCAATTTTTCCCAACGGCCCGGGCCAGATGCTTCGTCGTGCCCTTGCCCAAAGCCCTGCCGGTCAGCGCGCGCATGGCCTGAAGGCCCACGGCCTCACACGTCAGCTCTCCCGCCATGCCGCCGCGCAACGATATCCTCCCCACCTTCGACGCCCTCGCCTCGACACGCGCGAAGAGCGGCTGCAAAGACTGATCGGTTCCGTTGATGGCGTGCGTAAGTTCGTGTGCGAGAACCGTGATCATCGCTTCGTCCGATCTGATTCCGGCGAGGAAGATGGTTCCGAAGATGATCGCGTTCGGCTCACTCGGCCGCCAGTAAGCGTTGTCGTGCGCCTCGACCTCCGGCTTGATAACGTTGACGGACTTCACCCGGTTGTAGATCCAGTTGAGACTGAGCGCTTCTAAGTTGTAGTCGGCGGCGAGGCGGCTCAAGGCGACAGGGACGAGTCTTTTCGCAACGGGCAGCAGCTTTTCGGCGCGCTTCCTCCCGGCGATGACCTTGGGGTGATTGAGTGGCAAGGGCCGCGCGGCCGCCATCTGGTCTATCGGGATAGTCC
>JALZHG010000117.1 GCA_030914045.1 Chloroflexota bacterium | reverse complement strand
GGCCTGGTGCTCGGCTACAAGCAGAAGGACGATTTGCTGAGCCTGGTGCTTGAACGCATGCCTGGCTATGCGCCTCCCGCTACGACAGTTGTCGATCACGAGCAAGCGCGTACCCCTTCCTGGGCAGGTGGTGAGGAAGGCGACCTCGACTCTGAGTTCCAGGCACGCACACGCGCTATGGTCAAGATCGAGGACGGCTGCAACGACTTCTGCACCTTCTGCATCATCCCCTTCACCCGGGGCATGCCGCGCTCCATGCCCACGAACGAAGTCGTGCGTATCGTGCGGCAGCGTCTCAGCGAGGGCTTCAAGGAGATAGTGCTCACCGGCGTGCACATGGGCAAGTACGGGCAGGACCACGCCCAGCGCAAGCGGTCCGCCGCCGACCCCACCGAGGCCCGCGACTTGCCCGGCGTGGTCCAGGCGGTGCTCGACAGGACCAGTGTGCCCCGCCTGCGCATCACTTCAGTGGAACCGACCGACGCGATAAAGATGCTGCCCCTGCTGTCCGACGCACGGTACGCAGGCAGACTGGCCCCGCACCTACACCTGCCGTTGCAAAGCGGGTGCGATGCCACGCTGGCCCGCATGAAGCGCGACTACACCACAGGGGAGTACGCCGATGTGGTCCGGCAGTGTCGCGAGGCGGTGCCTGGCATTTCTATCACCACCGACCTGATTACCGGCTTCCCCGGCGAAACCGAGGAGGAATGGGCGGCCACTCGCGAATTCGTGCAGGAGATGGAGTTTGCTAAGGTGCATGTCTTCCCGTATTCGCAGCGTCCAGGCACCCCCGCGATGAGCATGCCGGGCCAGGTGTCGCCTGAAGTGCGCCACGCCCGCACGTTGGAGATGATGGAACTCAGCACGCGCATGGAAGCCGCCTATGCCATAAGGCACCTGGGCACAATGCGCCCGGTGTTGTGGGAGACGCGGTCCGAAGACGGCACCTGGCACGGCCTTACCGATAACTACCTGCGCGTACGCACCCGGCATAGCACGGACCTGCAAAACGGCATAACGCCGGCCCTGCTCTCGGCATACGACGCCTCGGGCCTGTGGGCGGAAGTACGCTAAATCGATGAGCAGCGCCGAAGCCAACGCCCGCACCATGCTGGCTACAACCGTGGTCGTGAGCATACTGGCGGCTTTCGTTGCTATGTCGCTCGGCTTGAACGGCCTGCAACTCTGGGCCATAATAGTGTGGCTCGTGGCGCTGGCGAGCGCGGTCGCTGCCTTCCTCACCTACAGGCGCTACAGTGGCATCCGGGCGCAACGCTGGCAGGAGGAGCTACGGCAGAGCGAGCTCCGCATCAGCGAGTTGTTGGACCGTGACGAGGGCACTCCATCTTCCACTTCGCCCAACGACCCCACACCCACCAATCGCCCCTGAGGACATTACATGCCTAACGCCAAGACCCAGCGACTCCTCTTTTTCTTCGGTTTCGTTGGGGTGATTACGTCGTGCTTCGGGTGCGGCCTCGCGTTCAACAACCAGATAGGAGCCGCCCAAGTCGCGCTAATCATTGCCTGGCTGATACTGGTGCCCCTGTTCGGCTACCTGATAAGCACCCGCCGCCGCCTCAAAAAAGTCGTCCGCCGCAAGGAAGCCTTACAGCAGGAAGAACTTTCCGCGCTCGGCACGTTGGGGCAGGAGATAGGGGAGGGGACGATAGACGATGGACGATAGACGATGGACGATGGACGATGGACGATAGTAGGAGACGGAATCGCAAAGGACGCAAAGGACGCGCCAAGAGGATGATGGTTGGGTACTATCCGTCAACTCAAAACTCATAACTCATAACTCCGCCATCGTCCATCGTCCATCGTCTGCTCAGGAGGAGCATCATGGACCTGAACCGCTACACAAACCCCGCGATGGGGGCTATATGGTCGGCGCAGCGCAAGGTTGACCTGTGGTGGAAGGTGGAAGTGGCCGTGGCCGAGGCTTGGTCGGAGCGGGGCAGGGTGCCTGGGGAGGTGCTGCCCATCCTGCGCGGGGGCAAGGTCGATTTGGCGCTCATGGCCGAGTACGAGAAAAGCACCGACCACGACGTGATCGCCTTCCTCAGGGCGGCGGGTGACAGCCTCTCCGATCATGACGCGGCCCGCTACGTGCACCTGGGCCTCACCTCATCTGACGTGATAGACACCGCCCTCGCCTTGCAGCTAAAGGAGGCGATGGACCTCATCTTGAGCGACGTGGAGGACGTGCGGGTGACGCTGGCGGCCCTGGCGTTGGAGCACAAGCACACGGTCATGATAGGGCGCACCCACGGAGTGCACGCGGAGCCTACCACCTTCGGCCTGAAGGTGCTGGTTTGGTACGACGAGATGGGGCGGCACCTGCATCGCCTGGAAGCCGCCGCAAAAGACATCGCCACCGGCAAGATTTCGGGCGCGGTGGGCACCCACGCCAACGTACCACCCGACCTGGAGGCGGACGCCCTCACCCGCCTAGGCCTGGCTACTGACCCGGTGTCTACCCAGATAGTGCAGCGCGACCGCCATGCCGCCGTGCTCAACGCGCTGGCCCTGTTCGCCTCCTCGCTGGATAAGTTCGCCACGGAGATACGCCATCTCGCCCGCACGGAGGTGAGGGAGGTAGAGGAGCCGTTCGGGGCGGCCCAGCAAGGCTCGTCGGCCATGCCCCACAAGCGTAACCCCCACAAGAGCGAGCGCATCAGCGGCCTGGCGAGGGTGGTGCGGGGGTTCGCGCTCACCGGCATGGAGAACGTGGCCCTGTGGCACGAGCGAGACATATCCCATTCATCGGGCGAGCGGCTCATCCTGCCAGGTGCCTTCATCCTGGTGGACTACATGTTGCGCCAGTTCGACGGCATCGTGGGCAACCTCAACATCTACCCTGGACGGATGCGCCGCAACCTGGAGATGACGGGCGGTCTGGTATTCTCGCAGCCGGTGATGCTTGCCCTCACAGAGAGCGGCCTGGACCGGCAGGCGGCCTACAAGATCGTGCAGCGCCACGCCATGTCGGTATGGGACCTCGACGCGAAGGGCGAGACCGGCCCCACCTTCCTCGAACGCCTCATGTCCGACGATGAGGTGATGGAGCGGCTTACACAGGAGCAGCTACGGGAGATCACGTCGCTGGAGCGGCACCTGGCGTACCTGGACGAAGCGTATAGGCGGGTGGGCTTGGAGAGTTAGTGCCTTAGAGTTAGTGCCTTAGAGTTAGTGCCTTATAGCTTCACTACATGATAAGGAGTTCGGGCTTAGCCAGATTAGACCTCTCCCTATCTAATCCCTATCTAGTACAAGGTAAGAAAAGGTCGGAAAGCAGCTATCTTCCCACATATGCTGTTATTTATTCACTTTTTGTCTAATATACACAATATGTGGTATAATCCGCCTATAGTCGTCAGGCGGATTAGTCTTTGTTCAGGAAGGATACAATAATGCAACTTGACGTGTTTTCAACAATCCTCCTCGGAATAATTGCTGGCTTGTTAACGACCAGAGTAGATAAGTTCTTACAGACTTTGCTTGACTACAGGCGCAAAAAGATAAACATAAGGAAGGCTGATGAGGGCCTAAAATACCTGGAGAGACTTCGGTATTTCAAAGCTAACCCCGCAGAACTTACCGTACACTTGGTGACTGCAGTTTTGGCCATTTTGCTGAGTGTCTTTACGGCAGGTATTCTCTTGCTCTTCCTGATTTCTGTTGGAGGCCAAGCTGTTAGGTCTGCCGATGTAGCGTATACGATGGTCCGTACCGCTACTTGGATACTTCTGCTCTTGTGCATTGTTACAGTGCTTATCATGGGGGTAACTGCCGGATTCAGGGCGTTAAATGTAGCTCAGGACGTTAGACACTTTGATAAAATGGAACCAGTTTTGGAAAAGCAGATTGCTAAGTGGCAAAGCAACTCAAAGAGCCCTCAGTCCTAATCAGGTTCAGGAAGTTCGAACGTCGTCGGTTGGAACATACCAGTACCAGGCTCGGAAGCACAACTCGAAGCGCGTGATCTACAATTCGTAGCGGGCGACCTCCTTATTGGGCCGAGAAGCATAGCGGACGGAACCCAAGCACGTAAGCATGCCATAGTCGCAGCCCAAATCATAGTGTAAGGATGAACAGACAACAAACGGTCCATAGAGTAATTCCGTCGGATGCGTTATATGGTGCTTTCCTGACTGCACAGTATTGTTGCTGCCCAAGAAATATGCTCTAACAAGTAACCTCTTTGTCTAATTCCCCTCAACGCGTTATAGTACATCCGTTACCTTTCCACCCAATCCCACGATAACCATAAGTCCGCTCCCCACGAGCGAAATCCCTATCCACCAGGAGACATCCGTGATTGCAGCAATAGAGAATCCAATGGCGTACCGGCTGCCAACCCGCGCCCTGCCACGCCGCTACGACATCGAGATTGACGCCCGCCTCGGCAGGCGCGAAACCTTCGGCAAGGTCACCATACAGCTAGACGTGCGGGAGAGCACCCACAGCGTCGAGCTGCACGCCGTCAACCAAACGCTCAAGGACGCCCGGCTCACATATGGCGGCAACACCGTCGAGGGCCGCATCGAGCAGGACGAGGACCGGGAGATAGCCATCATCAGCTTCGAGGAGGCTATTCCCGTGGGCGAGGCGACGTTGGAGGTGGCCTTCGACGGCGAGGTGAGCAACGGCCTTGAGGGGCTGTACCTCTCCAAGGACGGGCCGGAGGAACTGCTCTGCACCCAGTGCGAGGAAACCGCCGCCCGCGACATCTTCCCCTGCTTTGACGAGCCGACCTTTAAGGCGCAGTTTGCCTGGAAAGTCACCACGTCGCCCGACGCTACCGTGCTCGCCAACGGCACGCTTGAGTCTGTGCAGGAAAGCGTGGATGGAGAGTCGAAGACCTGGACCTTCGCGCCCACCAAGCCGATGTCGAGCTACCTGGTGGCCCTGGTGATTGGCGACGTGGCCTCCACCGAAGAGGAAGAGGTGAACGGCACCCCTATCCGCGTGTACGCCATGCGCGGCAAGGAGTTCATGGGCCAGTACGCGCACGATTTCACCCGCCGCCTGCTCCCATGGTACGAAGACTACTTCGGCGTGCCCTACCACTTCGACAAGTACGACCAGGTGGGCGTGCCGGGCTTTGCGGCGGGCGCGATGGAGAACAGCGGCCTGGTGCTCTTCCGCCAGTCGATGCTGCTGATGAACCCGCAGACCGCTTCCTGGAACGCCGAGAAGGCCGTGGCCCACGTGGTGGCCCACGAGTTCGCCCATATGTGGTTCGGCAACCTCGTGACGATGAAGTGGTGGGACGACCTGTGGCTCAACGAGTCGTTCGCCGAGTGGATTTCGTACAAGGCCGTGAACGCGCTCGCCCCCGAATACGACATCTGGGACGACTCGCAGGGTGGCCGCGTGCGCGCCATGAGCCTCGACGCGCTGGAGAGCACCCACCCGATCTACAACAAGGTGGAAACCCCCTCCCAGGCCGCCGAGATGTTCGACGTTATCACGTACGAGAAGGGCTGCGCCGTAATGCGCATGCTCGAGAGCTTCCTGGGCGAAGAGGCGTTCCGGGCGGGCATCCGCACCTACATGCAGGAGTTCTCGGAGGACAACGCGGCAGGCTCGGACCTGTGGCGTCACCTGGAGAAGGCCGCCGGGCGTCCGGTCACCCGCATCATGGAGAGTTGGATCAACCAGGGCGGCTACCCCATAATCGGCGTGTCGTTGGAGGGTAACACCCTGCGGCTGACCCAGAAGCGCTTCTTCTCCAGCCCCACCGCGCCCGCCGACAACGCGCAGACTTGGGACGCCCCGCTCATCATCCGCTACGAAGACGGCGCGGGCGCGCACGAGCTGCGCCACCTGCTGTCCGGGCGCGATGACTCGGTGCAGCTGGACGTGCGGGGCGAGGTCAGGTGGGTGTACGCCAACGCCGACGAAATCGGCTTCTACCGTCAGGACTCCGACGACCGCCTGCTCAGGGGCCTGCTGGACAACCTCGACAAGCTGTCGCCGCTGGAGCAGATGGGCCTGCTGAGCGACCAGTGGGCGCTCGTGCGCAACGGCACCAACCCCATCACCCGCTTCCTGGAAGTGGAGCAGGCGATGCTGGGCGCGCGCAACCACAACGTGCTCGGCATGGCGGTCGGCTACCTGTTCAACATCGAGGACCTGCTGAAAGAGGCTGGCGACGAGCAGGCGATTCAGAGCTTCCGGCGCTGGGTGGCTTCGTCCTTCAAGGAGAGGCTGGCCGAGCTTACCTTCGAGCCGGAGGAAGGCGAGTCGCAGAACGACGTGCAGGCCCGCCGCTCCGTGCTCACCGCCATGACCATGCTGGCCCAGGACCTGGAGGCGGTGGCGCAGGCTAAGGAGTGGGCCGGCAAGGAAGCCGCCAACCCGGCTTCCGTGGATGCAAACCTGGCCGGCGTGTTCGTGTCCACCGCTGCGCAGTTCGGTGACGCCGCTCACTTCGACAAGCACCTGGCTACCTACCAGCAGCGCCAGAAGAACGCCTCGTCGCCACAGGAGCGGGACCGCTACCTCTATAGCTTCCCCTTCTTCCGGTCGCCGGAGCTTGTGGCGCGCGTTTTCACGCTGCTGGATGAGCGCACCCTGCCCACCGAGGCGGTCATTCCGCTGCTGCGCGATATGCTGGGCCGCCGCCATACGCAGCTAACAGCGTGGGACTACCTCAAGGGGCACTGGGAGTTCATCGCCACGCTCGGCAGCCTGTCGATCCCCAGCGTGGTCAACGCCACCGGCAACCTGCCCATCTCCCAACGCGAGGAGCTAGAGCAGTTCTACGAGCAGCACCTCAAAGGCGTTGCCGATCAGAGCTACGCCCGCGCAATAGAGACGATGGAGCAGCTAGCCGAGTTCCGCGCCCGCACCAAGGGCGATGTAGTAGCCTGGTTCAAGAAGTAGAAAGTAACACGTAACTCGTAAAGCGGCTCCAGGGATTTTGTACCCTGTGAGCCGCTTTGTTGTTTATTTATGTAGTAAGTGTCTATTCCTAATTAATGGATCTTCGATTCACTTCCCACAAATCTAGGTTGCGGGCTGTATGGAAACATCATTGATCGAGGTGTTTCCTGGTAAATATAGCTCACCCGGCCGTGGACAAAGAAGTAGACTTATGGTAAATATGTTCTATAACCTAATCGTAATTAGGTTGTGAGTACTTGCTACGTGGTTGTATAGATTACATAACTTTACAATCTAGGTAATCGCCTTGTGGCATAGCAATTTACTTATGGCTTTTAGACGTGCATTAAGCCAAGGAGAGCAGCATGTCCTCACCGTCAACCCGCATTGGCTTGGCAGCAGTTATTGCTTCAGCTACCATCGTAGCAATTTTCCTTCTGGGCTCTACAGTGTTACGCCAGCCGCAACGGAACGCTGGCAGTAACACTAGCGTTGAGCTACAAGTGCCTGACACGACGGCAGCAGCTCAGCAGGATGGGAAGCAAGGAGAGGTGGGTCCACCGACACCTTTTCCTACTGTTATTTTGCCTTCCATGACCCCTGTGCCTAGTGATGGAGACCCTGGCTTTGATGCGCCACCCACGCCCGGCTTCTACGTACCACCAACGTCGTTGCCGGGCGAGCCGTACATCCTCCAGGTCGCAGCTGATGGCGTACCCCTGACGTTGGATGAGGCGACCAACGAGGCTCAGATCGTCGTTTCTGGGGTTGTGAAGCAGGTGGGGCCCGCACGCTGGACCACACCGGACGGATCGCGGCCAGCAAATCCGCACTTGCCCGGTAATAGACACTACATAGTGACTCCGGTGACAATCCAGGTTACAAGCGCGCTGAAGGGTGGAAATGGGAATATAGGACTTGGTTCGGAACTGACCCTACAAGCCTTCGGTGGCGAGGTAGGTCAGGACAGGGTCGAGTGGCTTCACTACAAAGATAACGTTTACCAGGCAGGCGAGCAGGTGATCGTCTTCCTCGTTCCCCCTTCAACATCCGACCCGCTACAAACTGCTGGCAACCGCCAGTTGTGGCAGGCGATTGAGCGCTACACGGTTGACGCAAATGGTAGAGCGCGCAACTCGCACAGTGACCTGCCCGTCCAACAGTTATTTGATGAAATCAGCAGCGCCACACAACCGTTACCATCCACAAAGCCATAATACTTTAGAAATAGTTACTCCTGAGATCGGCCTTGTACCTATGTACCTATATACCCTAACTCAGGCGGGCTGATGACTTGGTGAGCGCAAGACTTATATGCTCTGCTGTGCCCCAAAGGAGAGATTCATGTACTCTAGTCATTACTTCCACTTACGCAGCCGCGTTGGAGCTTTCATCCGGTACTCTATGGTAGCGTTGTTGCTGATAATCTTGAGCACTTCTGTCTCTGCATATACTAGTGGGGCTAAACATTGGGGCACGCTGACCATCAATTACTACATTGATCCGTCGGTTGATAGCGCACTGCTTAGTGGAGCTTCAACCATCATCTAGGCAGGTGCGGAAAAATGGAACACGATGCGGGTAAACTTTGTGCGGACCTATGACTCCTCGCACCCCAATAAGGTGACTGCTACTAACTTTGCCACCCATCCCGCTTGTTTACCGGCTTCCTTATCTTCATCAAAGTACGCAGTCAACTGTGTAATTGCCAGTCCCCAGTCAATCACGCGTAACGAAATTTACTACAACTCCAATCGAAACCATTGGATCTTTACCAATGCTTCATCGCCCGATGTGAATTGTTCGGCTACCCCGCGGCGCATGGATATGCTTACTGGCGGAGTTCATGAATTCGGCCACTCCCTACTCCTCCATGATGACCCTCCAGGCCATATGGAAGCTGTAATGTACAACACATGTACAGCCAAGAGAGAACTTCAGGAGGACGACAAGCATGGGGCTACCATGCTTTACGGGGTGAGAACCGGTTGGGAACCCGGGTTTGCCGAGGGGCAGCACCATCGCATCGCCCCGAACCTGGCACTCATTGTTACAGGATATTTTGCCGGATTAAATCCTGAATTAAGCCCCGTAACTAACGTCAACGAATTTGGAGTCATGCCTTATGGTTCAAGAATGAGCAGAATGGCGGGGCGTTCACTGAACTCTCACTCTTACGTTTACTTCACCCTCTTTACGGGTGAGGATGACACGGGAGTTGATCAGAATTGGTTAACTATCAAGCCGGGCATGCGCCTCAAATGGGTGCAATATAATTATCAGCAAAGTCCCATGTCAGTCGATCTTCGTCTGCGTGACCCTCGCGGTAACATACGATATATCCGAGACGACAGCAGGATAGTGGACCAGTCGCGGATTCGTGTTCACCCGGCTGCACGAGGTAATTATCCGACGGGGCAATGGCTTTTCTTTGATGTGGACCTGAGCCAGCTAGGCTACGAAGATTTGAGAATAGACAGGTGGATGCTTGCTTACGACAATGGTAACAATGGTTATGCAGACCAGTTCCGTGCCTACTTCGACAACCTGAGGGTTGAGTATTAATGTGCTGTCCAAGGCAACGTTGTGCTCTCTACAGATTTGCCTCGCCTAGACGGTAGACAAGACTCCTGCTCCGGCAACTGAAATTGCTGGCACAAGTACAAAGAAGTTCCATGACCGAACTTCTTTGTACTTGTGCCAGCGCCACATGGGCCCGTGAAGGTTGGCTACATCTACGGTTGTATATCGTTGCACATTAGGTTCGCAACTGCGGCTACAACCGATCCCAGTTTGGTGTACCCTCACGTACTACGGATCACTCATCCCACCTCAAATTTCGTCCTTTACGTTTCAACGTGTTATAATGCCGCCATGCAAACTGGCCCTATACTCCAGACCGAGCTACCCCTTCCGCTATTCGGCAGGGGTAAGGTGCGTGACACTTACGATCTCGGCGCGGAACTGCTCATGGTGGCGACCGACCGCATTTCGGCCTTCGACTCGGTGCTGCCCACCGGCATTCCGCACAAGGGGCAGGTGCTCACGGCGCTGTCGGCCTTCTGGTTCCGGCGGACGGCGCAGATAATGCCCAATCACCTGATTTCGTGGCAGAGGCGCGATTTCCCCTTCGATTGGAAGTCCTGGCCGGAGGAGCAGCAGGCGCAGCTTGTTGGGCGGGCGATGCTGGTGAAGAAGGCCGAGCGCATAGACATCGAGTGCGTGGCGCGGGGCTACCTCGCGGGGTCGGGCTGGAAAGAGTACGATACCACAGGCGCGATTACGGGCATCAAGCTGCCTCACGGCATGGTGCCGAGCCAACAGCTACCGGAACCTATCTTCACCCCTGCCACCAAAGCCGCTTCGGGCCACGATGAGAACATCACCTTCGAGCGCATGGTGGACTTCGTCGGCCAGGAGTTGGCTGAGCAGTTGCGGGAAGCCACCCTGAAGATATACACCGCGATTTCGGAGCACGCCCGGCAGCACGGGGTGATTGTGGCCGACACCAAGCTGGAGTTCGGCCTGCTCGACGGCCAGTTGATCGTCATCGACGAAATGGGCACGCCCGATTCCTCCCGCTTCTGGGAAGTAACCAAGTATCGCTTCGGTGAGGACCAGGCCAGCCTCGACAAGCAGTACGTGCGCGACTGGCTGCTGCAATCGGGCTGGGACCGAGAGCCTCCCGCCCCACCGCTCCCCGACGAAGTGGCGCAGAAGACCTCTGAGAAGTACCTGGAAGCCTACCGCCAGATAGTGGGCCACGACCTGACGAACGACCTCCAGTACCAGTAGCCGCACCCCGGAGCTTACGATGCAGAAGTGGCTCGCAAATGTCTATGTGACCCTCAAGCCGGTGGTGAACGACCCTCCCGGCCTGTCGATACGCGACGCGCTGCACAACCTGGGCTACGCACAGGTGAGCGCGGTCCGCTCAGGCAAGTACATCCGCCTCCACATGGAGGCCGCCGACGAAGCATCCGCCCGCGAAGCCGTAGACGCCATGTGCCAGCGCCTCCTAGCCAACCCCGTGATTGAAGACTACACTTTCACGCTAGAAGAAACGGAGTAGAGATTTGGGAATTGGGATTTCGGATTTCGGATTTAGCAGATATCCGACTAAATCCGAAATCCGAAATCCCAATTCCCAAATCGTAAAACTATGTCTCAGCCTCTAAAGGGTGTTTCGCGTATCGTGCTTGTGGCTAGCGGTAAGGGCGGGGTCGGTAAGACTACCGTTACCGTGAACCTGGCGCTGGGGCTTGCGGCGCAGGGCGCGAGGGTGGGGCTGTTCGACGCCGACATCTACGGGCCGAACGTGCCTCTCATGCTGGGGGTGCGGCGCACGGAGGAGGCCCAGGGCTGGATACCTATTGGACGTGTCGCCACCGAGCCGTACATCCCGCCGCTGGAACGCTTCGGCCTCAAGGTGATGTCCATCGGGCTGCTGGTGGGCGAGAAGCAGGCGGTGATGCCCGACCCGCGCTTCGTGGGCATGGTGGTGTCGCGCACGCTAAAGGACGTGCTGTGGGGTGAGTTGGACTACCTGCTGGTGGACCTGCCGCCAGGCACCGGCGAGCCGCAGCAGAGCCTGGTCAAGATGGTCAACGTGGATGGGGTGGTGGTGGTCACCACGCCGCAGGACATGTCGCTGCTGGACGCCGGGCGCTCCCTCGAACTCTACAGGCAGGCGGGCGTGCCCATACTGGGCGTGGTGGAGAACATGAGCTACCTGGTCTGCCCCGACTGCGGCAAGCAGATTGAGGTGTTCCACCGCACCGAGCGCGACTGGGCAGTCGAAAGCACGGAGATCGAGGTACTGGGCCGCATCCCAATGTCGCCACACGTCAGCCGGGGCATAGACGCCTCCCACCCGCTCCTCTCCTCCACCCCCAACGGCGCCGAGTCGGCAGTATTCCGGCAGATTGCCCAACGGCTGGGAGAGAGGCTAGGCGGCTAGCGTTCCCGAAGTTGCGAACATGTTTGCACCTCGACTTCGGGACCAAAGCCTCCCCTGTCATCCTGAGCGTAGCGAAGGATCTCAGGTGCTTCTCTTTTCTGGATGTTGAACCTTTAGCACTCAGTACGACAATACCAGGCAGCATCCATATACCACCTTCTTGAGATCCTTCGCTGCGCCCAGGATGATAGGGGGACGCTTGGGTGCTGTCTATTCTAGTGTGTCGCCGGACGTTCTCTGGTATGATTGTTGTAGGTGGTCTGTCGCATGAGTGTGGGCACCCTCGTTGGTGCCGAGTTGTTGTAACGATAGCATGTTAGGCAGGAATGGTTGAGGAGCATATGAACACGATGCGCGTAGGAATAGTCGTTTTCCCTGGCTCCAATGGCGACCATGACGCCCTCTACTCGCTGGGGGAGGTGCTTGGGCAGCGGGCCGAACTTGTCTGGCACACCGCCACCGACCTGGGCCGCTACGACCTCGTGGTGCTGCCCGGCGGCTTCTCCTATGGCGACCACCTGCGAGCCGGGGCCATCGCGCGCTTCGCTCCCGCGATGGAGGCGGTGCGCCGGTACGCCGACGACGGCGGCTGGGTGCTCGGCATCTGCAACGGCTTCCAGGTGCTAACCGAGTCGCATGTGCTGCCCGGTGCCCTCATGCGCAACGTCGAGCTTTCCTTCACATGCCGGTGGGTGCACGTCCGCGTCGAGGAGTCGCGGTCCAACCTGTTGAGGACGGCGAGGCCCGGCACCATTTGGCGCTTGCCCATCGCTCACGGTGAGGGCCGCTACTTCGCCGGTCCCGAAACACTGGCCTCGCTCGAAGCCAATGGGCAGATTGTGCTCCGGTACTGCGATCCTGACGGCACCCTCAACCCGTTGCACAACCCCAACGGCTCCTCCAACGGAATCGCCGGTATCTGCAACGTCCATGGAAACGTGCTCGGCCTGATGCCACACCCGGAGCGCGCAGCCGAGGCGATCCTGGGGGGCGACGACGGCCGCCTCTTCTTGCAGTCTGTAATCGAGGCGTGGCAGGCCCGGCAAACGCCCCGGACCGCCGCTAACCTGGAGGCGGTGACCTCCGCGCCCTGAATTGATTCAAAGACCCAGCAGCCGCCACCCGATATCGGAAGACCCAGTAGACCTCGAACGCCGCCGGCTGGAACTTGAGTACAGGGTCGAGCATGGCGGCGCGGATGAGGCTGTGCGGCCCGTGGGTGGGGTGTCGCCGCTGGGTAAGATCGCGGCGGGCCTGGCAATACTGGTGGCGCTGGCTTACCTGGCGGTCTGGATCGGATCGGTGCGCAACAGCGGCGGCCCCGAAGGCTACGTGCGCTCCATCGATTTCGCCGCTCCCCTGACAGGGGCTTACATGGTCCGCTACGGCGACGGCCCCGACCTGTACGACCTGCCCGCGCAACGCGCCGCGCAGAACGACCTGTTGCGGGGTGCTGGTATCGATACGGGCCAGTTCCGCCCCTACACTCGCCTGCCGTTCGAGGCGCTGGCTCTCGCTCCCTTCATGCAGACTCCGCTCCCCCTGGTGTTCGCCATGTGGGCGCTGGGAGCGGGGCTTGCCGTAGGTCTCTCGCTCGGTATGCTTGACGGAGCGCTCTCGGTGTCGCGGGGGGTGGGGTGGGCGTTGAGCCTGGCGGCGTGCTCGTTCCTGCCGCTGATAAGGGGGCTGATGGAGGGGCAGGACACCCCCTTCGTACTCATGGGCCTGTGCGGCACCTATGTCGCGTTGCGGCGGGGGCAGCCGAACTGGGCGGGCATGATGCTCATGCTGGTGGCCCTGCGGCCCTCGTTGCTGCCCATAGTGCTCATGCTGGTCCTCTTGCAGCGACACTGGCAGGCGCTGACCACCTTTGTGGTGCTTTTCGCCTCCCTCTCCGCGCTGACGGTACCGCTGCTGGGCTTCGCCTGGCCTCTACGCTACTTTAGCATGTTGCTGGACCCAGAGCTACCCGCAGGCGCGCCACCTATGATAGGCGACACAATGTACAACTGGCGGGGCATCGCGGGACTGGTTTTCGGGCCGGACGCGCACCCGCTTGTGCCTTCGTTTGTGTTCGTGTTCGGCCTGGGGCTGCTGCTTTTCGTGTGGATGCGTAGTGGGATAAGCCTCGACCCTGAATGGGAGCAGACGCGCTCGGCCGCCGACACGACGGTGCAACGACTCAACTCCGACGTACTATGGGCGCTCGCGGGGTTGCTCGCGGTGTTTGCCGCTCCAAATCTCAGCGCGCACGACCTGACGCTGCTTATCTTCCCAGGCTGGATAATAGGCATCTACGCTATGACCAACCGCTTCGGGCGGCGTGCGTCCGCGGTGTGGCGTGTCGCGCTGGCCGTAGGGTATGCCCTCTTCCCGATCTCCCTGGTGCTACAGGGTGTGGACGCCGACGCCTCGTGGCTGGTGCTGACGAGCGCAGTGCTCATGCTGGCAGCCGTGTTGTGGCTGGCGTTGTTCATGCCCACTCGCGAAGAGCACCCGGTTTATTAGTTCCGCTTCGTCCCGTCCGGCGGCTGGGTAGGAGTGCGCTCAAGCGGCTCTTGCTGTCTCTGCGATAGCACCTGTATTTCCTTACGCAGACCTGCTATCTCCCTGCGTAGGGCGACGAGCGAAGCCTCACCCGCCACCTCACCCTCGGTGCTGGCCGCATCCCGGCCTATAAAGAAGCTGGCAAGTGTGGCGGTCAGGTAGCCGAAGACGGCGAACGCGTACAGGGCTATGATGAAGGCAAGCACGCGGCCTTCAGGACTTCGCGGGGCGTAGTCGGTGCCCATAGTGGTCAAGGCCATCGCCGTCCACCAGAGTGCCGTGCCGTAGTCCTCTATATCCCCGTTGGCGCCACTCTCGAAGGCCAGCATGCCCGCCGCCCCCACCAGCAGCACCAGCAGCGAGAGCGTCATGACGTACCCGGCACCACGCCTGCGCATCGTCCGGCCCAGGGCTTTCATGCCCCGGTTCAGTGAAGTAACAATGCGCAAGAGTCGCAGACCTCGCGTGGTCCTGATGAATTTCAGCACCCGCACCAGGCGCGCGATCCTGAGGACGCGCAACGCGGGCACCAACAATGCGATAGCGGTCAGCCAGTTCTGTCGCAGGTATGTGAGTTTTTCCGGGGCCAGGGTGAGTTTGAGCAGAAAATCGAGGATGAAGACCACCCAGATGCCGGTGCCTACCGCTTCCAGGAGGGGGGTGAGACCCGAAACGACTTCTACCACGAACAACGCCAGCCAGGCAAGCCCCAGCACGATCATTGGGGCTTCCAGCCAGTCTTCAAGCTCGTGCAGGATTTCCCACCGCTGCCCGTCGAGATACTGCTTTTGTGGAGAGATTGGCTTCCTGGGAGGATTCATGGCAAAGCAAGGTACGTGTGGGCGTATATGCATTCAGCCGCCCGTTTCTACCCCTGGTTATACATGAAGCAGAAACGATACCAGCGAACGTTTCAGGTGCCCACAACCTTCTCGATGTCTTCTACAGGTAGCTATGCGGCCCCTTTGCTCTCAGCGTCCTGGCACCGCTTCAGCAGGAGCAGCACCGCTTCCTCCTCCGGCTTCAGTCCTTGCTTGGGA
>JALZHG010000116.1 GCA_030914045.1 Chloroflexota bacterium | reverse complement strand
GGCTATAGCCTCACGGTAGCCACGCACCCAATATACAGCCTGGTGCTGGCTACCATCCTGATGGTAGTCTTCTACGCGGTCTTTAGCTGGCGTTCCTACGTGGAGCGCGAGCGTTACATGGACCTGCTGAGGCCCTTCGTCACGGGCCGCAGCCTCTACGGCGACCTGCTGGACCAGTCGGGTGCGGCCCCTGCTTCGCAACAGTTGGAGATTGTTGGGCCGTTCAGGGTGCTGTGCGGGGAGGTGCTACGGGCCAGAGTGGCTTACCTGGCGGCGCTAGGCCCGCTGTCGCCGCTGGTGGGGCCGCCGCTCGTGTACCGGGCGAGCGAGCAGAAAGATGGCAAGTCCCAGGCCGACGGACGCGCGCAACTTCCCCTGGCCGACCTGACGTCGCAATTTACCTCTCCGCAGCTGATGTGGGTGCCTGTTGACCCGCAGCGTTTCGATGGGGCGAGCCTGGCCGTGCCCCTCTGGAGCGAGCGGGGCCTCATCGGGGTGATGCTGCTGGGAGAAAAGCGGGACGGAGGTCTGTACACGCAGGAGGAGATAGAGATAGCCCGCGCCTCAGGCGAGCGCATGGTGGACACGCAGGCGAGCGCCGAGATGGCCCGCCGCCTGATGAGCCTGCAACGCCGCCGCCTCGCTGAGAGCCAGGTGCTCGACCGCCAAGCCCGCCGCGTGCTCCACGACGACGTGCTGCCCCTGCTCCACACCGCCATGATCGCCCTGAGCAGCCGCAAGGCCCGCGTCCCGGCGGTAGGTGCCGATAGCCCGGCTGTCGTGACAGAAAACAAGGACGCTGGCCCGTCGAACGGGCACAGCGCCGAGCAAGATGCTCTAGTCCAGCTTGGCGACGCTCACCGGCGCATATCCGACCTGCTACGTGACATGCCTTCGGGCGCGGCTCCGCAGGTGGCGCGGCTAGGTTTGCTAGGGGCGTTACGCAAGGCGGTGGACGAGGAGTTCGCAGGCGCGTTCAACGAGGTAACCTGGCAGGTGGAGCCGGGAGCCGAGCAGCAGGCGGGAGAAGTCGCTCCGCTGGCAGCCGAGGTGCTGTATTACGCGGCGCGGGAAGCGGTGCGAAACGCCGCGCGCTACGGCCGGGGCGGCGACCCCGCGCGGTCCCTCCACTTGAAGGTAGCGGCCAGCACGAAAGGTGGCGTGGAGCTGGCTGTGGAAGATGACGGCGTGGGCATGGCCGCTTCCATACGCGATGGCGGCGGGAGCGGGCAAGGGCTGGCGCTGCATAGTACCATGATGGCCGTTGTAGGGGGTTCGCTTGCTACCGAGAGCGTGGCGGGCAAGTACACCCGGGTCACCCTCACGCTGCCGAGCGTGTGAGCGTGTGAGCGTGTAGACCCTAGCGTCCGTCCAGCGTGATCTCTCCGACGCCGCTTTCTATCATCACGTCGAGGCCGTACCGCGACTGTATGCCGTTGGTATAAGCCTCACCGTCCCTGGAGAGGCCATGCGCGGTGACTTTGCCGAGGCCGCCCGTGACGGTGACGCGGGTTGCCATGCGGTCGCCGAGCTTCAGCGTCAGCTTGCCCAGGCCGCCGGTGATGCGGGCGTCCACGTTGCTGCGATAGTTCCCACCCAGGTCGGCCTCGACGTTGCCTGCGCCGAGGTCCATGCGCAGGCCGCTGATTTTGAGGTTCGAGAAGTCTATACGGGCGTCTCCCAGGCCGAGGCGCAGGTCGAGGTCCAGCGGTACCTGGTTGCCCAGCCTGATCTCCCAGTCGTTCACCGTGCTCCCGTTGAGCGCGGGCAGGTTGTTCCTGTCGACGGGCTGCACAATGGAGAGAGTGCCGGGCGTGCGGTTCACGTCGTAGTTGATCTTGGGCCGCCAACCCGGCACGTTGTACTGGAAGGTTGCCTCCATCAGCTTGTTGGTGCCGTCCGCCAGATCCAACTGCCCGGTCGCTATGTCGATGCGGACCCCGGCAGCGGTGGCGGTGCCATGCTCAATCGAGTCGCGGGCGGTCTGAATAGCACCCACAGTACTTTCGGCTCCGCAGCCGGCGAGCGCCAGCACGAGCATAAGCCCGAAAAGCGGCCACATCAGGGTCGCCTTCCCGCCGCCCGCTTTCACCAGGAAACCCCCTCGGTTAGATGGTTCCGCATACGCGACAAGCCCCTCCACAGTAGAGCCAGGATAGAGCAATTACAGGGGCACGAAGGCGCTTGCCCCTGCAAAGAAGACCGCCCGGCAGGTCTTCTCAGGGTAACGAAGGAGCGAACCAGTGGTAGTTCGCCCGCTAATCACAGTATACACCACAGCCAGAGCAATAAAGTGTTTTGCGGCACTTATCTCCCGAGTATGCAGCATAAAGCACAAACCCAGGCCCGACTAAGGGAGACTGGGTTTGTGCCAAGAAGTCGCGGAAGGCCGGGTGCTAGTACCTGGGCAGCGAGGGGTCTACTTCCTCCGCCCAGGCGTTGATGCCGCCGCGCAGGTTCCACAGCTTGCGGAAGCCAAGCTGCCTCAATTCGTTGACCGCGCGGGCCGAGCGGGTGCCTCCCTTGCAGTAGACCACCATCTCGTCGGCGGTGCTCAACTCGTGGACGTGGGCCGTTACCTGGTTCACCGGGATGAGTTTCGCGCCTTCCAGGTGGGCGATGCTCCACTCGTGAGGCTCGCGCACGTCGAGGAGCACCAGCTTCTGTCCGGCGTCAAGGCGGGCCTTGAGGTCGCGGGGTGAGATGTCAAAGTCGGTCTCGCCGCGCTCCGCCTGGGGGTTGATGCCGCAGAACACCTGGTAGTCTATTAGCTCGGTGACGGTGGGGTTCTCGCCGCACACCGGGCACTCAGGGTCTTTGCGCAGGCGCACCTCGCGGAAGCGCATATCGAGGGCGTTGTACAGCATCAGGCGACCAATCAGCGGCTCGCCTATGCCGAGTAGCAGCTTGATCGTCTCGGTGGCCTGTATGGTGCCAATCGTGCCGGGGAGGATGCCCAGCACGCCACCCTCGGCGCAGGAGGGCACCAGGCCCGGCGGGGGAGGCTCAGGGTAGAGGCAGCGGTAGCAAGGCCCATGCTCAGCCCAGAAGACGGATGCCTGCCCCTCGAATCGGAAGATCGAGCCGTAGACGTTCGGCTTGCCCAGCAGCACGCACGCGTCGTTTACGAGGTAGCGGGTGGGGAAGTTGTCGGTGCCGTCGACGACCACGTCGTAGGGCCGGAATATCTCCAGGGCGTTCTCCGAGGTGAGGGGGTATTCGTAGCTGTCCACCTGCACGTTAGGGTTGATGTCGAGGATGCGGGCCTTGGCGCTCTCCAGCTTGGGGGTACCGAGGCTCGACGTGCCGTGTATCACCTGGCGTTGCAGGTTCGACTCGTCCACCACGTCGAAGTCAACGATACCGATGCGCCCCACGCCCGCCGCCGCCAGGTAGAGGGCCAGCGGCGAGCCAAGACCACCCGCGCCTATCAGGAGCACGCTGCTCGCCTTGAGCTTCTTCTGGCCTTCAAGCCCCACTTCCGGCACGATGAGGTGGCGGCTGTAGCGGCGTATCTCGGCGTGCGACAGGGTCTGCTCCTCGCCCCCCGTGGCTACCGGCGGGGGAGGGGAGTCGAGCACAGCGCCGGAGGCACCGCCCGCGATGGCCGGGATGATGGAGATTGTGTCGTTGTCGCTGACGGGGGTAGAGCCCTTCTGGAGGTAGCGCACGTCGTCCTCGTTGAGGTAGATGTTGACGAAGTTGCGCAGCTTGCCGCTCTCGCTGTAAAGCTGCCTGCGCAGGTCGGGGTAGCGGGTGGAAAGCTCCTGCAACACCTCGTCTACCGTGCTCCCCTGCAACGATACCTCGCTCTGCTGCCCGGCGTACTGCCGCAGGGCCGTAGGTATGAGAATGGTTGTCATGTGTGATGTTCTCCTTGTGGTGTTGGACGATAGACGATGGACGATGGACGATGTAGGTCTCCTATCGTCTATCGTCTATCGTCCGGCTAGAAGCTTATATCTGTAAATCCGGAAGCGGTAATAAATAGTGCAGCCCACGCAGTATCCGGCAAGAGCTACGCTGGCGGCAACCGCCACCATGAGGGCCAGCGCCCAACCGAGGCCGGTCGCTCCGAAGAGGAACGCCACCTGGGCCGAGCCTAGCAGTAGCATGGCTATCGAGTTGTTGAACCGCATCAGGCGGCGGTCCACGCCGGGTGTGCCTCTTTCGGTGCCGGGCAGCACGCGCTTGCCAAGCTGGAAAATGAGGCTGCCACGCTGCCCGAACAGCACCGCCGGGACCAATATGAGGAACAGCACGGTGGTGAACAGGGGTTGCTGCAACACCAACCCGCCCACTATGCCCAGGACGAGGGTCCAACGGTTGAGATTTACTATGGGCTGCGGTATGTCGTCCTCGCAACCCTGCGTGCTCATTTGATGGCTCTTGCTAATCGCGCTCATGACTCTTCCTCCTATCTCTGCTTACTTGACGCTCGTCGCGCTTACTTCTACTTCTTCTTCGTCATATGCGCTGCGGTCCTCGCGCAGCTTCCAGGCCCGTATGTCGGCGGCCTTGCCGTCCTGCACGGAGACGATGACGTAGCTCCAGGCGGTCCAGGCGGCGTGGTCGCGGTCGTACTCCGAGGGTCGGGCGGGAGCGTTGGGGTGGGAGTGGTACACGCCTAGCACGTCGAGGCGGTCGTGTCGCGCCAGCCGCTCGGCCCGGAACATGTCGGCGGGGGTGATGAGGAAGCGGTGGTACTGCTCGTCCTGCTCGAACGCGTTCTCTATCGGCATCGTCAGGCGAATGACGCGGCGGTCGCCCTCGTCCTTGCCGAGCAGGATGCCGCATACCTCATTCGGGTAGCCGCCCTCGCCGTGTTGCACTATAGAATCGCGTGCGCAGTCGTCCAGGTACAATGTCATTCTTCGGTCCTCTTACTGTTATTGGTTAGCCGTAGCTTGTGTATTTGTCGCGCCCACCGCCGCCTGGAGCGCCTGGTTGATGTCTTCCATTACGTCCTCTATATCCTCTATGCCCACCGAGACGCGGAGCAGGCCCGGCGTGATACCCGCCCGCTTCAGTTGAGCGGGTGCCCAGTCCCTATGACTTGAGATTGTTGGGTAGGACACCTCCGTGTAAACGTCGCCCAGGGTCGCGGCAGGGATCACCAGTTCGAGCGAGTCCATGAACCGCAGCACCTCAGCCTTACCCGCGCCCGCTATCTCGAACGCCAGCATCGCGCCCATGTAGGGTGGAGTGAAGATGCGGGCGGCTACCTCGTGTTGCGCGTGGTCGGCTAGGCCGGGGTAATGCACCTTAGCTACGAGCGGGTGCCGTGCCAGCCATTGCGCCAGTGAAGCGGCGTTCTCACACTGCTGCTTCACTCTTACCACCAGGGTCTTTACGCCCCGGATGGTGAGGTATGCCTCGAATGGGCCTGGGATGGCCCCTGCCAGCCTGGTTATCTGCCTCAGGGTAGGCTCCAATTCGGGGTTGGAGATGGATAGGTGGCCCCCCGTCACGTCGCCGTGGCCGCCAAAGTACTTGGTGTCGCTGTGCATGACTATGTCCGCGCCCAGCGCCAGGGGCTGGATTATGGGTGGCGGCGTGAAAGTCGCGTCCGCTATAGTTACCACGCCTAGCGAGCGGGCAACCTCACATAGCCGCGGCACGTCGGCCACTTTGATGAGCGGGTTGGAGGCGGTCTCGAACAGCATGGCGCGGGGGCGTGGCTCGGTGCGAAGGGCCTGCTCCACGGCCTCGAAGTCGGTCATATCCGCGAAGCGGGTCTGCACGTCGAACTGGCCGAACAGGGTAGCTAACATCGTGTGGGTAGCGCCGTACAGGTCGCTGCCTGCCAGCACTGTATCGCCCGGCTCAAGCTCGCAGACCAGGAACGCCGCGTGCAGGGCGGCCATGCCACTCCCGAAAGCCACGCTTGCCGCCGCACCGTCGAGGGAAGCTAAAGCCTCCTCCAGCGCCGACACGGTAGGGTTGGCGTAGCGTCCGTACACGTAGCCGGGCCGGGTGCCTCCAAGCACCTCGTCCAGGGTCGCGGCGTCGGGGCTGAGGAAGCTGCTGCTGGCGTAGATAGGCACATTAGAGGGCTGGGTGCCCTGCAGGTCGGCGTGCGAGCCGGCGTGCACGGCCCTGGTGCCCGCGCCTCTCCCGGCTTTGCGCTCCTTCTTACCCTGGTCTTCGCCCGAACTCACCGCTAGTTTTCCTCGCTCTCGTCCCAGAAGGTGTCTTGCAGGTAGCGATTGCCGCCGTCGGGCAGCACCGTCACCACCACGCCGGAGCGCAGCGACCGTGCCACGCGCACCGCAGCCAGCACTCCCGCACCGCCCGACGGCCCCGCCAGTATGCCCTCGTAGCGGGCCAGGTCGCGGGTCATGGCCTGGGCCTCCTCGGTGCCGACCTCCAAGCTTTCCTCGGCCAGGTTGGGGTCGTAGATGCCGGGTACCAGGGCCGACGGCATGTACTTCATCCCCTCAAGCCCGTGGAAGGCGGCGTCGGGCTGTACCTCCACGATGCGAATGCCGGGGTTGTAGTGCTTGAGGCGGCGGGACGTGCCCATGAAGGTGCCGCTGGTGCCGACCACGGCCACGAAGTGTGTGACGCGCCCGTCGGTCTGCTGCCAGATTTCGGGGGCGGTGCCATAGTAGTGGGCCTGCCAGTTGGCGGGGTTGTTGTACTGGTCGGGGTAGAAGTAGCGGTCGGGGTGCTCGGCGTAGCGGCGGCGGGCCTCCATGATAGCTCCGTCGGTGCCGCCGGCCGGGGGTGTGTCGATGATGGTCGCGCCGTATAGCTTTAGCAGCCGCTTCCGTTCGGGGCTGGCCGATTCGGGGAGGCATATCTCCACCCTGTAGCCCAGGGCCGCGCCTATCATGGCGTACGCGATGCCGGTGTTGCCCGAACTGGCATCCAGGATCGTCTTGCCCGGTGTGAGCAGCCCCCGCCTCTCGCCGTCGCGGACCATGTAGAGGGCCGCGCGGTCCTTCACCGAGCCGCCGGGGTTGAACCACTCGGCCTTGGCGTGCAGCTCGACGCCCTCAGTCAGGCCGTACTTCTCCTCGATGCGCGCCAGGCGCAGCAGGGGCGTGTTGCCTATCTGCGCGACGATGTCTTCGCGCCCGGAGCGTATTAGCGTGGATGCCGATGTTCTAGTTAGAAGCTCCAATGTAGCCTCCGGTGCTTTCGTGCAAACAAAAAAGGCCGACCATTGCGGTCAGGCCCCATGATGTAGCTGCTGGTTGCTAAGTGCCATGCAGCGTCATTGCTGTAGGGTTAGTGTCACACGTGGGGAGCCGGACCGTCGCAAGCTGAGGCCGCGCAACAACAGGGCGCAGCCTGACACATACAGGCGCAGTCTTTGCTGGTGCTGGCCGAAAAAAGCTGTGCGATTCTCATGTCCGGGGTGTTGGTCATCGTGTGTTATACGCTCTGCAACCCAAAATAGTTTAGGTACTAACTATTATACCAAGTGAGTCAAGTGCACACAACTTTGGACGTCTGCCGTAGCAGGGTTTCTAAACGCATCACGCGGAGACGCCAAGAACGCGCCAAGAGAAGAAAAGTGCACGGAGTGCTAAGAGGAGCAGGGTACGACGACATGTAGCCTGCTCCTCTTTCCTAGGACACAATCCTTAATGTTGGCGTGGTCCTGGGCGTCTCCGCGTCTTGGCGTTTAGACAATTAGATGTGGCAGGTGGATAGGCCGCGCTTCTCCAGGTACTGCTGGTGGTACTCCTCAGCGGGGTAGAACTGCGATGCCGCCTCGATTTGAGTTACTATGGCCTTGCCGTACCTGCCGCTGCTGTCGAGTGCGGACATGGAGGCCCGTGCGGCGGCTTCCTGCTCAGGGGTGTGGAAGAAGATGGCCGACCTGTACTGCGTGCCTATATCGGGACCCTGGCGGTTCAGGGTGGTCGGGTTGTGGTTGTCCCAGAAGACCCTCAGTAGGTCGTCGTAGGATACCCTGGCGGGGTCGTAAACGACTTCCACCACCTCGGCGTGTCCGGTGCGCCCGGTGCACACATCCCGGTAGGAGGGGTTCTGGTACTCTCCGCCGCTGTAGCCCACGGAGGTAGAGATGACCCCCTTGACCTGGCGAAACGCTGCCTCTACACCCCAGAAACAGCCCGCTCCAAATGTTGCCTTTGCATTTTCCATTGTGGTGCTCCAATCTTATGTGTCTTATCTGTTAACGCACAGGTTCTTGTGTCCCACGTATATCTTACGCAGGGTCGCTGGCTGGCCCCTTCTTCTCCAGCTTGAGTGACGCGGAATTGATGCAATAACGGAGTCCCGTGGGCGCGGGACCGTCGTCGAAGACGTGGCCGAGGTGGGCGTCACAGGTGCTGCATAGCACTTCGGTGCGGCGCATCCAGAAGTTGTTGTCCGACTCCATCTCTACGTTCTCCTCCGCGATGGGCGCGTAGAAGCTGGGCCAGCCGGTGCCCGACTCGAACTTGGCGTCCGAACTGAACAACTCAGCGCCGCAGCACACGCATTTGTAGACACCCGCGTCCTTGTTGTGGGCGTACTCGCCGGTGAAAGGCCGTTCCGTGCCCTTCTGTCGGGCGACCCGGTATTGCTCCGGCGTTAGTTGTTGCTTCCACTCTGCATCAGACTTTACGACTTTGGTTCTCATAGTGCACCCCGCTATATCCAGCTAAAAAACCCTCACCAATATTGTAACTGATAAACGTTGCGAGCAGATTTCTCGGATTTCGCCCGCGTTACAGTCTGGGGTTGCTGGTCGAGGGTTTCAACGCTGTGCATACATCCGCATCTCTCCAACAAGCGGCCGTATGCTGTCGCTGTGGCCGGTAACTTGCTAGCGGATATGTAGGAGGGCGCGGTTCGTGGGTAGCGATCATGTCAGTGCTACAGGAGCATCGTACGCAAATATGGATGTTAAGGACTTCGGCTTCACACGCGACGAAACGTACTCCCAGCAAGTCGAGCAATATCTCAACCCGCTGCCGCGCTCGGTGGTCCGCCCCGGTGAGGTGGAACTATTAGACGGCGAATGGCAGTTCGAGTTGGACCCTGAGGACCGGGGCCTGCGGGAAGAGTGGTTCAAGGGCTACGCGTACAGGCGCACGGCGAATTGGCCCTCTACCATCGAAGACTACATGGCTAAGGCCGCCGAGCAGGTCAAGATCACCGGGCCGCTGACTCAGTACACACCAGAAAATGTAGTGGCCTGGTACGAGCGCGACTTCAGCATTCCCGAGCCCTGGCTACGTGACCCCGGTCGCATTGTGCAGCTTACCTTCGGGGCGTGCGGCTACGAGACGCGCGTGTGGCTGAACGGCGTGCAGCTGAGTACGATAGAGGGCGAGCCGGTGCACTACGGCGAGTACACGTCCTTCAGCTACGAATTGCCCCCTGAGCTACTGAGGCCCATAAACCGCCTCACCGTGCGCACCGCCGACACGCTGGATGCGGAGATTACGCGAGGCAAGCAAGAGTCCCGCGTCTACAAGCGGGGCGGCATATGGTACCAAACGATCAGCGGCCCCGTGCGTAGCGTGTGGATCGAGCCGGTGATGCTCAACAGGCTGCGCTCGCGCCTTGAGGTAATCAGCAGCATCGAGGACCGGCTGGTGGAGTTCGTAATCACCACGCGCACCGCCACGCCCGGCACCTACAACCTGCGCCTGGTGGTCACCTCGCGTGAGGCAGCCATGTCCCCGGTCGTGTCAGAGTTCCAATTGGAGCTGGCACAGGGTGTGAAGCGGCAGCGGCTCGTGATGCACCTGCCGGACGCCAGGCTGTGGTCGCCGGACGAGCCAAACCTGTACCAGCTTACGGCACAGCTTACGACCCCCTGGGGAGACATATCCCAGATAGCCACGCACTTTGGCCTGCGCAGGATAGAGGCGCGGGGGCGGCACATCTACCTTAATAACCAGCAGACCTATCTCGATGGAATCCTCTACCAGCCGGGCACGGCCACTTACGAGCAGATTGCCAGCCACATGCACGCGATGAAAGCCCTCGGCTGCAACCTGGTGCGCGTGCATATCGCAGGCATCGACCCGCGCATCTACGACCTGGCCGATGAGGTGGGCGTGCTGCTGTGGGTGGAGGTACCCAGCCCGCACGTCTCGACCCAGCGCAGCCGCGACAACCACTGGGCCGAGCTAATGAGGATGCTCCCCATCATCTGCTCGCACCCCTCGGTGGTAATCCTCTCGCTGTACAACGAGGACTGGGGTGTGCAGGACATACAGTTCAACGCCCTCACCCGCGAGTATATAGCTCGGACGTGGGCGTATCTGCGGGTGAACTACCCACAGCTACTGGTGGTGGACAACGACGGCTGGCGGCACGTCTCGACCGAGGGCAGGGTGGAGTCGCACCTGCTGACGGCGCACATTTACAGGCAGGAGCTTGGCGAGTGGCAGGAGTGGCTCGACCGCCTGGTCGCCGGTGAAAACGAGGGCGTGGCCCCGCACCCGCTGGTGGTGGGCGACTCCTTCTTCTATCGCGGACAGTTACCGCTGGTGGTTAGTGAATGGGGTGGCTTCGGCTTCTCGGAGTATGGTGGCGCTGAGGAGATGTCAGAGCGCATCGCGCAAATAGAGGCCTACAAGCACGAACTGCGGCAGCGCCCCATTGCGGGGGACGTATACACCCAGGCCACCAGTATTGAGGACGAAGTCAACGGCCTGATAGACCCGGCGACGGGCGAATTACTGGTGCCGGAGGGGCTGCTCTATTCGTCCCCTCCGGCTATGGGCGATGACGCGACCTCACGCGGGGAGTAGCGCCAGGAGTTCATGCAATCGTGGAAGCTATTCGCGACGGATCGTTACTACCAGATCGTGCAGGTTCGCTATCCCGCCGAACTCTCCCCTGATTTCGGTGACTACTACCACATCCATCTGATCGGGATGCGGGTCCTGGAGGGGGCCGAGGTTTTCGAGCGCGTCGGCGAACGCCTCATCAAAGGAGAGATTGGAGGAGCGGCCGGTTGCTTCATCGCCGCCCGTGCCACCTGTGCCGCCCCCAACCAGGGTATCCCTTTCGTTGGGGCGCGGCATCTGAATTTCTACCACGGGCACGGTATCGAAACCGCCGGCGTGGTGGACGACGATCTCGTCCGCCGCCACCGCAGGAAATGACTTGGTGACGTCGTAAGGTGTGACTACCTGAGGGCAAAATCGGAGCGTGCTGCAAACCTGTAGAACAAACTGCGGTGGCTCGACGGTCAGGAGATTCCTCTCGATTCTGACCGTGTGGCAGGGACTCGGTTTCTCCCCTTTCGCTCTAATGAATAGCATGTTGCGGAATGCAAAGGCCTGAATTGAGTCACGCTCCGCCAGCACACATCTGCCGCCTATAACCTGATCACCCATAGCTTGTACTCCTTTCGAATCCTGGTACGGCTCAAGAAATAGCCAAATACCGGGAGCTCCTAAGGACTCCTGGCGTTTAGCTATTGACGAATAGCACGAATCATACATCTATGGGCACTGGGAGTCAATAGGCAATTCTCCAATTGTAATGACAGATTCCTCTTACAAGTAGACGTGTTGTTTGCGAGAACTTGCCGTCTCAATCTGCCCAGAACCGATAGCCGATGACACCCTGTAGCGTTACCCAACCTGCAACTGCCGGTACAAACATTTCCACATCGGCAGGAGGGTGTGTGGGCCGTTGACTCGCTATTTACCATCCTATATAATGCTCGGCTATCAGGGGCAGATAGAGCATTTGCCGCTGAGGAGGGGTAACAGGGACGCTCGCACGATGAGGTGATGCCACAGGGGACCAGCCCTGTAGCATAGCGCCTATTCGCCCATTCCCGGCGCTACGGCAATTGATGTAGGTCAGCGGCAGGGAGCATTGCCGTTGGCGGCGCGAAAGGAGGGTGCTAAAGCTCGGCGGGGAACAACACTTGGTCGGATTCCGGTAAGTTGCAGTGGCCGGAGCTGCACGTAAATGGGAGTTGTCGAGGCGCATAAAGAGGAGGAGGGCGCGGATGTCAGCTATAGAAACTAGCGCAGGCCCGGTAGCCAAAGAGACGGGCATCGCACGGTACTTCGAGCTAGCACGCTACAACGTCACGATAGGCAGCGAAATCATGGCCGGGGTAACCACATTCCTGGTCATGGCTTATATAGCCTTTGTGAACCCCGGTATTTTGACGACGGTGCCCGATTCGACCGGGTTCAAGCTCGATTTCGCGGCGACTGTAACCGCCACCTGCTGGGTGGCTAGCTTCCTTTGTATCCTGATGGGCGTGTTCGCTCGCAGGCCCTTCGCGATGGCCCCCGGTATGGGCCTCAACGCGGTGGTCACTTTTCAGTTTGTGGCCGCACAGGGGCTTACGTGGTCGCAGGCGTTCGGCATCGTGGTGCTCGAAGGCATCATCATCACGCTGCTGGTGCTGACCAAGTTCCGCCAAGCCATACTCGACGCGGTGCCGATGGACCTCAAACGCGCCATCGCCGCTGGTATCGGCCTTTTCATCCTCTACATCGGTCTCAACCAGGGCGGATTCGTGGCGGGCAACCCTCTCTATGCTTCGGACCCCACGGCACCCCCGGTCCAACTCGGCAACTTCGGCACGCAAACTATACTGGTGTCGGTGTTCGGCGTCCTCCTGACCGCCTGGTTGCACGCGCGTAAGAACAGGGCGGCCATCCTGGTCGGCATACTGGGGGCGACGGCCTTTGCCATCGTGCTCAACTACCTGAACATGGCGATGGGCAACGGCGCACTCTACACGAACAACATAGCTCAACTGCCAGGCATGCCGGTAGCCGTGCCCACGATGCCCCACTTCTTCGGCCTCGATTTGAGCGCCTTTACCGCGCGAGGCCCGATCACGAGCAGCCTCGATACCTTCTCGATCATGCTGAGCGACTTCTTCGACACGATGGGCACCTTCGTCGGGATAGCCCTGCTCGCAGGGTTCCTCACCAAAGACGGCAAGCTGCCCGACGTGCAGAAGCCGCTGCTGGTCGACTCGGTCGGCCCGGTGGTGGGCGGGGCGTTCGGTGCTAGCAGCGCCACGACCTATATCGAATCGGGCGCGGGCGTGTCGGCGGGCGGGCGCACCGGACTGGTCGCCATAACGGTGGGCGTGCTGTTCCTGCTGGTGCCGTTCCTCACGCCAGTCATCGGTGTGGTGCCTCCGCAGGCCACCGCGGCTGCGCTCATCATGGTCGGATTCTTCATGCTGCAAACGCTAAAAGATGTCGATTGGGCCAACTTCCGCGAGGCTTTTCCGGTGCTTATCACCATGATAGCCATGCCGCTCACCTACAGCATCACCAACGGCATCGGCTTCGGCTTCATACTCTTCGTGCTCATGTCGCTCTTCACCGGCGCGGCCCGCAAAGTGCACTGGCTCATGTACCTGTGCGCGGCGGCCTTCCTCCTCTATTTCCTCTCCGTGCCCCTGCGTCACTGGCTCGGCGTAAGCTAGGGTAAGGAGACGAAACCGCAAAGGCGCAAAGAGCGCAAAGAACGCGCAAAGAGAAGAAACAGTTAGGCAGTACAAAAAGGACCAGGGTACTATAACAGGTACCCTGGTCCTCTTTCTCAGAACCCCTGCTTGATCTCCGCGTTACCTTTGCGTTCTTTGTGCCTTTGCGGTTTCGTCCCGTTTAGTTTCGTCCTATGCATACTGCCTGTTTGGGTGGTTGAAAGTACTGGCCGCTACGTGTAGAGTGGAGGGTGGAGGTAGGTCTTAGATGGAAGGGTTCAGCGGGGAAGGGTTCGCCATAATCCTGGCGCTTATCGGCGTGGTCATTATGATAGCGGCGCTTATATCGGGGTTGATAGAGCGCAGCAATCTGCCGCAGGTGGCCGTGTTCCTGGCGTTGGGGGCGGTGCTCGGCCCTCCGGGGTTGGGCATTGTGAATATCACCCTCGATTCGCCGGTGCTACGGGTGGTGGCTACGCTCAGCCTGACGCTGGTGCTCTTCACCGACGCGCTCAGCCTGAACATCAGGGAAGTGCGCAAGCAGTTCGGCCTCACGCTGCTGGTGCTTGGGCCGGGCACGTTGCTATCGGCTGCGTTGATAGCGGCTGCCGGTTGGTGGCTCTTGGGACTACCGCTCGCGGGGGCGGTAGTGGTGGGCGCGGCCCTCGCTTCCACCGACCCGGTGCTACTGCGGGGCTTCCTGCGGCGACGCGACATTCCCTCCACCGCGCGCCAGGCTCTACGCCTCGAAAGCGGCCTCAACGACGTGGTGCTGCTGCCTATCGTGCTGGTGGCTATGACCTTCCTGGGGAGCGCGGACGGCTCCGGCAGCACGGCGGAACACACCGACTGGGCGCGGTTAGCCATCGATCTCCTGCTATTGGGGCCGGGCGCGGGCGTGCTGATAGGTCTGCTCGCCGTAGCTACGCTCGACCTGGTGCGCCGCAGGATCGGCATCCGCCGGGACTACGAGTCGCTCTACTCGTTGGGGGTGGCTTTCGCGGCGTTTGCGGCGGCGGAGGCGGTGCACGGCAGCGGCTTCCTGGCGGCGTTCGCGGCTGGCCTCACAATCGCGGCGCTCGACGTCGAACTTTGCGACTGCTTCCTCGAATACGGCGAGACCACCGCCGAGATGGCCCTGCTGTTCACCTTCGTGCTGTTTGGTAGCTCCCTCATCTGGAGCGCCTTTACCGTGTGGAGCTTGGCCGCGGCGCTGTTCGCGGGGCTGGTGCTCTTTGTGCGCCCGCTCGCCTTTTCTCTGGCGCTGGCCCGCACCCGCCTCCCGAGATACGACAAGGTGCTGATCTCCTGGTTCGGCCCGCGAGGTCTCAGCACGTTGCTGCTGGTGCTGCTGCCGGTGTTCGCCGGGGTGGAGGGCGGCGCGCAGATGTTCGCTATCTGCTCGCTGGTGGTGTTGCTGTCGGTAGTGGTACACGGTGGCACGCTCATGATGGTGGGGAAGGGCGGGCGTGGCGACCGCGCTTCGCAGGGTAATACCACCCTCCCAGCCGATACGTTGCAGCCCATGTCACCCGTGGATGAAGTAGCCCCACTCTCTCACATGGCAGGCCCTGCCGCCCTCGATTCGATAGGCCCCGATGGCATTGCGGGCGACGGAGCGCTAGGCAGCTTGGTGCCGCCCGACGGACGCGCGGATGGCATCGTTGACGGCGCTCAACCTCCTGGGGAGGATTCACAAGCTGAAGAGCAGGACCGCATCAGCGTGGCACAGTTACGAATGCTGCAACAAGAAGGCCACCCAGTGGTTGTAATCGACGCCCGCACCGAGCGTACCTTTGACGGCAGCGAGTTACAGGCATCGGGGGCCGTCCGCATCATACCCGGAGCGGGAGGCACCGCCCCAGGCAGCATTGTAGACCAGGCCCTGCAATCGCGCATACCGCGCGAGGCCTGGGTAGCCGTCTTCTGTGCCTGAAGGAACGAAGCAACCAGCGCCCGTGTGGTGCGAGAGCTACAGCGAGCCGGCTGGACCAGGGCGCGCGCCCTGACCGGAGGGTGGGAGGCGTGGCAGGCGGCAGGGCTTCCGGTGGAGGCAAAGGTCGCTGCCTGAGACAAAGAAAAAGGTCCGCTCGCCGCAGGCCAGGGATAGCCAAACATTTCACGGCGAGGAGACCTGCACAAAAGGTAGCACAGCCGCACCGGGCCGCGCCGAGTTATCCACCGTGTTGGGTTGGGACACTATGCTGGGTGCCCTGCCACCTGTCGTGATGCCGAACGTCCGGGACCAACTCCCGCCTGTGTCACTCTGAGTGGAGCGTCTTGCAAATAAGTTTGATTTCCTGACGAGATCGTAGGGGCAGGTCGGTGTGCCTGCCCTTGTTGGAAGACGTACCAGGTGCTGATCTCTACC
>JALZHG010000309.1 GCA_030914045.1 Chloroflexota bacterium | reverse complement strand
GCTACGGCCAGCCTAGCGGGGCGCGCATCCTGGACCCTGAGGATGTTGCCGCGTCGGTCCTGCACGCGCTCCGGCAACCGGACCACGTCGCCGTCAACGAGATCCTGGTGGAACCTCGCGACGAGCCTGTTTGATCTCACTTTTCGGACACGCACAGGCTCAGAGTATGGCTCGCTGAATACACAACAGCTCGAACTAAGGTTTCATGCCATGCACATGGAAAACGGCATTCGGCGAGTAGAATTGGCCAGAGCCTAGAGAAAGGAGGCGCGGCGCGGGCCAAGGTTCTAGCTATCGCCAGGGCTCCGGCCTGTTTAGGCAGATCAGGAAGGATGGCCGTGGGCTCAAGCAGTTTCGGACCCGTGACGGAAATAGGCGTACGGGTCAATGATCTATACGAAAAAGGTGGAGAGCTCAGCCAGAGGAGTTAAGTAAGATGTCTGCTGATAACGTTTTCTTGAATGGTCAAGTAATTACCGCCGACAGTAGTGACCACATTGCAGAAGCCGTAGCAATCAGAGGAAACCGCATTATAAGGGTTGGGTCGAACGCTGAAGTAGAAGACCTCATCTGCGACTCTACAGAAGTCTTCGATCTTAGCGGGAAGAGCTTGTTACCAGGGTTTATCGATTCCCATATGCATATTAGCCTTTACGGAGTAAGCAAGCTCGGTATCAATTGTAAAGAGCCACAGATAGAATCGATTCCTGACCTTGTAACCGCCATAAAGGAGAGAGCCAAGCAGACCCCGGAGGGTGAGTGGGTCAGAGCATGGGGATTCAACAACACGAAGATCGCTGATCAACGTTACCCGACTAGTCGGGAGCTAGACGAAGCCTCGACGCGACATCCGATCTTGGTCGTCCGAACCGATGGACATATTTCCATAGCGAATAGTAAGGCGTTGGAACTGGCGGGAATCGATGAAAGTACGCCAGATCCAGAGGGTGGAAGGATCGAACGCGACCAGAGCGGCGTCCCCACCGGCGTACTGATCGAAGCGGCTCATATGGAGATCATGGAGGTCGCCAAATACGGCGAGGAAGAGCTTCAAGGAGGTCTTGCTGCGGCTTCCGACGATTTGATTTCCTCCGGCATTACGAGCCTCCACGACGCTGGCGGCTTTGGAGCGTATAACCTGCGGGCCATGCAGAAAGGGGTACAGTCGGGTGACATAAAGATCCGGATATACGCTCTAATCTGTGCGTTGACCGGCGCACAGAAGTTAGTCGAGCAGGTACTCGACTCCGGGGTTACCTCAGGCTTAGGAAATGAGAGGTATAAGATAGGCTCGGTAAAGCTGTTTACCGATGGAAGTAGTAGCGGTCCCACCATAGCTACGCGTGAACCTTACACCAGTGATCCGGACAATTACGGGATTCTCTACTATGGTCAGAATCAGCTGAACAATATCCTGGGCAAAGCGCACGAAAGAGGATTTCAGATTACGGCGCATGCACAGGGTGACCGGGCGATCGAGATGGTGATCGATTGCATAGAGGCCGCGCTGGATAAATACCCACGGCAAGACCATCGCCATCGTATCGAGCATGCGGGGCTTACGATGCCCGACTTGTTGGAGAGGATGAAGGAACTCAACATAATCCCGATTCCAAACCCGGCATTCTTCTACGAATTTGGCGATGGCTACCTCGAAAATTATGGGGACCGGGTTAACCACATGTTTCCGGCAAGAGATTTTGTAGATGCAGGCATACCGGCAGCTGCCGGTTCAGATAGCCCAGTAACCGATTACAATCCGCTCCTCGGTATCCATGCCGCCGTTAACAGGAGGAGCCAATCGGGGAACCTTGTTGGCGGAAACCAGCGGGTGAGTGTCCTAGAGGCGATCAGACTCTTTACCTGGAACGGCGCTTATGCCAGCTTTGACGAAGATATTAAAGGGTCTATAGAAGTGGGCAAGCTAGCGGACCTGGTAGTGCTGAGCGATCGGATCCTCGCGGTGCCTGAGGAGAAAATTAGAGGTATTGAGGTCGAAATGACCCTGATAGATGGAGAGGTTGCCTTTAAGAAGGCCTGGTAACTGCGATGGGACGAGGACGGCGGGTCCCATGTGCCGGATAATCCTGGGTTTTGGGATGCAAACTCACCCAGGCACGCACGCGCGCCGAACCCGTAGCTGGCGTCGAACAGCGCGTAGGCCCGACGATCGAAGCACTAATGGAGCGAGTTGTGGAAGGTGCGCAGGGGGTCGAGAGCATCTGAGCATTTCATAGCGGCACATTTTCTATCGCGGATTGCCGCAGGCTATTCTGCTCAGCCACTTCCCAACCGTGCAGGTAAGAACAAGCCAAAGACGGATGCGCGGCCTGCGCGCTGCGGAGCGCCGCCTGAGTGGTCCCGCCAGCTGAGTCGAGCGACCGGTATACGTCCCACTGGGCAGGTGCAGTTGCACTACCGCGAAGAAGCGATCCAGAGAGTGCGAACGCCTGAAGTACAGCCGAGCAGAAGAGGACTTTGCGAGAAAGGTCAGGCCCAAACTAAAGTAGAACGCAAGGTAGGGGAGGTTTTGAGGCTACACAGGTTGCATTAGGGTCGGTACTTTGGTTTGGAGACCGAATTGGAGACGCAGATGACGGCGGCGATGGTCTTTAGAGTAGGACGCGGTGGTGCTTCTACGCCCCAACGAGTGATTCTTGCCCAGCGAGGCAAGGATCATCTGTTCGTCCGGATACATCTTAAGCGTAGCGTCCTAGCATCTCCCCGGCCCTTTACACTACCTTAACGGAAACTTTACCGACCCTTAACTGCGCGCTATTATTGTAACGTTAGATTCTTGGGAGAATCGTCGTGGGGTGCCTGCTCACTGGTCGCCGTAACGAGGAGGGAAAGGGTTCATGGCCCAGGAAGCTAGTTCCAGAGCAGCGGCAGCTCCGCCGAGAGGATGGAGTCGCCTTGAGGCGATAGGTCCAGACTTGATCATAGCGGCGACCGGCGTGGGGCCGGAAACCTAGTGTCTTCGCTGGTGACCGGGTCGCGTTTCGAGAGGGTCCTCCTCTGGGTCATCGTTATCGGGGCGATCATCAAGTTCCCTTAGTCGAGAGGATGAGGCGCTGGCCCATGGCCACAGGACAAAGTTATAATGGCGGAGGGTGAAGGTAGGGAAAAGGAAATGGCGGTCCGACTAGCGGAACTGGTTTCACCGTTACAAGAAGAGATGGTGGAACGCAGGAGATACCTCCATCAGAATCCTGAGCTCTCGTTCCAGGAGTACCGAACCTCTCAATGGGTGAGTGACCGCTTGAAGGAATTAGACATAGAGGTAACGGAAGGCGTGGGCGGTAATGGAGTTGTCGGCCGAATAAGAGGAAACCATTCTGGACCGACCGTCGCTTTTCGTGCCGATATGGACGCTCTCCCAATTCAGGAGGAAACGGAGGTCCCATACAAATCGAAAAGTCCCGGCGTTATGCATGCGTGCGGGCACGACGGTCACAGCTCGATGCTGCTCGCGTTGGCCGAAGTTCTGCAGAGGAACCTCGATAACGTAAAAGGAGAAGTAGTCCTTCTTTTCCAGCACGCTGAGGAGCAGACCCCGGGTGGTGCCATATCGATGATCGAAGACGGTTGCCTTGAAGGGGTTGAGGCGATCTTCGGGGTTCACCGCTGGACCCCCTTGAGACGGGTAAGGTAGGTGTATGC
>JALZHG010000115.1 GCA_030914045.1 Chloroflexota bacterium | reverse complement strand
GACGATGGTAGGACGTCTATCGTCCGTCGTCTATCGTCCGTCGTCCCCCGATTGGGCCGCCCTGGCGCTATATGCAACGCTGGCGGTTGTGTTTACCTGGCCGCTGGCGACCATCTTCGACAACGCTATCCTGGGGCACGGGAACGATGGCTGGCAGGTCGTCTGGGACTTGTGGTGGATGGACCAGGCAATTTCGACCGGCACTCCTCCCTATCACTTTACCAGTGTTTACAGCCCCTGGGGCACAACTAACTACCTGCATTTGCTTAATCCCCTCTGGGGCATACTCACCCTGCCCGTACAATGGGCCTTCGGGCCAATCGTGGCTTACAACCTGTCTTGCTGGCTTTCTCTTATACTGCTGGCGTTCGCGGGTTATCTGCTAGGGCGCGACGTGACCGGGAGCCGGCTTGCCGGGTTCGTTACCGGGTTCGGCATTGCCTACTCACCGCACCAGATGGCCCAGTACCTGGGGCACCTCGATGTAGCTTCGATGCAATACTCGGTGCTGGCGGTCTGGTGCCTGTACAGGGGCATAACACCCTCTATCTCTGCTCGCGTCCCGGCAATCTGGTTGCTCTGGGCGGGTGCCTTGCTGGCTATGTCGGCCTTGAGCCACCCATATGCGCTCATCTTCGCGCTGCTATGCATGCTCCTGCTGGGCCTCTATCGCAGCCTGGCTAGTCTATGGCAGCTACAGCATACGTGGTGGCAACCGGTACTGAAAACTGCTTTCGCTACCAGCATAGGGCTACTGGTTGCTTGCCCGTTCCTGATAGCAATGGCACAGCAGCTACAAGGCCCTGACGCACCCAGGCACACGGGAGGTCTGGCGGCAGGAGACCTGGGCGAGGTCGAATTCTTCTCGGCGGACCTGGCGGCTTATGCCTTACCCGGTCCATTTCACCCGCTGTGGGGAGAGGCAGCGGGCCAGGCCCTCGACAGCATGGGCGGGGTACAAGTTGATAGGACTGCCGCGCTTGGATATGCGCTGGTAGCCCTGGCGCTGGTTGGAATCTTTGCCCCCCGCACGCGCCGCAAGGCCATGTTCTGGTGGCTGCTTGCCCTGCTGGGGCTGGTCTTGTCGCTCGGTCCGGTGTTACACGTGGCGGGAACGGATACAGGTGTAATATCGCCCGCCAGCCTGGTGTGGTCGCTGCCCAACGCTTCCTTCTTGCGCGTACCCGCTCGCTTTGCCACCGTCGTCACGCTCGGCGTGGCGGTCTGCGCCGGACTGGGCCTCACGGTGCTGGTGAATTGGGCGCGCACGACGAGCGGGAGGCGTGCTATCGCAGGGCTGGCTTGCTTGGTCATAGCAGCCGAATTCCTGTCCGCGCCTTACCCGACAGCGCGGTGGAACATCGATCCCTGGTTTGACTCCCCGGACGTGTCGAACAAGCCAGGCTCGTTGTTGGCGGTCCCGTTCATCGCGGGCACTACTCTGCCCTTGCAGTGGCAAATGGCTTCGGGGCTTCCGCTGGTGGGCGGCTACCTGTCGCGCAGGCCGATCTATCCTCTCACCGATGGCGTACCCCCGTTCACCGATGTCGGTCTCAACCGGGATGCATTTCTGCCGCCGTTCGAGCGCGATACCGGCACCCTGTGCAAGCCGCTGCCCTCTGAATCTACTTACCTGGATATCTTGCGTCTGGCGGGAGTACGCTACGTTGCCGTGGATACCACGTATGTGCCGGAGGATGACCCAAGAGTGGTTGCCGCCAGGCGTACCTTTCCGGCGGGACCCTTCTACCGTAACGGCCCACTGTCAATCTACGACACGGGCGGTGGTGATGCCCGACCTTCGCTGTTCGGGCTTGTGGAGGATACGGAAGATTGGCTGCCTCTAGAGGAAGGCCCATACAGATGGACTGCACAAAATTACGTGCGGTTCCACGTGTGGAGTGGAGCGGAGCGCACCGCCCGGCTCCACCTGAAGCTGGCGAGTTTCGCGCAGGAACGCAACGTTGTCATTACAGCGGGAGGCAAGGCGCTGGCAACCGGCAGAGTGGGCCTCGAAGGTGCCACCTTCGACGTTGAATGGCAGGTACCAGCCGGGTTCAGCACCGTAGTTCTCACCGCCGATGGTCAACCCGTCGCACCGGCAAGCCTGGGGCTGGGGAACGACTACAGGCCGCTGGTGGTGAAGTTGTCGGAGTGCAGCTATTCCACAAAGTGAAGGTTATTCTTCCTCACCCCGTTGCGCGTAAAGCTCCCGCTGCTGCTCCTCCAGTTTCAGGCGGTCGCCACGCTGGGTGTTGAGCACCCGCAGCAGCACCACCGCCGCCGCGCCCAGGGTTAGCAGCGAGATCGCCCACCCGCCTATGAGTAGCACGTTATTGTTAGCGAAGAAGGTGCGCCCCAGGTAGCCTGCCCCGCAGAAGGCGACCGCCATGACCAGTAAAATCCAGAAGAAGACGTTGCTGCACCCCTCACCCTGCTTCTTCTCGACCTCGGCTATCTGGCGGCTGATGTCGTACTGCTCCTGCGAGAACGGTTCCAGGCCCACCGTGTTGCCGCGCCCCTGCACCAGGTACTCGCTGCCGCAGTGCTTGCACGCCACGTAGTCCACCCGTGGCATAATCGTCAGCCGCGACCCGCAAGCCGGGCAAGCCACTCTTACCGCATCTACTTCCATAGCTTCATTATATAGTAAGGGCATACCGGGGGCAGCGATATATAGAAGCGTGATCAAGGCTATATGAACGCCATACCGTAGCAGGGGAAATGTTGCCGGAATGTGTCAACTGGGTGTAGGATGCCGGAACCCTCTCGAAACCTAGAAAGGAGCAGATAATGTCGGACCCTGAAAACCCAAGACGTACCTTCAAGATCGAAGGGATGTGGCGCAACGCTAAGGTTGGTAGGAGCCAACCTGGGGATTTGATTACTGAGTACGGGGAACTGGCAGACGATTGGTTGTACTCAATCCGACCCAGCTTTCTCGACTCTCGTCAAGTTGGCTTCTGCGCTTTTATCTGCGAACCTGTTACCCGCACGTCTGATCCGTCGGACGACCTATCAGGACGCGGCTGCTACTTCCTTCCCCTTAACTTTGCCACACCTGAGGAGGCCAGAGCCGCCGCATTTGGTTATTTCTGGGCCGTTAAGCACACTCCGGGCTATCCGGATCCCCACGCCGTTTATACGTATCAGGTCCAGTACTATAAACCACGCCAGCCAAAATAACGGGCAAAGCAAAGAGTGCCGTTCAGCATTGCTGGGCAATTGAGATCATCAAAGAGGGCACCCGTAGATGAGTGCCCTCATGGATGCGCACCCACTTTGTTGACTAGCCTCTGTGGCGTAATGTAAGATGGCCGCAGGAGGAAACAAATACTGCCTCCTTTGCGTCTATAGCTGTAGACCGCGCATCCATCCTGACATACGCTTATGCAGTTCCAGGACACGACGCCACAACAGCCGTTGCCCGCACAACCATCCTGGGTTGTGCGGCAGCCGCGCGTGCTTGGAGCGGCCCCCGGCGCTTCGTCCGCCGGCGACTACCACGCCCGCTATAGCCGCCTCATCCCCGACCTGCGGCCCGGCGAGATGGTAATCGTGGTGCTCAGGCGGCACGTGTCGGTGGTGCTCATGCAGTTGGCGTTGCCGCTCGCGCTCCTGGGGGCCTGGACCTTCGGGCTGTTCTTCGCCCTCCCCCTCATACAGAGCCTCCAGACCGACCCGCTGCTCGCCGGGGGGTTTCAGGGACCGACCTCACCCTCCTGGGTGCCCGTGACGCTCACCGCCATCTATATGCTGCTGGCCGGGCTGCTGGTCTTCTGGGCGCTCTATATCTACCTCGATTGGAAGGACGACTGGCTGGCGCTGACCACCCGGCGGCTCGTCATGATGGACAAGACGCTCATCTTCCACGAGACACGGCGAGAGGTGCCGGTGCTCAAGATACAGAACATCGTGGCCGAATACCCGCGCCTCTTGAGCATGTACCTCGACTTTGGCGACCTGAGCATAGACACGGCGGGCGTGGGCGTCATGGTCTTCAAGGACCTGCCTCACCCCAGGGAGATGCGTGAGGTGATCTTCCTACAGCAAGCCGCCCTCGAAAGCAGCCAGGCCCCGCCCGAAGACCGCCGCAAGGCCGCCCTGCGCAACCTGCTCCACGGGGCCGATCATGACACCCACAACAGCCCCACCCCACCCAATGGGCACGCGCAAATACCTGGCAGGGGCGAGACGCAACTTATCGACTACTCGTCCGTTTCAGGCTTGGGGCTGCTGAGCAGGTTCTTCCCGCTCGCGCCCCAGAGGAACGGCAAGGGCGTTACCTGGCACCGGCACTGGGTTTTCCTGCTACGGGGATTGTTGTGGCCCGCCCTCCTGTACGCTGGCGCGCTCATCGGCTGGTTCGTGCTGAGGGTAAGCGGCGCGCTCGACCCGCTTGACGAAGTGCTCGGCTGGGCGGCGGTGCTGCTCCTGCCCGTGTGCCTGGTGTGGGCCGTGTGGCGCTGGGAGGACTGGCGCAACGACCTGTACCGGCTGGATGCGGAGCGCGTGTACCACGTCGAGAGCTTGCCGTTCGGCCTTCGCGAAGAATCGACCGAAACGCTGGTTTCGCGCATTACGGACGTGTCGTACTCGCTGCCCGGCCCGCTGGCGCATCTGCTCAACTACGGCGACGTGATAATCAAGACGCCCGGCGAGTCCACCGAAATCCTCTTCAAAGGCATCCCGCGCCCGCGAGAGGTACAGGGCGAGATCATGGCCCGCGTAGACGAGCACCGCCTCAAAGCTCAGGCCGGTATGGACGGCGAAATAGAAGCCTGGATCAAAGCCTACGATGATGTGAGGCGTGGGAAGTAGGTTCTGAAACGTGAAACGTGAAACGTGATGCGGCGTAGGTTACAGTGCACCGGGCGTTGTGTCACTCAGCAGAAGGGAAGCCTAGCATGCGCGCATTACGAGTCATCTTCCTGTCTATTGTGGTCCTGGGCCTCGCGCTGCCCGCCACACTGCCCACCAACGCGGCACCACCGGCCCACTCACCGCATCACGTTTCACGTTTCACGTTTCAGACACAGCCCGGCGTCACGATGACCGCCACTGCGGGCTTCGGTGAGGACGGTTCGTACGCTATGGGCGAGTGGTTCCCGGTGCGGGTGACGCTGGACAACCCGGCTGGTGCGGGCGACAGGCGCGTGCGGGTGGAGGTGAACCTGCTGGGTGACTCCGGTAGCTCTAGCCTGTTGGGAGTGTACGCCCGCGACGTGGACCTGCCCAGCCCCTCGCGCAAAGAGGTGACCCTCTACACGTTCGCCAGCAACTTCGCCCATTCCATGTCCGTGCGCCTCAACCAGGGCGGGACTGTCATCGCCACCGCCAACTTTAAGCTGGACCCGCAGGAACCTGTCAACTCCGCTATCGTCGGGGTGGTCTCCTCCGACTCGTCGCTGCTCAACCTGTACGAAGGGGAGCAGGTAGGCCACCCGCAGCAGGTGCCTCTCTCCTCCCGGTGGGGAGCACCGCCCCCCGCCACGCAAGAAGCGGCCCGCGCTACCATCGCCCACATGGCCCCGGAGCATATCACGCCGCTCGCAGCCGGGCTGAACAGCCTGGCCGCGCTCGTGGTGGACGACGTGGAGACGGGTGCTCTCTCCCAGGAGCAGCGCGATGCGGTGGCCGCCTGGGTGGCGCGGGGCGGCACGCTGGTAGTCACCACGCGGCCCGGCGGGGCCGACACGTTGGCCGGCTTCTCGGACATCTTGCCCGTGTCGGCCTCGGGCACCCGCAACCTCGCTGGCCTCAACGGGCTGTCCGACCTGGTGGCAACACCCCTGGAAGCCTCAGGCCCCTTCATCGTGCCGGAGGCGAGGCTGCGCACCGATGTTGGGGGCGCGCCCAGGGTGCTCGCGGCGCAGGGCGGCGTACCCCTGGTGGCGATGCGCGACCTGGGCAAGGGGCAGGTGGTTTACCTGGCCGTGTCGCCTGGGGTCGAGCCGCTCAAAGGCTGGGACGGCACGGTGCCCCTGGTGAAGCGACTGCTTGCCGAGCACCCCATCCACCTGGGGAGCGATGCCGCCCAGTACGGCATGCCTACCACGGTGTTTGACACCTATGGCAGCATTTTTGACCTGCCCGGCCTCGACTTGCCGGAACCTCTGCTGCTCGCGGCGTTCATGTTCATCTACATACTATTCGTCGGGCCTATCAACTACATCATACTCAAGCGGATGCGCAGGGCCGAGCTTGCCTGGGTCACCATACCCGTTATGGTGGCGATATTCGCGGGCATGGCCTACTTCATCGGGTTGCAATCGAAGGGTGGCGAGCTACTGACGATACGAGGCAACGTGATGCATACCACACCCGGCCTCGACACCGCGGAAACGCAGCAGTACCTGGGCGTCTTTTCGCCCATTCGCCGCACCTACCGCCTGCAAGTAGGTTCCGACAGCCTCGCCTCCGAAATCAACCCCTACGGCTACGATTATGGCAGCAGTAGTGGGAACGGCAAGCCCCCGGTGGTGCTGGCGAGCAGTGCTTCCACCACCATCGAGGAGGTAAACGTCAACACCTGGAGTCTGCGCAGCTTCATGGCCGAGGGCACCGTGCGGGCCGAGTCGCCGCTGGAGGCCGACCTGCGCCTGGGCGACAGCAGGATCGTCGGCACGGTGCGCAATCGGAGCGAGAACGGCTTGCAGGACGTGGTGCTCATCAGGGGCAGGGCGGTGCAATACGTCGGGTACCTGGCCCCCGGCGGCGAGGCCCCGGTCGACCTTGAGCTTTCGCAGGCTCCGTTCAACCACGCATCTCCCGTGTCGCTGCTGCCGTTGCCGGAAGGGGTGGAGGACCCTACCCAGTCCGGCGGGTACGGCTACTATGGCTCCGAGCAGTCCAACAGCGCCCAGCGCGACTACAACCGCCGCGTGCAGATGCTAAGCACAGCCCTCGAACCGCTGCTCACCAACGAACGGGCCGCTGATTTCACGGTATTGGCCGTGGCGTGGGGTCCACCCCCACCCTCCGAGTTCCGGGTGCTGGACCGTAGCACCCGCACCGAAGACCTGAACATCTGGACCAGCCGCCTGCACGTCACCGGGGGATCTGGGGACCAGGGGCGGGCAACCAACCGCACCCTACCCGCCATGCAGTACGTGCCCGCAGACAACCCGGCCTGGCAAGCTTTCAATGTGACGAGCGTGCGCTTCAGCCCATTCACCAGCGTGCAGTTCCGCTTGCCTCCTGGCACGCAGCCCGGCAGCCTGACGTTGCAATACGAGACGCAAAGCGGCGTGAAGGGCAACCCGGTGGAGGTGCGGGCGTTCAACACGCGCACCGGAGCCTGGGACGAGCTGGTTGTTATAGCAGACGATAGTTCTCAGCGGGTGAGCGTACCCATTCGCAACCCAGGTGACTACACAGGCCCCGGCGGCGACGTCACCCTGCGCCTGGCACCCGCCCCCGGCTCCACAAGTAGCGGGATTGGTTTTGACATGTTTGCCCTGTCACTGAACGAAAGCGAAACACAGTAGAGCAGGACTACCCGGACGTGGAACGCACAAGCCGCAGCGAGTGATGAGAGGCCGCATAGGAGGGCCAGGATGCACCGAATAAGTTCGAGAAGGACCTGGGTGACGCTGGCTGCGCTGAGTATGCTGGTAAGCTTGCCCGCGTGGGCGAGCGGCCCGGCCTGGGCCGCAGGTGACGAAGCCCCTGCCCAACAGAGCAGCACCAAAGCCAGTAAAGCAGGGGAAGCAGAGCCGCAAATCACTGCGAATACCGGATCAGATAAGAGCAAGGCGCAAGCAGAGGGGTGCGCGCCTGCCTGGCAACAAATCGAAGGGACGGATGTGTCCGGCGGGTACAGCAACTTCAGTAAGGTAGAGGTTATCTCGCCAGATGACGTATGGGCGGTGGGGTCGGGACGGCCGTCAACCCGTATCTCAGCATCCGATACCCTTGTGGAGCATTGGGACGGCAACAAGTGGACTCGCCTTCCCACACCTACTCTGATGGGCCTGTGGAACAACCTGCGGGATATAGATGCTGCGGCCCCAAACGACATTTGGGCGGTGGGTAGCGCCTATGACGGAGTCAACGAAGATTTCAGCTTGCTGCTACATTGGGACGGGACATCCTGGACCAACGTGCCAGCCCCGGGGGAATTGTATGGTTATGTTACTCCCAATGCGGTGGAAGCTATTGCAGCCGACGACGCGTGGGTAGTCGGCTCCACCGGCGAAATCCCTGGCATCGCACAGGCTTTTGCGCTGCACTGGAATGGCAGCACCTGGAGCAACGTCCCCCTGCCGCAACTAGAAGACGATATAGAGCGGTCCATCCTGGAAGACCTGGTTGTTTTTGCGCCCGACGATATATGGGCCATAGGCTTACAGGTGCAAGACCTGTTTTACATGGAAGAGGGAAAACCTCTCTTCCTGCACTGGAACGGCAAGACGTGGAATGTCATGCCCGCCGAGGGCCTGGATATAGAGGACACCCCTCCGAGCTACCGGGGAGCCCGTATCACTGCTATGAGTGGCACCGGGCCTGATGACCTGTGGGCGGTAGGTTATGCCGGCGAGTCTTCCCCCAGCGTATATGTCACCTTCCACGATTTCACCCCGTCCATGTTTATCGCGCACTGGAACGGACACGCATGGAGCCAGATGCCTGGTCCGCCCATTGATGCGACATCTACTGTTCTGTACGATGTGAAGGCGTTAGCGCCCAATGACGTGTGGGCGGTTGGCTGGACCACCCAGGGCTGTTGCTATTACCGGACGCTGGTGCTACATTGGGACGGTAACTCATGGAGTGTGGTGCCGAGTTTCTCCGAAGGTTCCGGCGGCCAGTTGTTGGGTATCGATGCCCTGCCTGGCGGCGACCTGTGGGCAGCAGGCACCTATTCAGCCGACAACCGCATGCAAGCCCTTGCGGAGCGCTACACGGGAGATTGCCCGGAGTCGGAACCTCCACCCACCTGCTCTATCACGTTTAGTGACGTGCCCCCGGACAACACCTTCTATAACTCCGTCCGGTGTATAGCCTGCCAGAATATAGCAAACGGCTACGGGGATGGTACGTTCCGCCCAGAGCAGACGATTACCCGCGGCCAGATGTCCAAGATGGTATCGAACGCCGCGGGGTTCTCCGACCCAATAGAGGCTCCTTTTGATGACCACAAGATATGGGCTGACATACCCGTCACGCACACCTTCTACATCCATACCGGCCGGCTCGCTATACATGACATAGTAGACGGTTACGGATGCACTCCCGACCAGCCGTACTGGGAGTGCAGGTCTAGTCTCCGGTATTTTCGACCTGCCGGAAACGTAACCAGGGGCCAGGCTGCCGGGTTCATATCAAGGTCAGCCTTCCTCGATGAGGTCGTCCCGCCAGGCCAGCAGACCTTCAGCGACGTGCGCCCCGGCCAGCTATTCTGGTCGGAGATAGAGCGCATGGCCGCACATGGCGGCATAGGCGGCTATCCATGTGGAACGCGGCCCGACGAGCCATGCGACTCCCAACAAAGGCCATATTACCGTCCGGGGGAGCTTGTCACCAGAGGGCAGGTATCCAAGTTCATAGGGAATATCTTCTACCCCGATTGCCTGGCGGAGGCTACGAGGCAGTAAGAAAACATTTTCTTAAAGCAGAAAACCCCGACTTAGCGAGGGCTTTCTACCGACCGGGACTCCCCAGTCCCTCAGTGCATATGTACCACGAATGAGATGGTTTGACAACATCTGAGGCCAGCAATCAAGGCACCACTGAATAAATGACGCCCAACACTAACCGATTGGATAGCTCATGCCAGACTACATAGTCGAAACCGAAGATCTGACAAAGCGGTACGGCAGCTTCACCGCGCTGCACGAGCTTAACCTGAGCATTGAGCGCGGGTCGATACATGGCTTTATCGGCCCCAACGGCGCGGGCAAGACCACCACCATGCGCATCCTGGCTACCCTGCTGGAGCCTACTAGCGGGCAGGCGTGGGTGTCGGGCTACCCGGTGACCGGGGAGGTCCACGAGGTGCGCCGCAAAGTGGGCTACATGCCCGACTTCTTCGGCGTGTACGACAACATGAAGGTGTGGGAGTACCTCGACTTCTTCGCCGCCGCCTACCACGTGCCTCAGGCGCGCCGCAAAGGGATGATAGACGACCTGCTGGCGCTGGTGGACCTGAACGTGAAGAAAGACAGCTTCGTGGAGGAGCTATCTCGCGGTATGAAGCAGCGCCTGTGCCTGGCCCGCACTCTGGTGCACGAACCCGACCTGCTCATCCTGGACGAACCCGCCTCCGGCCTCGACCCCCACGCCCGCATCGAATTGAGGGAACTGCTCAAGGAGTTGCGCAGTCTCGGCAAGACGATCCTGGTGTCCTCCCACATCCTCACCGAGCTTGCGGAGATGTGCACCCACGTGGCGATCATCGAGCGGGGAAAGCTGCTGGTCAACGGGAGCGTGCAGGATATCCTTTTCGCCATGCAGCCCGCTCGCGAGATATACGTGAGGGTGCTCGACAAAGCGGACCAAGCCGCGAGGCTGCTATCCACCCTGTCGGGCGTGTTGAGCGTGCGCGTGCTCCCGCCAAACTTCCGCCCAGGCGCGGGCAATATGCCCCTGCCAGTACCCACCCCCGTAGCCGCGCATGTCGCCGAGGGCAACGGCAGCGGTGTCGGCATCCCGGCACCTCCCGGCAGCCCCCTACCACCGGACGCGGGTGCGCACATACCGCCGCCACCCGGCACCATACCCGAACAGGGCCTCCCATACATAACCGGCCCCGCTACTCTCCACACCCGCGTCAACGGCGACGACACGCTGCTGCAAATGCTCCTGTCCCAGCTTGTGGGCCGCGACATCCCCGTCTACGGGTTCGAGGAAGCAACCGGCAACCTTGAAGATATATTCCTGCGCACCACAAAAGGCTTGGTGCAATAAGAGGACGATGGACGATGGACGATGGGCGATGGACGATGGGCGATGGACGATGAAAGACGAAACCGCCAAGACGCAAAGAACGCCAAGTACCACACCAAGATTAGTATTGTTGGGTCATATCTAACCACTAACCACTAACCACTAACCACTCCTCCATCGTCTATCGTCCATCGTCCACCAAAGAAGGTCGGTGCAATAATGCAAGTCAACCCAGTCATTGTGAAAGAACTCCGGGGGCGCATGCGAGGGCCGCGCGCCGCCGTCGTGATGACGATCTACCTGATCGTGCTCACCGGCGTGACGCTGCTGTTCTACTGGATGGTGTCCGCCGCCTCCAACAGTGGCTTCACCAGCCCGCAGTCGTCACAGGTGGGCAAGATCATCTTCTACGTGCTGGTCGTCTTCCAGATGATCATGGTGGCGTTGCTCACCCCCGCCTTCACCGCAGGCTCGATAACCTCAGAGCGCGAGCAAAAGACCTTCGACCTACTGATGACTACGCTGCTGCCCGCCCGCTCGGTCATCTTCGGCAAGCTTGGCTCGGCCCTCTCTTACGTGGTGCTGCTCATCATCGCCATAGCTCCGCTTGAGAGCCTGGCCTTCATGTTCGGGGGCGTGTCGCCGGAGGAGATCGTGCTGTCGCAGGTGGTTATGCTCATGGCGGCGCTGTTGTTCGCCTCGGCGGGCATCTTCTGGTCCTCGATACTCAAGAGCAGCGTGGCGAGCAACGTGCTCACTTACGGCACGATGCTGTTCCAACTCATCGGCATCCCGGTGCTCTATCTGATCATCACCACCACTGCGGGCAATTCCAGTTCGGGCACCGGCCCCAACATGACCGAGACGCCGGAGTTCTGGTACACCAGCGGCCTGGTGCTGTCGTCCCACCCGCTCATCGCCATGATAATCAGCGAGATGTTCATCTCCAACGGCGACCCCTTGTTCATCTATAGCTCCACGCAATACCTCAACGGCAAGGAACTGTTCATAGTGTCGCCCTGGCTGCTCTTCTGCATCGAAGCCCTCATCTTCAGCACCATCTTCGTGCTGATAGCCATACGCGCGGTGCAGCCGGTGCACATCACCCGGCAGGGTAATAAGACCCCGCCTAGCCAGGAGCTAGCGCCCGCGGAGGCCGCCACGGCGGACCAACAACCCCCGCCCGCGCCACCCCCACCGGCAGCCACGCCCGCCGAGGCACCCTACGTGGCACGAGTGGAACAACAACCCGGCCAGAACCAGCCGCCGCAAGCCTGATTGGAACCCTGGGGCCGCCGCCTGCGTCTTAAAGGTATAATCACACTATGGACGCGACCAGCCAACTGACCACCATAGCCCCGAACGACCCCCGCTTGAGACAGCTACAGGGCGTGCTGGCGCGCGTGCAGGCCCGCTTCCGGCTCATCGAGGCAGCGCGGCTGGTGCCGGTCGCGGCGATGCTGGGCGTGGCGGGGGCGGTGGTGCTCGCGGCGGTGTGGCGCTTCGAGAGGATGTTGCCACTCGTGGGCCTGCTGCTTGTGGGTGCTGGGCTGGTTGCGGCGGCGGTGCTCACGGCGTTGTTGTACGCCCTCTTGCGGCCGCGCGACCTGATGCAGACCGCTCTGCGCGCCGACCGAACGCTCTCCCTGGACGAGCGGCTATCCACGGCGCTGGAAGATGCCATTAAGCCCGCCCCCGCCAGCATGCAGGCCCTGCGGGAAGCCCAGCTAGACGACGCACTCACCGTCGCTCGGCGAATCGCGCCGGGTAAAGACCTGCCTTTGCGCGTGCAACGCCGGGAGTTGATGCCTCTGGTAGCGATGCTCGCCCTTTTCGCGTTCGCCGTGCTGGTGCCCAACCCGGCCATTTTCACGCGAGACCCAGAGGTGCGGGCGCAGATAGAGGCCGAGAAAGCCCGTCTGGAAGAGGTGCAGAAGGCGATAGAGGCCAGCCCCAGTGCCGCCACCCCGGAGCTACAGGAACTGCTCAAGGAGCTTGCCGCCCTGCAAGACGAACTCGCCCGAGAGGACCTCACGAAGGAGGAGGCGGTGGCGCGGTTGTCGGAGGCCGAGAGCAAGCTGCAAGAGGCCCTCGACCCACAGTCCCCCGCCCAGCGTGCGGCCCTGGACCAGCTTGCTCGCCAGCTTGAGACCTCGGGCAGTGACGCCGCTAAGAAGGCAGCCGAGGCCCTGCGCCGTGGTGACACCGAAGAGGCAGCCAAGCAGCTTGAGCAAGCAGGAAAAGACGCCGCTAAGATGACCCCCGAAGAGCGCAAGGCGCTGGCTGAGGCGATGCGGCAGGCGGGCGCGAACGTGGCCCCGCTCGACCCTGAGATGGCGCGGCGGCTGAACGAAGCGGCTAACGGCCTGGAGAGCAACGACCCGCAGGCCGCGCAACAGGCGATGAAGGACCTGGGCGAACAGGTGCGCGAGCGCGGGCAGCAACTAGCCACCCAACGGGAGGTAGAGCAAGCCCTCTCCCAAATCCAGCAGAGCAAATCGAACGTCGCCCGCTCGGGACGAGAGCAGGCACAATCGGGCACCCCGCGACCAGGCGGCACCAGCCAGGCCAACGCGAATGGCACTGCGAGGTCGGGCACGGCTGTAGCGTCTAACGGCAGCCCTGTGTCAGGCACCCCGGTGACACCTAACGGCACGGCTATTGTCCTTGGCTCACCTGTTTCAGGCACGCCAGCCGGAACGGGCACGCCCGGCACCCCCGTGCTCGCGCAGACCACCCCCGGCCAGGGTACCCCGGTAGCCGCCCAGGGACAGGGTCAAGGTCAAGGTCAGCAAGGGCAAGGACAGGGGCAACAGGGGCAGGGTCAAGGCCAGCAAGGCGGAGGGGGCGGACAGGGCGGGCAAGGTGGGCAGGGCAACCAGGGCCAACCCTCCAACGGCTGGGGCAAGGGCCACACCGAGCCTGTGTACGCCCCCGGCCCGGACGTGAACGCCGCTCTCACCCCAGTCACCTTGCAGGGGCAGGAGGACCCGGACGGCGAGCAGAGCACCGGGGCGACCAACACCGACGCCAATAACACCGGCCCCGCCCAGGTGCCCTACGAGCAGGTCTACGGGCAGTACCGCGACCAGGCAGGCAACGCCCTCAACAGCGACTACATCCCCCAGGGCTACAAAGACCTGGTGCGCGACTACTTCAACGGCATCGACCCCGCACAACCCCAGCCGGAGGAACCCGCGCAGCCCTAGCGTGTTCTCGGTGTATACTGGGACAAGACCGTCGTGGACTACCCACAGGCTATTATTTTCCGTTTCCAAGCCTGATACAAACCAAACTTGGCCCCCCCCACCATAAACACCCTCAAACCTGCCGCTAACACCACCAGGGCAACCCGCGCGGCCCGGACGCCTGCCCTGCTCTCGCTCATGGGCCTCGTGCTCGTAGCGGCTGGGCTGCGCTTCTACTGCCTCGATTGCTACGGCCTCTGGTACGACGAGGTCTCGTCCATACAGGTGGCGCAACGCGGCCTGGGTGCGGTCCTGACCGACCGCTTCGGCTGGATGCGCGTGCAGACCCCTCTCCATTACCTGCTCGTCTGGCTCAGCATCCAGCCGCTCGACCCCACGGCCAGCGCGGTGCTCGTGCGCCTGCCGTCTGTGCTCGCGGGGCTGCTGACCCCTGCCGTCGCCTACGGGTTGGGGCGGGAGATGTTCGGGCGGGCGCAGGGGCTGCTCGCGGCCCTGTTCGTGGCGCTCTCAGCGGTGCACATCAGCCACTCGCAGGATGCCCGGCCCTACGTTTTCCTGGCGCTGTTCACCGGCCTCTCGATCTACTGCTTGCTCGTGTCAGAGCGGACCGGGGAGCGCCGCTGGTGGCTGGCTTTCGCGGGCAGCATGGTCGCCAACCTGCTCATGACCTACCACGCGCTCACCCTCGCGGTGCCCGCGCTCGCACCCTACCTGCTGTGGGTGCTCTACAGAACCTGGCGGGGGCGTGACGGCCAGCGCGGCGGGGCACAGCTTCGGGGCGCAATCCTCAGCGTGGTGATTATCGCCGCAATTAGCGTAGTAATCTTGCTCGACATGCTGGGCGTGCCCAGGACCCCACCCAACCTGTCGCAATTCTCGCTTGCTTCTGTGGGCGACCAGCTTGGCCGTATGCTCAACCGCCTGGGGCAGGTCGGGGTAGAGCGCGAAGTCGAGAAGACGCTGCACTGGATAGTCGCGGCTGTGGCCCTGCTGGGCGTGCTGTTCGGCATCCGGCAGAGGCGGTCCCGTGCGGTGTTATTATGCCTGCTGATGCTGCTTGTGCCCGCGCTGCTCATGGCGGTGCTCAGGACCACCAACACGGTCTTCCAGCGGTACGTGCTCTTCACGATGCCGTTCTACTTCCTGCTCCTCGCCAACGCGGTGGTAGGAGCGCGCACGCTGTTGCCTGCGAACTGGAAGGCGGTCGGGAGGTCGGCTTCGGGTGCGTTGGGCGCGGGGCTGCTCCTGTTGTTCGGGCTTGGCCTGTACGTCTATTTCAGCCCAGAGCAGCACAAGCAACTCTCCTTCCTGCCCGACTACCGGGGAGCAGCCCGCTATCTCTCCGAGCGCGCGCAGCCGGGCGACCTAGTCGTGCTGCTGGAGGAGCCGCCCCAGAGCATGCAGGTATTCGACTTCTACTGGCATGGCAGCCCACCCGCGACCAGCATGGCCGGCCTCGACCCCAGGGTGCACGCACAACCCGCGCCCCGCAGCATCTACTGGGTGGTAACGTACGCGCTCAACGACCCCGCTTACCTGGAGGCCCTGCGAAACGCCTCCCCCAGGGCACAATTCGCCTCCGTGGGTGAGTTCCACCGGCTGCTGGTGCTCCAGGAGAACAGCCCCGGCGAGGTGACACCCAGCTTGCAGCGCATGGCAGCTCGCATGTCGCAGGCCAACCCTCCCTTTTCACCCAGTCTGCAATCCCTCCACACGCTACAGGGCAGCCTCTTACAGGCGTCGGGTGACACAGAGGCAGCCGCCAACCTGTATCGCACCGCCGGTCCCTTCTACCTTATAGGCGAGGAGTACCTCACCACCGCACGGGGCTTCCACGCCAGGGGAGACCGCCAAGCCGCCTGGCGTGAAGCCATCATGTCCCTCTTCGTGGAGCCATACCGCCCCCAGATACACACCTTCCTCTCCCAACTCCTCCAGGAAGAGGGCCTCGCCTCACAAAGCGACCTGGAGCGACAGGTAGCCGAGCAACTGGGAAGATGATTTGGAAATTGCAATTTCGAATTGCGAATTTAGAAGAACTC